>JAYVSV010000040.1:0-47153 GCA_043775015.1 Verrucomicrobiota bacterium
TCGCCATGACCGCCGTCATGCGCAAACTCATCATCCTCATGAACCGCCTCCTCAAATATCCAGATTTTTCCCTTGCCGCTTAACACCGTTGCTTCAAAGCCCGTCAGACACCATGCGCCGACGAGCAGCGACAACGCCCAGGCGCCCAAACCGGCCGGCCCACCGGTGGCGGCATTCGTGGAGTTCACAAGTATGGAGGGCGAAGCCTCCCGCGACAACGCAATCGCAATCAACCCGAGACTGAGCGCGGCCACGCCGATGAGTTCGGTCCAAACGCCGACGTCGTTAATGCGCGAGGCCAGCCGGATACCGAAGAGATGCACGAGGGTGATCAAGGCAATCACCGCGAGCGTGAGCGCCACCAGCGTGGAAGGTGCGGCCCAGCGTCCGCCCAGCCAATTGCCGATCTGGGACGCCAGCGTGGCGCACACACCGGGGAAGCCGGTGAGGAACTGGAGCGTCAGCAACCAGCCTACGAAAAAACCGAAGTGCGGGTTGACCAACCGACTCGTCCATTGGTAGCCGTAACCGGAAAGCGGCAGCCGCGTAGAAAGTTCCGCGAGCAGCAAGGCCACGAGCATCTGCCCGGCGAGCACAATCAGCCACGACCACACCAACGATCCGCCCACCTGCCGGAGGCCGTGGCCAAAATTGGCGGACACGCCGGTGAAGACCGAGATGAGCGAGAACGCCACGGCGAAGCTGGAGAAGCTGCCCATGCTGCGCCGGAGCTGTTGCGTGTAGCCGAACTGCCGGAGTTCATTCTCGTCGTGGTCTTCCATTGCGTTGGTTCTGATGCGGATGAGCTTTTATGTAGCCGTTGGCAAATCGTTTGCCAAGCGCAATAGCGCAGTGCGCCGCAGTATTTGCCTGGCTTGCTGGTACTGCGTTCGTTGAGCCGGCGTGAACGCCGCGCGCCGCCGTCTCAGAATTGCGGCATCCCCATTGCTCGAAACGATGAAGGAATCTCTGTGATTGACGAAGCCAGCTGGCGACCAAACATTAAGCGTCAGTTAAATTCATCAACCCTCATTGAAAAAATACTTTATGAAGACATGTTCAGCTTGGTTGTGCGGCTTGCTCGCCTGTGCGGCGGGCCTGGTCAGTGTGGACGCCGACGCGCGCGCCGCCGATGGAGTCGCGCTGACGGGGTTGGGAGGCAGCGTCAAAGTCCATTTCGACAACCACGACATCCCGCACATCTACGCGAAGTCCTGGCCGGATGCTGCGCGGGTGCTCGGCTATTTGCACGCCGGTGAACGGTTGTGGCAGATGGATTTGTTTCGGCGGCAAGGTTCCGGCACCACGGCGGAAATTCTCGGGCCGGCGGCGCTCGAATCGGACATCCTCGTCCGCCAGTTGGGAATCCGGCGCGGTTGCGAGGCGGCCTGGAATTCCAGCGACGTGCCGGCTCAATTGCGCGCCGAGTTGATTGCTTACGCTGAAGGTGTCAATGCGCGCATTGCCGAACTGGGCGAAAAGGGTCTGCCCGCGCCGTTCAAGAAACTCGGCTACCAGCCCGCGCCGTGGACGCCGGTGGACACGCTCGTCTTTTCCAAATACATGGGCTGGGATCAATCCGGCACGTTGGACGATCTTTGGTTCGGCCTGATGGTTGAGAAACTCGGTGTCACCGCTGTCGAGGAACTCTGGCCGATTGACCGTCCCTACGAAGTCTCGGCGGTCAAAGTCCAGGCCAACCGCCGAAACTATCTCGCGAGTTCGCTCTCACCCATCCCGGGTGCCGCGACGGCATATTCGGCGGCGCTCCGTCGTTACGCCAAGCTTCGCTGGCTCGGTCGGGGCGGAAGTTTCGGCAGCAACAACTGGGCGGTGGATGGCACCAAGACCGCCTCCGGCAAACCGATGCTCTGCAACGACCCGCACCTCGGTTTCAGCCTGCCCATGCTTTGGTACGCCTGCCATGTTTCGGTCAACGGCGAGAACCTCGTTGGCGTCACGTTCCCCGGCGGCCCTGGTTTTGTCATCGGGCACAACGACGAGATGGGCTGGGGCTTCACCAACTTGCAGGCCGACGCGGTGGACATGTTCGTCGAAGCCATCAATCCCGCCGATCCGATGGAATACAAACACCGCGGCGAATGGAAGAAGCTCAACCGCATCACCGAGCAAGTGGCCGTGCGCGGTGAAGCGGCCCATGAGTTGAACATTGATTCAACGGTCCACGGCCCAATCATCAGTCGCGAAGGGAAAACCATCGCCCTGCAATGGACTGGCCTCGGCCCGACGAAGGACTTCATTGCCATCTGGCGCATTTCGCACGGAAAAAATCTTAAGCAATTCCTCAGCGCGCTCGACGATCTCTCCGTGCCGCCGATGAACGTCATTTACGCCGACCGCGCGGGAAACATCGCGCTGCATCCCTGCGGTTCGTTGCCACTGCGCTTGCGCGGGCAGGGTCGCATTCCGATGGATGGCGCGAGCGGCGACAACGACTGGGCGGGCATGATTCCGCGCAACGAGTTGCCACTGGCGGTGAATCCCTCCGATCACTTTGTCGCCTCCGCCAACGCCCGCCCCACGCCGCTGGATTATCCGCATTACCTGGGTTGGATGTGGGACTGCAATTATCGCATCCGCCGCATCAACGACATGCTGGGGGTCGCCAACAAACTTACAGTCGAAACCATGAAGGCGATCCAGTTCGACGCCTACGACAAGGCGGCCGAGCGGTTCGTGCCGGTTTTGCTTCAGGAACTTAAGACGGTGGACTTGAAAGACCCGTTGGCGAAACGCGCGCTGCAAGAACTGGCGCAATGGAATTACGTCGCCAGCACCAACGCCATTGGCCCGGCGATCTGGCTGCGCTGGTTCGAGATTTATCGCGGGCAGGTTTGGGACGACGAATGGAAGAGCCGCGGCATCAAGCAGCCCAATGGCTCCTGGGGTTTCAGCGGCAGCAACAATCGCGAACCGGAGTTGGAAGTCCTGGAATATCTGACGCGAGAGTTTCCGCGCTCAATCTGGTTCGACAATCGCAGCACGCCGACACGGGAGACCCGCAAAGAAATCATGCAGCAATCATTTGAAGCCGCCGTTGCCTCGCTCAAAAAGCAGTTTGGCGAGGACATGGAAAAATGGCGCTGGGGCAACATCAATCAACTGAAAATTGCGTCGATGACCCGGCAACCGGAACTCGATCGCAACGGCGGGCCGACGGTCGGCACCGATTTCACGGTCAACCCCGGGAGCAACGTTGGCCCCGTCGGCGGTGGCGCGTCCTGGCGGATGATTGTGGACTTCGGCCACGTGGAAAAAAGCGTCGGCATTTATCCGGGCGGCCAAAGCGAACATCCTGAGAGTTCGCACTACGATGACTTGATGCGCCTGTGGGCCACCGGCCAATACGTGCCGCTGAACATGGTGAGTGATGCGAAGAAGTTGCCGCCGCAGGCAAGGGTCAGCAGCTTGAGCTTTCGCCGGCCATGATCTGATGGCCGCGCGGGAGTTCGCGGATGTCGTAACCGGCCTGGGGATGTGTCTTGATCGACAGAATCTGGCTGTTGATCCGGAACGCGCCGATGCCCTGCGTTGCGCAGCAGTGGAGGGAAGCGAGAGCCGCAACAGGGTGGTCGCATGCGCATTCGCTTGATTCATTTCCGGCTTCCGTGCGAAGCATTATCTCGTTGCGGTGCAGAAAAGAGGGCGTCCACGACGGATCAAAATAGCCATATACCGAACCATCCGCCGGCTGGGGCACGTCGCTAGTTATTGCAGAAAATCGGGTGGCTAAGTCAATTCTCCAAGCTCACTACGAAAACCTGGTTGAACAACTTTCCTCCTTCCGCCACGGGTCGGAGGTAGGCCAGTTGTTTTCCGTCCTGGGAAAAGACGCATGCTTCCGAACGTGGCGCGGTTGCGGCCTCCGTGCGCGGTGTCACGCGGCGCGTGTTGCCCGAAGCGACATCCGTCACGCAGAGGCTGTTATCCATCGAGTGCGCGAGAAGTCGTCCGTCGGGACTCCACGTAAATGACGACGCGATGCTCGAAGCGTTGCGAGAAATCTGCCGTGGCGAACCTCCGTTCGGCGACACTGTCCAGAGTTGCACGATGCCATTGTCATCCTTCATTAAGAATGCGATTTGCGAACCGTCGGGCGAACACCTCAACCAATGTCGCGGGCCGTCGATTCCGGGAAATTTTTTATCCGTCGTGAACGTCAACCGCCGTTGCCCGCAACCTTTCGGTGGCGCTGGCAAACGCGTCTCAGTCCCGGCCAAAGGACCATCGCCTGGCTGCGATAAATCCTCGGGCAAATCGACCACAAACACTTCTGCAATGGTCTGTCCCTTTGCCGTGACCACATGACCTTGAAAAGCGAGCGCGCGATGTTGCCGGGTTCCATCCGTTCGCAAATATCCATTGCGACCAACCCAGCCTTCTTCGAACGCTTTCTTGATTTCATCCGAGCCGGGCGCGGGATTCGCCTTCGTGCGAGTGACCAGCGCAGTGAAATAATCACCGTCATGATTGCGCACATTATCTTTGCTCACCTTCACCGTTCGACCGGGCATGCTCACCCCGATGTTGCGGAGGTTGATGTCGTTGGTCGGCGAAGCTTCCTTGAATTGAGCCATCAGGTGATCTTCATAGGTAAAGCTCACCCATTCGCCAGCGGCATCCCAGACATGCACGTGTGATCCACCGCGCAGCGCGCCCGGCGTGAAGGGCGGTGTGATGTCGCACGCATCGAGGTTAACTACTTTTTTTGCCGCCGCATTTTTGGCCGTCGAGACAATCACCCCTTGCCGATGAAACAATTCATACTGCCAATCCGGCGTCGGGTTTTCCGGGCCGAGAATAAAGATGGCTTTGTCTTGGCGCGGATGAAATGTAACCACGCCGCAGTGCGCCCCGTTTTTCGAGCGATAAACCTCACGCACCTCGCCCGTTTCGACGTTGACCATCTCGATCGTGTCTCCGTCGAAATCAATTTGTCGCGTGTCGTAAACAATCCATTTGCCGTCGGGCGACCAGACGCCGGTGTTCGTCAGGATGCGCCCGCCCGGCCCGCGCGTGAGTTGTTTTTCCTTTCCGAACGAGTCAACCGTGGAGTCGATTTGTTTCAAAGTAATTTCCTGTTTCGTGGTTTGACAACCGGGTTGGCTCAGCGTGATACCGAATAAAATAAAACCGAGAACGGATATTCTGTGTCGAATTATTTTCAAACAACACGCCCCTTTCGATTGGAAAACTCGAAGCGCACCAATGAAAACGATGTGGCGTGCTTTGCCAGCACAAACGCAAATTGAACTTCCAGATGCAAAGCGAAGTTGGATCGAGTTCCTTTCATTGGTTTCATGGCGGCTGGATTGTTGTCAATAAATCAAGCGCGGGCAAGGCGGAGAATCGAAAGGCTCTTCGCATTGCTGGAAATGTTGAGCGATATATTTGCGTGAAGACGACACGAAAAATAACAGGTCATCAAAATTTCGACTTGGCCTGTTCCAACTCGCGATCAATTTCCTTCCCCTCGTAAAACCACAAGCGGCCACGCACGCGAACGGTTTCGCCCGGCGCGCAATCGGGCAACACCGGGTCGGCATGGATGCACGGAACCAGCGGCTGACCCCAGGCGCGCCCGCAATGTTCCCAGGCCGTGATGATCCAACGGTCGCCACCGGCGGAATGGACGGCCACCGACGGGGCACGAAAGATTTTGTTCGTCGTGGTCTGGTCGTTGAAATCCGGCGCGCCTTTCAAATGCCCGCAGATTTGTGTGCGCAATCCGGTCAGCGGTTTGTCCGTGCCGTTGCGCAGCCACAACTCCATTTCCACACCATCCGTCTTCGGCTGGATCGAAGCACCGAAAGCAACTTTATTCGGCAAAACCCATTCGCGCTTCAAACCGCCGTCCGGCTCCCGCGTCCAGTCAACATTGTCAATGATGACGTTTTGTTTGTCCCAGATGGTCGGGATATGGGTGTGTGCGAGAAACAAAATGCCGCTCTCACAAAAGATTGCTTCCGGCAAATCCACGACCACGTAGCTCTTCGCATCCCAAGGCAGGAAGATACTCGCCTTGGTGCCGCGCTGAAAATCAATGTTCCCATCCGTGAACCCCCGCCTCACTTCGCGACCGCCGGGATACGGCAGCACGCGGATGTTTCCGCTCGGCGACTTTTCTGGAACTATGTCGCGGCTGACGTGAAGTTCATCGGCCTTCTTCTGCACTTCATCCGCGCTCCAGCCGAAGACGCGCGCCGCTTCATCCCAACTAAACCGGTGATGGACGACCATGTTCTCCAGCCAGTAACGCGGCTCGCGCCGGGTTGCTGCCATTTCCACCGGCAACACCAGTTTTTCCGGCCCACGCTCAGGATGCCGTAATTTTAAAAGCGGATCGGCGGGAAGATTTTCGCGGTCAATGTACGGCTCCAGGTCGCGCACGGCGATGCAGCGGAAACGGTTCTCCTTGAGATAGGTCAGGTATTCGCGAAGACGCTCCGGCGGGGTGTGGACCCAGGGATGCGCCACGTCCGGTGCGCCATGGAATTGCAACACCACGATCTGTCCGTTGGTCGCGCGGGCCACCACTTCTTTCAAATGATCAAGCGACCAATTCGGATACGCGTCGCCCGTGGTGGGGATCAGGAGCGGATGATGCCGCTTCGGATCATAGGTGGCGCCGATCTCCAGCGTGCCGTAATGGGCTTCCGGCATTTCACCGCGCCGGGCGAACTTGTAGCCGAGGTCCACGAGCCGCTGCACCGCTTCCGGACCGAACGTATTACCGCAATACGCGAAGCTGACGGGACGCGGAATTTTGGCTTTGGTTTGAGCCAGTTCACGATCCACCAAAGACAGCTCGCCCGCGAGACGCGCCGCGTTTTTTGGCGCGGAGAAATCCGAGTGCGTCCAACTGTGGTTGCCGATCTCGAATCCCATCTGGTGGATTTCGCCAATGTCCTCCCACGACATGAAATTCGTCTGGTCGTTCATCCAGCATTGCGTGACGAAGAAGGTCGCTCCGAAACCCAGTTCCTTGAGCAGCGGCGCGACGAACGTGCGATGCGACTTGACCGCGTCATCGAAGGTGAGCACCACCAATTTGTCCGGGACAGGTTGAGTGGGCGCAGCAAAGGCGATGAGTGGGCAGAGCCACAACAGCGCGACCAGAAAGCGGCTACGAAACGTTTGGAGTTCCAAGTTAAACATGTGTTTTTGGGTTTGTGAGTTTGACTCTACTTGAACAGCAGCATGATTGACAAATGCGTTTCGGCCAGGGAACGGGCGGCAGATTTCCACTAGGCATGGGCAAAATTTTCTGTTCATAGTTGCGCATCAATCCAAACTTGAACACAACTTATCCAAACGCTGGCCAAGGAGTTTCGTCCGGTACCGATTCATCTCGACCCGGTTTACTCGCCGTACTTTGGGTCGCGTTATCCCTTTCCATAGGCTGGGGCATTCGTGGAAATTTCGGGCACGAATACGGCGCAATGATTCCCGGAATGCTGGCCACCCTGGCTGCCGTGCTCCTGTCCGGTCGCAGCGATTGGCATCGCCGTGGAGTTTACTTCGCGTTCTTCGGCGCAGTCGGCTGGTCCTTCGGCGGGAGCATTTCCTACATGCAAGTCATCGCCTACACCCATTCCGGCTATTCGAGTTCCGCGCTCTACGGATTTGCCTGCCTCTTCGTCATCGGTTTTCTTTGGGCGGCAATGGGCGGAGCCGGCGCTGCGTTACCCGCATTTCTAAATCGCGAGCGGCTTACGGAATTTTTCGCTCCGCTCACCATCATCTTCGTGGCCTGGTATCTTCAGGATTTTGTTCTGGAAAAATGGTTCCCGGAAACCCCTGACTTCCGTCATCAAAGTATTTTCTACTGGTTTGACACCGATTGGCTCGCCGCGTTGGTGGCCATCGTTGCCGTGCTTGGATTCGCTCTCGTGCGCCGCCGACTCGACTCCGCGTCGTCGCTCATTTTGCACATGGCCATTGGCTGGTGGATTGGTTTTCTGGTGCTCGTGAATTTATTCGGTTGGCGCATGACACCGCCGCGCGGCGACAACTGGGCTGGTTGCGTCGGCATGGTGGTGGGAATGTGGGTTTACTTTCAGCGCAATGGTTTAACTGGTTTAACTTTCGCATCGATCGTCGCCGGTCTGGTTGGTGGATTCGGTTTCGCTTCCGGCAACCTGATGAAACTCCTTGGCGTTTCCACCGGATTGAAAACGAACTGGCACAGCATTTTCGAACAATCCTACGGCTTCATCAATGGCCTTGGCCTGGCGCTCGCCTTATTTTTGGTGGCGAAACATGCGCCGAAACTCAACGACGAACCGCGTGTGCGCAAATGGACCGAACCTTACGCCGCCGGTTTTGTATTGCTCGTGCTGACCTACATTAATCTGGTCAAAAATCCCGGGCAATGGATGAGGGCCAAAGCGATGCCGGAAATGCTCTACGGCCTTGCCGCTGAAACCTGGTTTAACTTCGCTTACATCGCGTTGACCGGAGTTTTTCTTGCGCTGGTTTATGTGCATCAACGCCGTCCCTTGCCGGTGCTGACGGGAAGCTGGTTGGCGCGGGGACAGTTAGTCTATCTCGCATTTCTTTGGGTGATGGTCATTGGAAATTTTGAACGGGCGCTGGTTTCATTTGCGCCGCAACGACTCGTGACCGAAGGAGTGATTTTTCTTAACGCCGCGTTTTGCACGGTAGGAATTTTTCTGAGCGCACCATCCGCGAATCGAGAACTCCCAGCGCCGGGCTTCGCGTGGTCACCGGTTTTGCGTAAAACGATTTTGTTCGGCTCGCTGCTCGCGGCATTGTCGGTGCTCGGAGACTGGGCGGTCATTCGCGGACTGTTCGGAGATCGACCGGTCGGCAATGCTTCCAAGCACATCCGCTTCGGTCCCGATGCGACGGCGACCAAAGAGAAACCAAAAGTCGGCGCTCCCCATCCGTAAAAAAAATCAAATGAAAACCTTGGCCACAACACGCTTCGTCATCTTAAAAACCGTTACGCTTTTTGTTCTGCTCGCCGGCGTCAACCAGGCCATCGGTTTAGATTTTAAAAATGGCGTGATCGTTTCTCCGCCCGACCTTTCCGGGCCGGAGCGAAAGGCCATCACGATGTTGGTTGAAGAGGTCGAAAAGCGAACGCACGTTCTCTGGTCGGTGACGAATGGTTGGCCTTCCGCAAACATTCCGGTGATTGCTGTCGGTAACCGGTCCACGCTCAAACAGTTGGCCGGACCTTACACGAAAGAATTAACCGAATCAAAAGCGGCGGGTCCCGAGGGCTATCGAATTGTCGTGAAGCGCGGCGCGGCAAGTCCCGCCGTCTTTGTCATCGGGGACGACGCGCGCGGCGTTCTTTTCGGTGTGGGCCGTTTGCTGCGCGAATTGAAGATGCAGCCGGGCAGCGCGACTCTGGACGACAATTTTGAAATCGCCACGTCACCGAAATATCCATTGCGTGGGCATCAGCTCGGCTACCGCCCGAAAACCCATTCTTACGATGCCTGGGATTTACCGACCTGGGAGCAATACATTCGCGACCTGGTTGTCTTTGGTTGCAATGCGATTGAACTCATCCCGCCACGTTCCGACGACGACGCAGACAGCCCGCATTTTCCACTCCCGCCGATGGAGATGATGGTCGGCATGTCGCGGCTGGCCGATTCCTACGGCCTTGACGTGTGGGTCTGGTATCCCGCATTGGACAAAGATTATGCCGATCCGAAACTGGTTGAATTTGCCGTGCGCGAATGGGGCGAAGTTTTTGCAAAACTTCCGCGACTCGATGCCGTTTACGTCCCGGGTGGCGACCCCGGTCACACCCCGCCAAAGCCGCTCATGGCTCTGTTGAAAAAACAATCCGAGAACCTCCATCGCTATCATCCCAAGGCGCAAATGTGGCTTTCTCCACAGGGTTTCAACCAAACCTGGATGGATGAATTTCTCACTGATCTCAAACGCGAGCAGCCCACCTGGCTTAATGGATTGGTCTTTGGTCCGCAGGTGCGAATGGGTCTTCCGCAACTCCGTGCCGCCGTGCCGAAGCAATATCCGATTCGCCACTATCCCGACATCACCCATACGCGCCAATCTCAGTTTCCTGTGCAGGACTGGGATGTCGCCTTTGCCGTCACCGAGGCGCGCGAGTGTATTAACCCAAGACCGGAAAGTGAGGCCGCAATCTTCCGCAAAACACAACCGGACACGATCGGTTTCCTGACCTACTCAGAAGGTTGCAACGACGACGTGAATAAAGCTGTTTGGAGCGCGCTCGGTTGGGATCCGGAAATGAAAGTGACGGAAATTCTAAGATCCTACAGCCGTTATTTCATTGGCGAATCGTTCACCGACGACTTTGCCCAAGGCCTGCTCGCGCTTGAAAATAATTGGCGCGGACCATTGCTGGCCAACGGAGGTGTTGAAACAACGCTCCTGCAATTTCAAGCGATGGAGAAAATTGCGTCGCCCTTTGTGTTAAAGAACTGGCGGTTTCAACAAGGGTTGTTTCGCGCCTACTACGATGCCTATGTGCGTCGCCGTCTGATTCACGAAACCGACCTCGAAGCGCAAGCGATGGAATACCTGCGCACTGCTCCGCAAGTCGGTAGTTCTAACGCGATGGTGGCCGCTGAAAAAATTCTGGCGCGCACCGCCAGCGAACGGGTCAGCGAGGATGTGCGGATACGTTTGCACGAGCTGGCCGCTGCGTTGTTCCAGAGCATCAGCATGCAGTTGAGCGTCGAGAAATACAAAGCCATCGCCGTCGATCGCGGGGCGAGTCTGGACACAATTGATTTTCCGCTAAACAACCGTTTCTGGTTGGAAGATCGGTTTGCGAAAATCAGCAAACTCCCAACCGAGGCGGAACGGCTCAAAGGCGTTCAAGAAACTCTGGACTGGACCAACCCGGGGCCGGGCGGTTTCTACGATGATTTGGGAAACGTCGCGCGACAGCCGCATTTAATTCAAGGACTCAGCTTCGAGGAAGATCCCGGTCGTTTGAATTCCACGCGCAGCGGCTTCGAGGAAGATTTGATTTTTGATGAACCGATCGAAGCCGCAGGCCTGCCACGTCGCACGTCGTGGATGGATCACGCCGAAAGTCTTTACGACACGCCGCTGCGGATGCGTTATCCCAACCTCGATCCCAAGGCTCGCTACAAAATTCGCATTCTTTATGGAGGAGATAGTCCGCGGAAAAAAATTCGTCTGATCGCGAATGAGCAGAGTGAAATTCATCCCTTCCTGACGAAGCCTTTTCCATTCGCACCTCTGGAATTTAATATTCCTCCTGCCGAAACGCGCAGTGGTGAACTGACGTTGACCTGGTCGGTCGAACCTGGATTAGGCGGCAACGGTCGCGGATGTCAGTTGGCGGAAGTTTGGTTGATTAAGGAACCAATGCCCGCAAACTGAGCGCAAACAGATTTCAATTCTATGGCATCAAGAAAATCAGCAGCGTCAGCGTTGCAATGGGAAAATCCAGTTAAGGTAAAACTTAAAAAAGGCGAGCCGGTCATCGGAATCGTCATCAGTGTGAACAGCGTGGAAGTGGCGGCGCAAGCTGCGAGCATGGGCTTTGATTTTCTCTGGCTGGAAATGGAGCACACGCCGATTTCGTTGGAGACGGTGCGCAACGTGGTCCTCGCCACGCGCGGATTACCAGCGGTGCCAATCGCGCGTCCGCCGGTGAATGAACTTTGGACGGCCAAGCGGTTGCTCGATTGCGGTGTGCTCGGCGTGATTTTTCCATTCACAAGCACGCCTGAGTTGGCGAAGCGAGCGGCGGATGCGTGTCATTATCCGCCGATGGGTTTGCGTGGATCGGGTGCGGATCTTGCGCACTTCCGCTGGCCTGCGCCGAACTACTACGATTTTGCGGATAAAAATGTTTTGGTGGTCGCGGTCGTGGAGGACACCACTGCGCTGTCGCACATTGATGAAATTGCCGCCACGCCCGGCATCGACGTGATCTTCATCGGGACGAGCGATTTATCTTTCTCACTCGGGTTGCGAGGGGAGCAAAATCATCCGAAGCTCGATGCCGCCGTCGCAAGAATTGTAGCCGCTGGGAAGAAACACGGCAAAGCGCTCGGTCGCCCGGCGCTGACGGTTGAGCAAATTAATAAATTTAAGAAACAAGGTTTCCTCTTTTTTATGAGCGCGACCGACACCGAATTCATGGCGCGCGGCGCGGCGCAATTGCTCGAACCTTTCGGAAAATCACAACGCGCACTCTCAACAGTAGGTCTGTAAAGAAACGAATTTGCATCCTGTGAAACGCTATTCCTTTTTCCTCCGTTTGATTTTATCCGGCTTGGTTGCTTTCACTGAGGCAACGACCTTTGCGCATACGGGTAGCCAGCCATCCGTTCACGACACGGTTGCTGCGATCGTTCTGCGAATGAAACGCGAGCTGAAACAGGATAGTCTTGTTGATTTAACCGCAGCGCAAGTGGAAGCGTTTCTCACTCCCGCCGAACGCGAAATACTCGGCACCGGTCATGTGCATTTTCATGTCAATGTGCCGGTGACCGTGACCATCGTGCGCGATAACAGCACAGGTGAGGAATTGTTTTGGCTGACGGAGCGTGGCTTCAAGCGTGGCGGGAAAGTTCAGTTATTGGGACGTGAGGTTGACACTTGGGAAAAACAATTTCCAGCGGGCGAAATCGGTCTGGGCGTTCACAATTTTACCGGTCGCACTCGGCACTATTTGGTGCTGCTTAAACCGCAGCAACCCGACAGCGTGGTGAAAGTTTCTGAGTTGTATCCAGCACATTTGCGCACGGCGAAATTTACCGCGGGCGTGGACCCCTACGTTGATCAAGCGACGCACCTTCCCTCTGTCCCACCTTCGCTCGAAGGACAGTTGCTCGTCCAAACCGCGAGCGATAGTGAAGACGACGCGCGCCTGGTCAGCTTGTTCAGCAAAACGGACTTTCCTTCACCCAGTCGCGTTGATCATGTGGTTCTCACCTGGAGCGACGACCCGCGCACGAGCCAGGCGATTCAATGGCGCACCTCGACGAAGATCAAGAGTGGTTCAGTCCGTTATCAATTAAAGTCTGATCCTATGTCGGCGAAAATAAAACGCGCCAAGACCGAACTGCTGGCGACGCCCACGATTATCAATGATCCGGTGAACAATCGGCACACCGTCGAATTGCGCGGTTTGAAAGCGGGCACGACTTACACTTATTCCGTCGGCGACGGTTCTGAAACAGGTTGGACTGAACCGGTGGAATTCACCACGGCTCCAGCGGGCGCGGTTCCGTTCTCGTTCATCTACATGGGCGACGCCCAAAACGGCCTCGATAAATGGGGCGTGCTGTTGCACAACGCCTATCGCGCCCGGCCGGACGCGGCGTTTTATCTCATGGCGGGTGACCTCGTGAATCGCGGGGCCGAGCGCTGGGACTGGGACAGCTTCTTTGAATATTCCAAAGACGTATTCGACCGCCGGCCAATCATTCCTGTTCTTGGAAATCACGAGTATCAATCGCCGGAACCAGTCCTTTACCACGCGCATTTCGCTCTGCCCCACAATGGTCCGAAAACGATTCCGGACGAACGCGCTTATGCCTTCGAGTACAGTAATGCGAAATTTATTATTCTCGATTCCAACCTCAGCGCCGCCAAACAAACTGCCTGGCTGGAAAAACAATTGGCCAACACCAAAGCCATTTGGAAATTTGTGAGTTACCATCATCCGGCCTATTCGTCCGGCGGAAACCGCGACAACCCCGAAGTGCGCGAACTTTGGACGCCGCTCTTCGACAAATATCACGTGGACCTCGCCCTTCAGGGTCACGACCACGCTTACCTGCGCACCTATCCAATGCGCGGACAGAAACGCGTTGCCACCACCAAGGACGGCACGGTCTATGTGATCTCCGTTTCCGGGACGAAACATTACGTGCAGACGCCGCACGATTACACCGAGGTTGGGTTGATGAAAGTATCCACCTACCAGGTGCTCGATATTCAAATCACGGGCAACCGGCTGGTTTATCGCGCACATGATGTGGACGGAACGGTGCGGGATGAATTCGTCATCGAAAAATAATGAACAGAATATCCAGGAAAAATTTATTCGCAGCCAAGAACGATCGCATCTCAATTTAAAATATGAAAACGCATTTTCTTTTTCCGTTTGTTCTTACGACAGCGGCCATGGTTTTAGGAGGTTCGCTTCGATCCGCCTCGGCAGAGCCTGTGAAATATCCAACGCTTGGAAAAATCGAACGTCTTGACCCCGCCTTCGACAAGCTGATTCCGGCTGATGCCAAGATCGAGAAGCTTGCCGGGAGTTTCACCTGGAGCGAAGGCCCGGTGTGGATGAAGAAAGGTGGCTACCTGCTGTTTTCCGACGTGCCGAAGAATGTGATTTTCAAATGGAAAGAAGGGGAAGGCATCAGCGAGTTTATGAAACCAACGGGCTACACCGGTTCGACGCCGCGCGGTGGCGAGCCGGGTTCAAACGGTCTGACCGTTGATGCAAAAGGTCGTTTGGTTTTGTGCGAACACGGCGACCGACGCATCGCGCGCGCGGAAAAAAATGGAACGAAAACGACGCTCGCCGATCGGTACCTCGACAAACGTTTCAATAGTCCCAACGATCTGGTTTACAAATCCAACGGAGATATTTATTTCACCGATCCACCTTATGGATTGGAAGGAGGTAACAAAAGTCCCCAGAAAGAACTTCCCTACAATGGTGTTTTTCGGATTGCCAAAGATGGCAAAGTCACTCTGCTCACCAGCGAATTATCTTTCCCGAACGGCATCGTCTTTTCGCCTGACGAGAAAACATTGTATGTCGCGGTTTCAGACGCCGACAAAGCGGTCTGGATGGCTTACGACGTGAAGGATGATGGAACGATTTCCAATGGGCGTATCTTTTTCGATGCGACCGCGATGACCAAAGTAGCGCCCGGGTATCCTGACGGAATGAAAGTGGACAAAGCAGGAAATATTTTTGCGACCGGACCTGGCGGCGTTCTTGTTTTTAGTCGTGATGGCAAACATCTCGGCACCATCAACACCGGCGAACCCACGGGCAATTGCGCGTGGGGAGATGATGGATCAACGCTTTACATCACCGCCAATCATTACCTTTGCCGTATTAAAACCAGCACCCGTGCCAAAAATTTTTAGTCGCAGCAAATCTCTTATGAAAAAATTATTCATACTCTCACTGTTGGCCACCAGCACCGTTGTCGCGCAAAACAACTGGCCGCAATTTCGCGGCGAACGTTCGCTCGGCGTTTCTGAAAATAAAAATCTTCCCACCACCTGGAGCACAAACCAAAACGTGGCCTGGAGCGTTTCGGTTCCCGGACTGGGCTGGTCGTCTCCGATTGTTTGGGATGACAAAATTTTCGTCACCTCGGTGATCAAGGATGGCGAAGTGGAGCCACCGAAAAAGGGACTCTACTTCGGCGGCGAGAGAAAAACTCCTTCGAAGGATACTCATCATTGGATGGTTTATGGTTACGATTGGAAAACCGGCAAAAAGCTTTGGGAGAAACAAGTTCACGAAGGTTCGCCCAGCACTTCCATCCACTTAAAAAATACCTACGCTTCGGAGACGCCATTGACCGACGGCAAGCACGTTTATGCCTACTTCGGAAACCTTGGTCTTTTTTGCCTTGATCTGGATGGCAAGGAGGTCTGGTCACAAAAGTGGGGGCACTCCAACACCCGTTACGGATGGGGCACTGCCGCATCGCCCGTGTTGCATAAGAATCAACTCTTCGTCGTGAACGACAACGAAGAAAAATCATTTCTGGCGGCGTTGGACAAGAATAGCGGCAAAGAACTCTGGCGCGTCGAACGCGACGAAAAAAGCAATTGGGCCACGCCTTACGTCTGGGAGAATGAAAAGAGAACCGAGTTGATCGTGCCCGGCCGCAATAAAGTTCGTTCCTACGATCTCGATGGCAAAGTCCTTTGGGAACTCGGCGGAATGTCGTCCATTGTCATTCCCACTCCGTTTGCGAGTCACGGGCTGCTTTACGTTTGCTCAGGTTATGTGGGTGATAATTTTCGTCCGGTTTACGCAATTCGTCCCGGCGCGACCGGCGACATCTCGCTCAAAGACGGAGAGACGAATAATGCCTCCATCGCATGGCGCGAAAAGACGGCTTCCCCCTACAATCCTTCACCGCTGGTTTATGGCGATTACTTTTATGTGCTGTTTGACTTTGGATTTTTCAGTTGTCGCGACGCCAAGACTGGGAAGGAAATTTACGACAAACAGCGGGTTCGCTCGGAAGGCGTTACCAGTTTCACCGCTTCACCCTGGGCCTACGGCAACAAGATTTTCGCCCTGAGTGAAGATGGCGACACTTTTGTTTTTCAACCTGGCCCGGAATACAAAGTGATCGGCAAAAACAGTTTGGGAGAAATGTGCATGGCAACTCCGGCGATTGCGCGTGACAGTTTGGTGATTCGAACCGCATCGAAGTTGTATCGGATCAAAAATGAGGAAACCAAATAGAATTAAACGTGATCGGAGTGCGGCGCGGATCGAAGATCAAAACCCACTTCACTAGTTTTAAGGATCAGGAATCGCACCCTGTAACCGCCGCAGATCGGGGACTTGATCCGCCAAAGCCATCTGCCAGACGCTGACAAATTTATAGGACGCGGCGGCTTTCCAGCGCCAGTGTTCCGCGTGACCATCGGCAAAGGCGAGGTTGCAACCTTGATTGTGCCGACTGGAAGGAAGGTTGTACCACGAGTTGTTCGGTGCAGGGAGAAATCCAAAATGCCCGTCGTCGATGCTACCTTCGTGCTCGTCAATGAAGGTAAAAACTTTGGAGTGTCCCGGTTTGTTTAATTCAAAATATTTATATTTCACCCGTGTCGTGACGTAGGCTTCGTACGGATGCCCACCGAGGTAACCGCTTAACGAATAGCTGCGTGTCCTTGGCACAATCGCCTTGGGGTTTATCGCTCTGGATTTGTCCGACGGACAAACGTAAATGGCTACAGAACGATTGTAGGGAAACAAAACGCCCTGCTCAATGTTCGTCGTATTCAAATCTTGCCTGGCGTTACCGAGAATCCACGATCCCGCCGAGGCTTGGTAGGAGCTAGAGCTACCCGTTCGTTTGTTTTGCACCATCCGGTCGTTGTTATCGCCCAGATACATCAGCCAACACATCTGCAATTGCTTTTGGTTGCTCAGACACTTCGAGGTGAGCGCTTTGTCTTTGGCCTTGGCCAAGGCGGGTAGCAGCAATCCTGCGAGAATGGCGATAATCGCAATCACCACCAGCAGTTCAATCAACGTGAACCCGACCGAAGGGGTACGAATTTTTAACGCGGAGTTTGCTCTGCGCTTGCAGGAAAAATGATAGAGCTTTTTCATTCGGCATTTGGATCGGAGTTACGACTTTATTATCGGCTGCCTTTGCGTACCGATCAATCAGGAAAATGATTTTCCAACGCTGATTGGCCAAGCGTCGCGTTTGCGTTTGGCGACTACGCTTGGGATTATCTCACGTAAATCGGATTGGCGTAAATCCATCCGCGCGCTTCGCCATCGAGCGTCAGCCAGCCTTCCACGCGATACACGCCCGGCCCTTCAATGACTTTGTCCATGGACGCCTGGGTTTCTTCATGAATCACCTTGCCGTCTTTGAGCAGCCGAATCTTTGTGGTCAACGGGAACTGCGCGGCCAGTCGCATTCCTTGGGTGAACGGGATTTCATCGCCCATGATGGCTGCGGGAGATTTGGAAGGCTTTGCCATTTTCGAGGGTACCTGCCATTTCGAAGCGCCTTTGGCCAGCGCTTCAAAGCGGAACCCGGTTGGGTCGCACATCCAATCATGGCTGACGTAGGCGTGACCGGCCTTTAGCGCGGCGCGTATCGCTTTCTCGTTTTGTTCAGGCGCAAGGATGTGAGTGCTGACATTCCAGAACGAGCGGTAATACGGGTCAAGGTCCAGGCTGACAAGAACGTCGCCTGGCTTATGGTTCTTGGTCATTTCCTTGATGCCGGGTCGCGAGGAGGCGGTGACTAACCGCATCCCATCGTCCGGATCCACATTGGTTCCGATGCGCACGCTGTTTTCGTCCACCATTTTGACAACGAATACCTGGTTATGATGGCAATCGTTTGCAGCCACTCCGGTGAGGCGGCGCTTCTGGGTTTCGTGGTCCCATTTGTTGAGGTAGTCCGCTGGATAATCCACCTGGAAGGCGAGCAATTCCTCCGGGTAAAGGCGCAACGATTCCTTAAACTCCTCGGTTTGTTTCGGGTCGGTCATACGCATCGCCAACGCAATCAGGGAAGCCATATCTTTCTTGGCGTCAGCGTGGCGATTGTAAATTTCCTGGCCGGTCAGTCCTTCCATCGAATGGTCGGGCCGCTCTTCGATGTGCGAGAGGAAAATCAGTCCCTCACCCGCGCTGACCGTTGGGATGAATTCGGCAGCCGGCGAATCCATTTTGGCCAGGATCGAGTTGGTCGGATAGATCAGGAACCCGCGAATTTCCGAACCGGGAATGAACAACACCCCGTCCTTCATCCCGCGCCAGCTATCCATGAAATCCCGTGGCGGGCGGAAATGATCGGTGAGCATGATGACTTTTACATCCGCTTTTTTCGCGTCCGCCAGCATCTCAGGACGGGTGCCGCCCGTGTGGGCCGAATCTTCCGCGTGAGCATGCAGGATGGAGCGGTAATCATACAAGCCGGGCAGGGGCGGAACAGTCCGTCGCAACGCCTTCAACTTCTGCACATCCTCATGGGTCGCCTGAAGTCGCGCCGTGGCCAACCGTTCGATCGGCTTGCGTTTTAGCGGCGCCTCGGGCTTGGCGTCATCGGCTGACAACGAGGTGGTGGTTAAGAGAAGCCCAAGAGAAATGGACAATGCAGAGCTAAGGGACTGTCTGAAAATGTAGCGTCGGCCATCTTGGCCGACGTGGAGCCGTGGCGTCTCGCCCGGCGGAAAAGGTGCGAGCCGTGTTGGAGAGCCGCTGATTACTAGAATGTCTTCTCGCGATCCTGCCTCAGTCCGGGCGGCAAGATGCCGCCCTCTACGGCAGGCCAGAGGCCCGCCGCTACTTTTCAGACAGGCTCTAAGGGAGTGGTGGATTTGCATAGTGATCAGATTAGAAATTCGGGCAAAGTGGTTTGCAGAAATCGCGTTCAGATTATTTAATTTTTCCCAACATCTGGTAAATCCAGGTCAAAGCGGTGTTCATCAATTTTTCGCCCGCGCCAACCTCCACCGGCGAGACCTGGGCATCCGCGCCGTAGCCGCCTTCGGCCACCGCTTCGATGGTGGGAAAATATTGATGATAGCCGTTGCAGTATCCGAAAAAGAAAACCTGTTTCACCCGGGCCCGTTCTTTCAACCGGACGGAATGGTTGCAGAAAAATTCTCCCGACGCGCCGACGAGCGCGATGTCGCCGTTGAGCAAAGCGACTGTGAGACGCGGACGAATGCCATCGGCGTATTCATCCATAAAGCTTGGGATTAGCTCAGGGAAAAAAGCCGCGCCGTAGCCGACTTTGACCGCGGGATTGCTCCAATCCGTTCGCGAGCTGAATTTAAACCGGTCTTCCTTCACCTTGAGCGAAGGCTTGGCGACCTCCTCAGGTTTCAAACTCGAGGCCAGCTTCACGACTTCTGCGCCCAACGCTTTTCCAAAACCTTCGTGTCCTTTATTTTCTCCAGCATTCGCCGACATATCTCCGGCTGCGCCCTGCATGAAAATGGCTTGCCCGCCAAATTCTTTTTCAACGGTGGCCTTCATCGCGCCGACAAAGTCGGCCGAGAATTGCAGCACGCCCGCAGAAATCATGGTTGGATGCGCCGTGAAATTCACGATCACCGCGAGCGGTTTGTTGTTTGCATCATCAATGCGGATAACTCCCAAATCGCGGTCGGACGATTTCGGTTCGATCTTGGTCTGGCGATTGCGATTAAAGCCTTCGAGCTTCGTTACACCCGTTGCCATTTTGGCTGGGGCTAATTTGGAGTCGGCCTCAACGATGGCGGCCACAATTCCATCTTCCAATTCTTTGTAGTAACGCAACGACGCATCGAATTTTCCTTTGCCTTTCCCTTCTTCGTCGGTCAATTCGAGCACCGGGCCGTGGTGGGAATGCGAGCCGGCGATGAAGGAATATTCAATACCGGCCTTCTCCTTGATTCGCGTGCGAATATTTTGAATTGTTTTTTCCGCAGGGGAACGCCCAAGGTCAAGCCCGACGATGGCCAGTTTCTTGTCGCCCGCTTGAATCACCACGGCGCTCGCATAAAGCGGATCCAACGTACCCGTTGAAAGCGCCGCGTGACGCGCGCCGTAACCCCACATCGGAACGGGTTCCTTGGGTGTGATGTCACGTTTGCCGACGCCGGCTTTGAAAACTGCCGCAGGTTCCTCCGCTCGCAGGGAAAAACAGGAAACAAAAACAAGGCTGATAAACAGCGCGCGAAATTTTCGGATGTTCATAATGGTTTGGATTTCTTTTTTTATAGAGACGAGTGCGAGTGAGGCCAAGCTTATTTGCTTTTGTTTAATGAACATGCGTCCATTTCTCGAGAAGATCAAAGCTCTTCGCCGGAATTGAAAATGGTCACTCGCGCGCGTGGCTTGGAATCGCCGCCCGATTCGCAGGAGAATTCTAACGAGCTTGAGCCAGCAGAAATCATTGGCCAATCGCCACGCGGAATCACTTTGCCCAGTGCTTCACCTTTGGAACCGTAGATCGCGCAGTCATCAGGACCGTTGCACTCAATCCAGCTTCCGGAGGCTAACTCGACGGGGAACTCGATGGCTTTTCCTTCGACCATAAGTTTCGGATTTTTCACGGTGACAGCGCGCATCGTGACAGCGCGAATAGCTCCAATGCGACATTTCGTTTTGTGGCCAGGCTGGAGATTTTGCAACCACACACTAACCGAATCCACCACACCAAAGTTGATCGTTTCGCGATAGACGTTGTAGAGACCTTTGCCGTCGTTCCAAACGTAATCGCCCCAGCGCGTGGACTCGGTTTCGACCAGCGTGAACGAACGACGGCCCGTAAAATCCAGCGTGACGTATCGGTCAGCCACGGCGCCATAGGCAATGTGCTGCGGACTTTCGATTCGGATGGCCAACAAGGCGCCGGAACCATCGCCTTCGATTTCAACGGCGAGTGCCTGGTGTTCCTTCAAATTCAGCGTCGGTTCAAAACGTTTTTCGAGCCGCAACCAGGCTCCCTTTCGCGCGACCTTGCCAACGTTGGCTGCCACTTGCGCAAACGGTGGCTCACTCTTCTTCGCTGACGTTAAGGTGAAGTTTACACCCGTGGCACTGGAGCGTTTCCACTGTTTAGAATTCTCTGCGGCAAGGTTCGCGAGCAAAATGGAGTTGGTCTCGTTGAGTGAAGCGGCCGACATCAATGCTTCGACACGAAACTTAATCGGCTGCACCGCGAACGAGTTGGTGGCACGCCAGGAAAGTGTCCATGGTTCCGCCAACGCGACAGTTTGGGATTGCGATTGGATCCGATGGAACTGCGGCTTGCCAGTAGCGTCTTTGCCGAGCGCAAATACTTTTCCAGACTCGCGCAACTTGGATTTAGTCGCTTCGTCAAAAGCGTTCGCGTGGCGCAGTTCTTCGCTGGTGCGAAGGATCTCCGCCGCCCGGCGAAAGAGCGGAGTGTTGCGAAGTGTTTCGCGATCGACACCAGCGGTCAGCGAAATGCCCGCGTCCCAGCCGATGAGTTTCGCGCCAAGATTCTCCATCACGTCCGGATAGCTCGGCTCGATTTGCGGCGGGTTGAAGGATTGAAAACCCCACCAACCCAAATGGAGCGGGAGAAGTAAGCCGCCGTTGACCCCTTCCGCGTGGAGGTCGATGAAGCGTTGGTGGCCGCGTTGCGGGTAATCCCAGGCCTGCCAACGGGTGCGATATTGCCAGAAGTGATGTGCCATGGAACTCATTTCCATACCGACCGGTTTCTTCAGTCGCTTCTGGATTTCGATCACAAACTTGTTTGCCCAATACCAATTATCTTCGTCGCCGCGCAGGATCCAGCTTCCGTCAATCGCGTCCAGATAGATGCCGTCGAAGCCGCATTTGTTCACCACCTCGGCATGGTTGGCAGCAATCTCCTCGAAGAGGGATGTTTCGACGTTCGGCACGAATAAGCCAAAGCACTCCTTCAAGTGCCGCGCCTTCGCACCGCTGGCATGGCCGCTCGCTTTGGTGCCAAAGGCTCCACGCTTGACTCCAGTGAACCGCCAGGGAGCTTTTTTGCTAACTCCGCCAAACGTGACCAGTTCATCCCCGATGTGCAGCACGATGCTGTTATGCTCAAAAAAACCTGTGACCGTGGACATTTTTTCGGTGGATTCATTGACGGTGATCTCCGTCGCATCGGCACTGATTGGCTCAGCAAGTGTGAAAGTGCGGAATGCATCCAGGCGCGCGTCCGGTACCGGCGTCACATACTTCGAACGTTTGTCGATGAAGAAGGCGTAGGTGTGAAAAATGGAACCGATTCCCGCCGTGTGCAATCGCTCCACGATGCGTTGGTAAGTATCCCAGCCATCCGGCCATTTCTTGCGATTCAATTCCATGTCGCCAAAACGGAAGAACTCGCCGCCACCGTGATTGTCAATCTGGGTGAAGCCAAGGCTCCGTGCCATCTCGATCCAATTGTCCACATTGGTCTCGGTAAGCGAGCCGAAGTTGAAAAGGTAGGAGCCGTGGTTGAAAGCAACCTCGTGTGCCCACGGGCCGGCGACCTTGCAGACGGGTAGTTCGCTCTCCTGGCTTAACGCTTCCTGGATGGCTGGAAGAATTTTACCCATCGGTACACCAACGATTGCTGCCTTTGCTCCGATCATGCCGAACTTCTTTTCACATGAGGCGCGGAGTTCATGTTGCAATGCAGGCAAGGCATCGACTCGAGTGAAAAGATTGAGCGAAAGCGCACACGCGCCGAAACGTTCGTCCGGAGTTCCTTTCAAGGTGAGGGGAATATTGAGAAAGGTCAGAGCATCAATGTCACCTCCCTTAACCGACTCAATGCTGAAGGTGATAAAGGATGGATGCGTTTCGGTTTTGATAACAGCCGTGAGACCAGATCTTCCAAAGCGCAGCGTCAGACGACCTTCGGCCATTGTCGCTGAAGTGGCGGAGTGTTCTTTGCCTTTGAGCCGGATATAGGCACAGGTGGAAGAATTTGTAGTGCGAAGGTAGTTGGTTCCGGTTGCGCGATCAATAAACGCCACGTTCCTGGCTCCGGTCGAGATGATGTAGCAGAAGTCGGCAGTCTCGAACGAAATCGTCTTGGTGTCCTTTGCGAAGACTGTCCAAGTGCAAGCAGAAAATAAAAGGATTAACCAGGTCGTTCGCAACATGTGCATGATTGCAAGCGTGGTTCTTCAGTATTTAAGCGTCAAGCTTCGGCTCCTTATGGAACATTTGGCACATCGGCCTTAGTTGAATCCTGTTCCTTTAACCACTTTCGCAATTTTTCCATGTCCGCAGTGACCGTGCGCGACGCGGCGAAGAGCACGAAAGCGAGGATGGCGCAGAGGACCGGTATCACATACATCGCACTGTGGAGTCCGGTCGCTTTAAATTGTTCAGTCATGGTGGTGGCTCCGGCAGCAGCCATCGCTTTTTTCGCGAAATGATCGCTCAACATTCCGGTGCCCAACGGGCCAAGGCTTGCGCCGAGAATATACATTGCAAAAAAATAGAGAGCCATCGCGGTTCCGCGCAGAGAAGGTTCAATTACATCATGGATGGCGGCATAGACTCCGGAATAATAAACAAACATCATCATCGAACCGGTGCCCATCAACACCATGAACGCCGTCGTCGCGCCGGGAGGTTGTCGCAGCGCAAAGTAAATGCACGGAGCTGCAATCAGCATCGTGACCGCCGACAAAAGCAGCCGCCCGTCGGCTCGTGTTCGGCTCAAGCGATCTGCCGCCCAGCCACCGCCCAGCAGACCGATGACTCCCACCGCTCCCAAAACGATGGAGGAAACGTTGGTGGCTTCCTTTAGTTTCATTAAGTGAGTGCGCATGAGAAACGCGGGGAGAAACGAGTTGACCGCATACATGTTGAAATTGTGCAACGCACCCGAAACGATAATCCACAGAATGGTCGGAATACCCAACACGACCAGGTAGGGCGATCCTGCTCGTTGCCGTGCGGTTGCTGGATGCCCTTCCGAAGCGCCGCGTTGTGGTTCCTTGATTTTGAGTGCAAGAAACGCCAGCACCAACCCCGGAATAGCGGCAAAGTAGAAGGCCTCGCGCCAGCTATAATGTGCCGCAATCATTCCGCTGATTCGATAGCTGAAGAAAATTCCAATCGGCAACCCAAGCATGAAGATGGAGAGTGCGACCGCTCGTTTTCGCGGCGGATACAAATCGCCGATCAACGAATTGGCGGCTGGGGCGCAACTGGCTTCGCCGACGCCGACGCCTATTCGTGTTGCAAAGAGCGCGCCATAATTCCAGGCCAAGCCGGACACGGCGGTCAGAATGCTCCAGGCCGCCACGCCGATGCTCAGAATTTTTTTACGGCTGGACGAATCCGCCAGACGACCCAGCGGCAGACCGATTGCGGCATAAACCAAGGTAAACGCCATCCCGAGAGTGCCGATCTCGGTGTCGCTCAGCGCCCACTCTTTCCGAATCGGTTCCGTCACCGCCGCGAAGATTTGGCGGTCGTAAAAATTGATCGCGTTGATGCCGAACAAAACCCAAAGGGCGAATTTTGCGTTCGTATTCTTATTATCGTCACTCATAAAGAAAAACTCACGAATCAGACCAGGAATGGAATTTTAAGAAAACAATGTTTCATAGGTGTGGAATCGCTGAGAGATTGGCGGCCAATTATTTTATCGTCAACCCTTACGACAGAAAAAATTCGGTTCGACGATGCGGCGCTGATACCAATTGTCCGCGCAAGTAATTGGCTTGGTTTGAACTTGTTTACGATTGACTGCCAGGCGTTTCCAAGTGAACTTTGCACCAGAACCATTTATGAAAACATCGTTTTTTCAGAAGAAGGCGCTTCCGTGTCGGCGCATTGGTTTCACGCTCATTGAACTGCTGGTGGTCATTGCCATCATTGCCATTTTGGCGGGATTGCTTCTGCCAGCGCTTTCGAAGGCCAAGGAAAAGGGTAGAGGCGTGGCGTGTTTGAGTAATATGCGGCAGGTGGGTATGGCTCTCCACATGTATGAGCAGGACACGCGAAGACTGCCGACCAAGCGTCATCCGGTTAGTGATTTCAATAATCCATCTGCCCCGCCGAACGCATTGAACCTGTTGGTGCCTTATCTTGGTCGCAAGGTCGGTCTCCCATCGCCGCAAGTTTACAATTGTCCCTCGCTGAAAGCGAATCCAAATCCGGTTTACGCCCCGACGTTTTTCAGCAGCACCGGTTTGTCCATGAATACAGTTCCGTTGGGCCGGCCACTGTCAGTGGTGCCTAAACCATCCGCAATTATTCTTATGCAGGAAGCCTGGTCACTCTCCCATCAGTTATGGAACCAACCGGAGCCTGATGTCAGAGATGAGGCGGAACTAAACGGGCTTAGACCAACCAGCTACAGTGAATGGCACATGTGGGCGAGCCGCTCGACCCATGAATCATTCATTTCCAGCGGTCTGCGGGAAAATCTTTCCAACGTCCATAACGAGGGTGGCAACCTGGTATTCTGTGACGGTCACGCTGAGTACAGAAAATATCGAAAATTGCGAAGTGGAGACTTCGGTTTGCTGCCAGATGTGCCGAACAATACCAGTAGCCAAAACAACTATTTCAAGGCGGCATTTTAGTCCAACCACGGCAGCAACGATCAATGAGAACGCAAATAAAGTCAGTCGGCTGGATGATGGCTGTGGTCCTAGTCGC
The DNA here is from genome assembly GCA_043775015.1 of Verrucomicrobiota bacterium. GTDB lineage: Bacteria > Verrucomicrobiota > Verrucomicrobiia > Limisphaerales > CANJXF01 > CANJXF01. The sequence goes on from JAYVSV010000040.1 coordinate 25,895, forward strand.
GGCGCTGATTGCAGGGTGTAGTAAGAGTCAATCAGCCAAAGCTGCTGCTGAACAACTGCAAAAGAGTTTTGAAAAAGCTGACACCACTTTAAAACAACAAGTCGCTCAGGCGGGTGCTGCTCTTCAGGCAAGTAACTACACGGCCGCAATTCTTATCATGGACCAGGTCGCCCAAACGCAGCCCGTTGACGAAGCTCAAAAAAAGGCCGTTGACTCGGTCATCACCCAAACGCGTCAGGCCCTGCAACAGAACCCACAACTGGACAGCCCGCAGCTTTACAAAGCCCTTTCTGATCTGACGGTTCGAGTCCACGGGGAGAATTAACCCAGGGAAAATTTAAATTTTCATCCGCTCCGCTAAAATTTCTGCGACATCCATCACGCGCGCTTCACCGGCTTGGGCGGCCACACCGTCGGTCATCATGGTCAGACAGAATGGGCAACCTACCGCCACCGTTTTCGCACCGGTCTCCAAAGCTTCCTTGGCACGAACGGTGGAAACACGTTTCTTGGGGTCTTCTTCCATCCACATGCGGCCACCGCCCGCGCCGCAACAAAAGGTCTTCTCCCGATTGCGCAACATCTCGCGAAAGTCTGTAGGTTTCGCTGTCGCGCCCAAGGCCGTTCGCAGCACGTCACGTGGAGCTTCGTGAATCCCATTGACCCGCGCCAGATAACAAGGGTCATGATAAGTCACCGAGTCCGTGGCACTTTCACCGTCGCCACTGGGAATTTTTAACCGGCCGGCTTGAATCAGTTGCGAAATGAATTGCGTATGGTGAATCACTTCGTATTCGCCGCCAAATTGCGAGTAATCCTTGAGCAAGCTGTTCAAGCAATGCGGGCAGTGCGCCAGAATCTTCCGCACATTGTATTTCGCGAGAGTGGCAATGTTCGCCTGCGCCAGTTCTTGAAATAGAAATTCGTCTCCCAGCCTGCGCGCGGATTCTCCAGTGCATTTTTCTTCGCGCCCGAGGATGGCGAAATTGACACCGGCTGCTTTTAAAAGTTTTACGACGGAGCGCGCCACGCGTTGAGCGCGTCGATCATACGAACCGGCGCAGCCAATCCAGTAGAGCACTTCGAAATTCGGATTTTCCTTCGCGGTGGGCGCGCCTAATTCTTCCGACCAATTCGCTCGATCGGCGGCGGGAAGGCCCCACGGATTAGAACTCGATTGCATGCGGCGCAATGCTGTAGCCGCTGTGCCGCTTAATTCGCCTTCGCCGACACGATTCCGTCGCATGTCGGTGATCAACGTGAGTGGGTCAATGCGCACGGGGCACACTTTCACGCACGCGCTGCAAGCCGTGCAGGACCAAAGTGTTTCAGCCTGGATGATGTCGTTGTGCAAAGCCGGAAGCGGAAAAGTGGAGCCGCTCGCGCGCGGGCGCAGGGCTAATGTCATCAACCCTTTCAAATCTTGCACGACGCGTTTTGGCGAGAGCGGTTTACCTGTGGCAAAAGCGGGACAAGCTTCTTCGCAGCGACCGCATTCCATGCACGCATCGAGGCTGGTGAGTTGTTGCTGATTGAAATGGGTGATGGCGCTGACGCCGACGCGCTCAGTTTTTTCCACTTCCTCCATCGAGACCGGCACGAGTTTTCCGAGGACAGGCTGGGCGAGGAAAAGATTGATCGGCCCGACGATCATGTGCAGCAAGCGCGTGTAGGGAATGGACGCGATGAAGCCGAAGACAAGAATGGCGTGAACCCACCAAACCGTGAAATGCGCCGAGCGCGCGGCGGCTTCCGTCAGGCCGGAGAACCGGTGCCAAATCCACAGGCCGACCGGCGAACAGTGCGCCGCGATCCCGGTCGGCTGCTGCCAGGCCATGCGCAATCCTTCCAGAAGATAACCGGTGACACCGATGGCGATGAACGAGCCGAGCACGTACCAATCCGTCGCCTTATGCCCGATGCTCGGAGGCCGGCGCGTCCGCCGCCACAAAAAGAAAATGCAACCGACCAGAAACAAGATGCCAAACACATCGAGAGTGGCTTCGTAAATGACGTAATAAGTTCCCTTGTGAAAATGGAGCGCTTCGGAAATGCCTGAGGACAGGTGGTCAATCTCCAGCAGCGTTGTGCCGAGGAAGAGCATCATGAAACCAGCGAACATCACGATATGCGCCCAACCCGCCAGGCCGCGTCCGCGCACCCGTTTCTGTCCCAGTCCCTCGACCAGCAATCGCCGTAGGCCGGGATTTATTTTCGCCCAGATCTGTTTGAGACTTCCAACGACCAATTCTTTCAAGCCGATGGGCGTGCCCTGCCGCCACATTCTAAACCGCCGCCAGATTCCGTAAGCGAAAACCACCATCGTCACCATCGTCAGGCAGTAGAAAATGATCTGCGACGAATTGGGGATGTTGCCAAAAGTTTCGCGGGTGGGTTGCATCATGACGCGTTATTCTCGCATGGTTAAGCAGACAAATAAGTGTGTGGCGGCTCGGTCATGGGGATGGGACGATAAGCTCTGGCATGTTAGTGACACCAAGGTAACGACCAAGATAAAGAAGGATAGCGTATTCCTCCACCGTTGTCGGGCTGGCAGGGACAATTCGTGCTTGGCGGCCAAACCCGGTGTGTATGTTCAACCCAAAATACCAACCATTAACAATTCGTGTATCCAGGGCAGTGACCGTAGCGACCGTAATATTCGTGCCAGTATCCGTAAGATGAAGGTGAAAGCTGGCGAAAAAGGCGAGACCCTCTTTTGCGCCGCGATAAACACTTGAAGGAGCGATAGGCCAACCATGGTTGTGGAGATACAGGTCGTTCGTATTGGCTGGATCGCGAAAAAGTGCTTCAGGGGCAAACAAATGGTGTTTCGAATCCTCCATGCTGAAAATTGCAGTATGCCCATCGAGAGGTGCAAAGATCGGCTCCTGAATCTGGTGACGAAACGTGAGGGCCTGAGTAGCCCCGGTCAGAAACTCGGTAACAGGCATTCGAAAGGTGTACGATGTTGGGTTCCGCTGCGGAAGAATAAGTGGGCGAACAGGCGGATTAGAACACGACGTCAGGCTGACCGTCGTTGCAACAAGCAAGAGCCAATGTGTTTTCACGATGGGGTTGAGCTTCTTTGGCCTACACACCTATTTACCCAACTTCGCAATGAGTTCCGGCACGACTTGATACACGTCGCCCACCAGTCCGTAATCAGCCACTTCAAAAATCGGCGCTTCCGAATCTTTGTTGATCGCCACGATGACTTTCGTGTCTTTCATGCCGGCCATGTGTTGAATCGCGCCGGAAATACCCACCGCGATGTAGAGGTCGGGAGCAACCACTTTGCCGGTTTGTCCGACTTGCAGCGAATTGGGCGTGATGCCCGAATCGACCAACGCTCGTGAAGAGCCGACCGCGCCACCCATCACATCAGCGAGGCCGCCAATCAATCGTTCGAAATCTTCAGAATTTTTGATCGCTCGTCCTCCAGAAATCACCACGCGCGCTTCGGTGGAATCAGGCCTGCCCGCGACTTTCGCCTCGCTGCCTAAAAATTCGATTTGCGACGGGAGTTTTGATTCGTCTATCGCAACGGATGTCACGGGAGAAAGTTCCGCAGCTTTCTGGGGCGGCGTGAATGCCGCTGAACGCACCGTGAGAAATTTCAGTGCGCCTTCCAGCTTCACGGTGGCAATGACGTTGCCTGCGAACATCACTCGTTTGAAAATGAAGTCGTCGCCGTCGGGCACCACGTCAATCACATCGCTGATCATTCCTGCGTCCAGCAGCGCGGCGGCACGGGGCAGCACATCTTTGCTGAACGTTGAGGCAGCGCCGACGACCATCGTCGCGTTTTGCGAGCGCGCGACTTCGTCGATCACGTAGGCGTATCGGTCGGCGAGAGGTTCTTTGAGCGCGGGACTATCGGCCACCAGCACACAGCCAGCGGCGTAACTGCGCAAGGTTTCAACGGCAGTCGCGATTCCCTGACCGAGAATCAAGACAGCGTAGGAGCCGCCCGTGGCCGCACAGACTTTGTGCGCAAAACCCATCGCGGAAAGGGTGGCGAGTTTCAATTGGCCGGCGTCGTGTTCGGCAATGACGAGAATTTTTGGCATGGCAGCTAAATGACTTTTGCTTCGTTCCGCAATTTGTCCACCAATTCGTCCACGGTTTTCACGCGCACGCCTGCTTTGCGTTTCGGTGGTGGTTCGAGGGCGAGGACTTTTGTGCGCGACGTGACGTTCACGCCGAGATCGGACAATGTGATTTCTTCGAGCGGCTTTTTCTTCGCCTTCATGATGCCGGGAAGAGAAACGTAACGCGGTTCGTTCAATCGCAAGTCGGTCGTGATAATTGCGGGAAATTTTACCGCAACGGTTTCGATGCCCGCATCGGTTTCACGTCCGCAACGCGCCCTGGTATTATTTTCAAACAGTTCCAGTTTCGAAACGAAGGTGGCCTGTCCGAGGCCAAGCAACGCGGCCAGCATTTGTCCGGCTTGATTGGAGTCATCGTCAATGGCTTGTTTGCCCATCAGGACGAAGCCCGGTTGCTCACGTTTGTAAACGGCAGCGAGAATTTTCGCGATGGCCAGCGAATCAAAATCCTCGGCAGTCTTGATTAACACCGCGCGGTCCGCGCCCATCGCGAGTCCAACACGCAGTTGCTCGACGCATTCATCACCGCCGATACTAACCACGACTATTTCGTTTTCACCCAGGTTCTCTTTGATGCGCAACGCCTCTTCCAAGGCGATGGCGTCGAAAGGATTCACCGCGAATTTCACACCGTCGAAGTCCACGGAGGAGCTACTGGGTTTGACGCGAATTTTTGTGTCGGGATCGGGAACTCGTTTGAGCGGCACTAATATTTTCAAATCAATTCTCCTTGGTCAGCGGCACATTTCAAAAATTCCAGCACCACCCATTCCGCCGCCAATGCACATTGTCACCAGGCCGTAACGCCCGTTGCGTCGCTTGAGTTCGTGCAGAATCGAAACCGTCAACTTCGCGCCCGTCGCACCGAGCGCGTGGCCGAGAGCGATGGCCCCGCCGTTCACGTTGACTCGATCTTTGGGAATTCCGCATTGGCGAATGACCGAGAGCGCCTGGCTGGCAAACGCTTCGTTCAGTTCAACCAAATCCATGTCCTCAATTTTCAAGCCGGCTTTTTTCAGTGCTTTTGGAATCGCGGCCACGGGACCAATCCCCATGATGCCGGGGGCGACGCCGCCGACCGCATACGTCACAAAACGCGCCAACGGTTTGATCCCCAGTTCCTTCACTTTTTCGCCGGACATCAGAATTACCGCCGCGGAACCATCGCTGCGTTGGGAAGCATTTCCAGCGGTCACCGAGCCTTTGGGATTAAACGCAGGGCGCAACGTCGCCAGTTTTTCCAACGACGTGTCGCGACGCGGGCCTTCGTCGGTTTCAAGAATAAATTCTGCGACCTTGCGCTTGCTGTTTTTATCAAGCGTCACTTCGCGCCCGCTTACGGAAACGCATTCCTCTTTGAACCGACCGGCATCAATCGCCGCGATCGCCTTCTGATGACTTTCGTAGGCAAAGGTGTCCTGATCCTGGCGCGAGACTTGAAATTGGTTGGCCACATTTTCGGCGGTGAATCCCATCGCGAGATACGCGTCGGGCATTTCATCCACGAGACAAGGGTTTGGCGCCATCTTGAATCCGCCCATTGGAACCTGGCTCATGCTTTCGGTGCCGCCAGCGATAATGATGTCCGCCATCCCGCTTAAAATGCGTTGCGCGCCCATCGCAATCGCTTCCAGGCCCGAGGCGCAAAAGCGGTTGATCGTGACGCCCGGAACGGTCTCCGGCAAACCGGCGCGCTGACACGAAATTCGCGCCATGTTCATTCCTTGCGCTCCTTCCGGCATCGCGCAACCGAGGATGACATCCTCGATTTGTTCAGGAGAAACTTGCGGCGCGCGCTTGAGCACTTCCTTGATGACGAGCGCACCGAGATCCGCCGGATGCACGGTTTTGAGTCGTCCATTGGGAGCTTTGCCGACCGGCGTGCGCGCTGCTGAAACAATAAAAACTTCTTTCATAATTTTAATTCCTCAAAGGTTTGCCGGTCTTGAGCGTGTGTTTGATCCGCTCCACCGTTTTGGGTTCCCCACACAAGCTCAGGAAAACTTCTCGTTCCAGATCCATGATGTATTGCTCGGAAACAAAACTCAGCGAAGTCAGATCGCCGCCGCACAAAATGTAGGCAAGTTTGGTCCCGATCTTTTGGTCGTGTTCGCTGATTTGCCCGCCCGCGCGCATCTGCTGGAGCATCATTTTGAAGAGGGTTAATCCGCTTTCGCCAATGGCAGGAATGTCGGTGCGCTGCGGACGCGGGCGATAGCCGTCACTTAACTGTAAAACTTTCGCCTTCGCTTCGCCAATCAGCCAGTCTTTGTTCAGGACGATGGTGGTTTCACCGCTGCGCAAGAAACGCAGTTTGGCGGCTTCGGCTGCGCTCGTGGAAACCTTCGCCATGCCAATCGTTTCCCAGGCGTGACGAATTCCGGGAAAATAATCGGCCTCGTCGTTGCGAATCACTGGGTCGGTGCAACGAATCAACATTTCCTTGGTTCCGTGCGCTCCGGGAATCAGGCCAACGCCCACTTCGGGAAGACCCATGTAGGTTTCCGCAGCGATGACGATGTGATCGCTGCCCAGCGCGATCTCGCAGCCTCCGCCGAGGGTATAGCCGTGGCACGCCGCCACCACCGGTTTTTCAAATTGCCGTATCGTGCTCGTGGCTTGCTGGAACGTCCGTGTCATCAAGTCGATTTCGTCCCAATCCTGATTTTGAATTTGTGTGGTCAGCAGCAAGAGGTTTGCGCCAGCGGAGAAATGCGGGCCTTGATTGCCTATCACCAGACCCGCAAAATTTTTCCGCACTTCCTCCAACGATTCTTTCAACATCCCGAGTTGATCGCTCCCGATCACGTTCATCTTCACATGGAATTCGAGACAGGCCACGCCGTCGCCGAGATCAACCAGACTCGCGCCCGGTTTGCTGCGCACGACTTTGTTGTTTTTGTGCAGGCGCGGAAGATGAATGACTTTCGGCGCTTCGAGTTCCTGAACGAAATTGCGTTTCGCAACATCGAAGAAGAAACGCTGTCCAGCGCGCTCTTCATAAAAGGAACTTTTCCCGCTGGAAATGAGATCGCGAACCAGCGTCGGCACTTCACGACCTTCCTTCTTCAAGCGTTCCACGGTTGGGCTGACGCCCAGCGCGTCCCAAATTTCAAACGGGCCGAGTTCCCAGTTGTAGCCCCACTTCATCGCGTTATCGACGGTGACGATGTCATCGGCGATTTCAGTAAGCCGGTTGGCCGAATAACAAATCATGGAGCTGAGATGTTTCCAGGCAAAGACGCCCGCTTTATCCGTCGCGGCGCAAAGGGTGCGAATCCGTTCCGCCCGATCGGAAATTTTTGCTGCGGCCGCGAGCGATTCAAATTGCGGCTTTTCCTGCGGACGATATTCCATCGTCTTGTAATCCAGAGTCAGAAGCGCGCGGCCTTTTTCAGTCATGATGCGTTGATAAAAACCTTGTCCTTTTTTCTCGCCCCACCAACCGCGCTTGACCATGTCTTCGATGAAATCAATCGAGCGGAAAACATCGAGTTGCGGATCGTGCTTCAACAACCCGCGAAGATTACGTCCCATTTGCACCATGAGATCGACTCCGACGATATCGCCGAGGCGAAACGTAGCGCTCTTGGGTCGGCCAATCGCCGGGCCGGTGATCGCGTCCACTTCATCAATGGTCAAACCTTCTTCCATCATGAGCACGCACACTTGTTGCATGTCGAAGCAACCGATGCGATTGGCCACAAATCCCGGCGTGTCTTTCGCGCAAACAATTCCTTTGCCCAAAACGGCTTCGCCAAATTCTCCAAACGATTTCAACAACGCAGGATCGGTGTCAGGCGTTGGAATCAATTCGAGCAACCGCATGTAGCGCGGCGGATTAAAAAAATGCGTGCCGAAAAAGCGCTTGCGATATTCGAGCGGCAATCCAGTCGTCATGCCCGCGATGGAAAGTCCGGAGGTGTTGGTGGTGACGAGAGCGTCCGGTCGAGCCAGCGCAGCGATTTTGGCGTGGATCGATTGCTTCAAATCCATGCGTTCCAACACCGCTTCGATCACCCAATCGGCGTCTTTGATTTCGGCGAGATTGTCTTCGACGTTGCCGATGCGAACCAGCTTCGCCGCCTCGGGAACGAAGAGGGGATTGGGCGAAAGTTTTTTCGCGCGCTCAAAAAGTGTTTTGGTGACGCGATTGCGGACCTCGGGCGATTGCAAGGTCAGCCCGCGTTTTTGTTCTTCGGGCAGAAGTTCAGTGGGAACGATGTCCATCAGGAGCGATGGAATTCCGACGTTGGCGAGATGCGCGGCAATTTGCGCGCCCATGTTTCCAGCCCCGATCACGGCAGCTTTTCTTATTGTCAGCATATAATTTAAGTCCACCACTGCCGCGACGGTTGTTGTTTAAACTGCAACGCGCCGCGTCGAATCACTTTCGTTTCATTCCGCAGGAATTTCTGAAAAGGCTGAACGTGCGGCGGCCATTTTGCAACTTCATTTCAATTTCTTTCCCTTTTTGAAAAACGGTTTGCAGTTGCCTGTTGCGAACCAGACTGATTCGTGACATAGCAGCGTCGTCCCTATGCAAAATAATATTTTCCGGCACGACATTCGAATATTGCTAAAACCGTTTTTGATCGCCGCTGCCATGACGCCTTGCGTCGGTCGCACAATGGAAATTCAGTGGACGCGCATGGCCGGACAATGGCCGGTGGAAGCCTCCCCGCTCGTGGCGGAGTTTAGTCAGAAAGATAAGCCGGAAATCCTCGTTATTAATCGTGGCGGTCAACTGATGCTTTGGGGAAACGACGGCACGGCCATTGGCTCGGGCCAGGACGGACTCGTTGTCCAATTGCCCGCAGGGCGCTGGACCACCACGCCGACACTGGTTGACGAAACACCGGACGTGCGCCTGCTGGTGGCAAGCGTCGAAGGATTGGTCGTCGGATTGGACAACAAGTTTCATTTGGTGTGGCAGCATAAATTACCGGGAGAAACCGGCTGGGGTCGCGCCACGCCGGTTCGTATTCGGAATGGTTCCGGATCGGCGTTCGTGTACGGCGATGGAGCGGGAATCGTTACTTGTCTAAGTCCGACCGGGAACATCGTCTGGACAAACGCTTTGGGCGCGGGATCCATCAAAGCGCCATCCCAACGCATCGTTCGCAATCAAATCGAGGAGAATCTTTTGGTCGCTGGAGGCTCGACTCTATTCTGCCTCGATGACAGCGGCCATGTGCGTTGGCAGCGTGATCTCGGTAAAGAAATTCTGACCCGACCGGAGGTTCTTACTTTGCCCGATCGTAAAATCATTTTGTGCGGAACCAGTTCAGGATCGTTATTCGGCATCAGCTTGGAGGGAGAAATCCGTTGGGAGTGTCCGACCGGCGACACCTTGAACAACAGCATCACTTTTCTGCCACGCACCAATGCCGCGCCGTTGATTCTCTGTCCTGGGTTGTGGGGCAACCTGCACGCCATTGATGTTGCAGGCCGCCCCGTTTGGACACACCTGTTCCGCGCCAAGACCCGCGCAACGCCACTCGTGTTGGATGCCGATGGCGATGGCCACAGCGAAATATTCCTTCCCACTTTTCACCAACACGTCTATGCGTTCGACGAGAATGGTGGCCGCCTCGACGATGTTCACCTCTCCGGCATTCTGCCTTCCGCCCTCACGCCAATTGTAGATTCCGCCAGCGGACGCACGGATCTTCTGGTCACGACGACAACGTTGCTGGCCTATCGTCTGCGACCAGGAGCGCCAAAGTCGCAATATGGAAAAACGGGCGAGCCGGGCGAAGTGAGTTTGCGGCCACCACCAGCCGGTCAATTGGATGAAACCTCGGCGCTTGAGGTGCGCAACCCGCGCGGTGCGCTCATCAATGTCAGCCTCGGCCTGACCGACACCAATGGGTGGACGCGTATCGTGAGCAGCCTGACCGCACGGTCGGCAATTGAAATTCCACTGCCCAGCATGGTTCGCACAGGTGCATGGACACTGCGCGCGACGGCGAAGGATTCTGCGGGCCATCTGCTGGACGAGAAGGCGTGGAAGATTCCGGGATTTAACCGGAGCGAACCCGAACCAACGCCACCAGAATTGCTCCGCGTCTGGCCGACTGAGGCGTATGGTGCGTTTGATGAAACACGCCTTGCCCCGTCCAAGGGCGAAGCTGGACGCGAACAAAAAGTCGCTCTGCAAAATCTCTATCAAAACGAAGCTGACCAGGGGGCTTTCGTCATCGCCTCGACTCGAAGTGAAGCAGTTCGCGCCAGGATCACGTTCACCAATTTGATCAGCGACAGCGGGGTGGTTTTTGGTGGAACGATTCTATTTCGCGAGGTGGTGGCCACCGGTTCGGTGAATGGCGAGCGTGTGCCAGACGCATTGGTGAAGCTGGCAGACGCCGGGTTGGTGACGATTCCGGGTCATCGCTCGGTGAAGATTTGGTGGAGCGTGGACACGCGCGGCGCGGCTCCAGGGAACTACACGGGACGTGTCACCATCGCACCAATGCAAAATGAGACGAATAAGCTCGAACTTCCCTTAGCCATCGAAGTCGTGAACCTGCGTCTGCCCAAGGAATTTCCGCTCACATTTTGCACATGGGACTATGTGCCGAACCGCTGGTTCCCCACCCGTTCCAAGGAGGTGCTGGACGACATGGCGCGGCATGGGGTGAATATTTTCCCACGCTCGACGATCCCGCCGGCGCGCTGCGATGCCGCAGGCAAACTAATAATCGACTGGCCAACGCTGGACGCCGAGTTGGGACGTTTGCAAGGTCGCGGAAAAATATTATTTCATCTGAATCATCCGCCCATTGAGTTTGCCGTGAAAAAAACTGAGGCCGAAAAACGCCCGACTGAAATCGCCTACATCCTCGAGTTCCGGGATCATCTGCGCGGGCGAGGCTGGCGCTACGAGGATTACGCCTTTTATCTGCTCGATGAACCGGGCCTGGATAACGGTGTGAACATCCCGGTCCTGCTGGATGCCGGTGGGCTTATTCGCGAAGCCGATCCCAAACTGCGCACCTACACCGATCCCGTCGCTGGCTTGTCCTGGAAGGATTTTGAGCGCATCGAGCCGCTGGTGGATGTCTGGGCGCCGAACATGTACCTGGTTTCCGGTTTGCTCTCCGGCGATCCACGGATCAAACGCATCATGACCGCGAAGACCGTGTGGTCTTATGAGTGCTTCTCCCAGGTCAAATCACTTTCGCCGCTGCGCTACAACCGCGCCAACGCCTGGCGGGCAAAATTTTTTGGCCTGAGCGGCATCGGTTTTTGGACCCATAGCACCACAGACGTGGATCATTGGTTTGCCGGCAAAACTTTCAATGACGAGTACGCGCTGGTGTATCCGGGCGAATTGCCGGTGCCGAGTGTGCGTTGGGAAGCTGTGCGCGATGGGCTGGAAGACGTGTCCGCCATCACTCTGCTGGAACAAGCCATCCGGCAACACCGCCAGTCAGCGAAGAAGCGGGAATTGGTGGAGCAAGCCGAAGAGGTTATTCGAATCGCCGTCAACGACATCATGGAAATGTCCGACGAAGCTTTTGTACAAAGCCGCGATTTCCTGCGCGAAGGAGATCGCGTCTTGAGCCACACTTGGACCGACCTGGAAACTTTCCGCCGACATCGGGCGGAGATCGCCCGACTGACCATCGCGTTGAACGCTGAATGACGAAGGTGTTGAGTCTGAACCGCTTTTTGCCATTGATGATTGATTTCATTTACGCCTGAAGATCGGTGTTCAGAGGTAGGGCGTATCACTCCGTGCGCGCCGCTTATTGCAAGTCACGCCCGGCGCGCACGGAGTGACGCGCCCTACCAGCCAGCGACAAATTCCACCGGTCTTACTCGCGCACGATAATCTCTTTCCACACCACTGTTGAACGTCCCGCAAGGTCGGTCGTCGCAGCGCGCAGACGATAGCGGCCAGTTTGCGTGAGACGGAATTCGATTTCGAGTTCGGCACTCTTGCCGTCGAACGTGGTTCGGGGATTGGCGCCAGTTGGAAGCAGCGCCCGATAGTCCTCGACGCCGGGACCGAAAAGTTCCCACAGCACCCGGGCGTTGTGATAAACTCCACGCGCATCGGTGCCGGTCGTGTAATAAATCGGCGACGCCATCTCCGTCACCCTTGCTCGCGCGGTGATAGTGCGCGGCCCGTGTTTCCCATCGTCGGTCAGCTTGACGGTCAGCTTGGGCGGCTCGCCGGACGGACGATCTGGAACACGAGACCCTGAGCGCATGCTTCGTCGTCCGCCAGCGGTGATTTCCACGCGACCATCTTCCCGCACGCGCACGGCTTCGCGATAACCGCCGAGTTTCATTCCATCCAGGTCCCAGAGAAGATCAAAAGATACACCGAGGCGAAAGCATCGGTCGATTTCGGTGAAGAAATTGCCCATGACCGTGCGATAGGAAATGCCGTGGCGGTTCGTCCGTTCGAGATTCAATTCGGCCAGCCCCCAAAGATTGCCGCGGCCCATTTGGACATGGCCCAGATCGTAACCGGGTGGCAGAAGAATGGCCACTTCCGCTGCGCGTTTCAGCCCTGGGTTGTCGCGAGTTGGATGACCTGCAACATGAGCCTGCAAATGTCGGGATAGAGCAAGGCATTCGCCAAAGGGGACGCACGCAGATTGATAGTTGTCCCAAAAGAAAAAATATTTTGCGCCTCGATCATAGGCGCGGGTCAGCCACGCCGGCGAGTCGGATTGGTCCACGCTGCCGTAGATGCTCACTCCCCAGTCCTTGTTCGCCGCCCGCGCGGCTCCCCGCAAAAATCCTATGATCACATCCGCCAGATGGGTAGGGTTATCCGGCGAAATCTGGCAACCGTAAACCATGTTTATTTCTGGAAGAGTGCGGCGCGTGCCGATGCGGCCTGGCGGTTCAAAGACGATAGCACACGGCCCGCCGTTCGTTTCCGCCGTCAACTGCCATGCCGCCGAAGCGATCATCGTTTCCCAAGAGTAGAGGTTGCGCTGCGGGAAGTTCAACGATCCGAGATCCACATCGGATCGGGCGCGAAGTCCGTTGATCAAACCCCACGGCGCTCCTTTAGCGACGGCTTCGTGGAAAACATTTGTGAATTCCTGAAATGCGATTTCAGGCGTGACTGATTTTCGGAATGCCGAATCCTTCGCCAACCGAGGACGTAAAACCTGATCGCGCGTATGAACGGCCGGTTCGTCGAGGAACAATGCGGGACCAAGCCAAGTACTGCGGAACAGACACTCGGGAAACGGCCCGTCCTTTCCGCCGACTCCCCAAACAAACACCGGCTCGTCCGCGAGCCAGCCGGCTTGTTCGGCGTCCACATGGAAGCAATTCATCCCGGCGCGGATCATCTGTCCGTAGTCGTCGCGTGTGAGCCGGATCAGTTCGTAGTCTGAACCGTCGTAACGACGGCGGTCATCGCGCGTGCGAGTGGTGCTCGGAACACCCACCAGCACATCGGGCAACAGCTCCATCCGACGCGGTTCCGGGGGAACAACCACATCCTCGCTTCGACCAGACGACTCCAGAGTGTAGGTATGGCCCAACCAGACTACGCGCGACGACGTAATGCCATCGCGAAAACCACCCACTTCCGGCTGCGGCCAAAGAAATTCCCATGCGCCAGTTGAAGGCAATACGGGAACGCCAGTGAAACGATGAACAAACTCCCTCGGCTGGGCGACGCCCTCCCGTAAAATGTAGCGGATGAGGTTTGTCGCTGCCTTCGATAGGAACTGTTGTGGATACTCCTTGGCCAGCAGCCAGACACAAAAGTGTTCGCCGTTTAACTTGGTGGCGTCGAGTTCCAGCCATTGCAATGATCCCGCTGTGGTTGTCTCCACCGGTCCAAGTCTCACGACAAGGCGTTGCACCGTCGTGTCGCGGGTGATTCCTGATGATTCAATGACGTAGGTTGCCTTGTTGCCAACAGGGCCAAGCGGTGGTAGCTCCGCCGCTCCCGCCCAATCCGGTGCAACAAGTGTGAGCCAACACATGAATGCGATGTGAACCAGGAAACAGGGAAACAAGATGGAGCGTTTCACGTTTGGTGACGTAGGTGTCAAGACTCCGCAAAGATTCGCAACATCGCCTAGTCGTGAATTTGTGGCACTGATCAGAATGTTGGAATTCTGCACAATGTCATGTTTACCAGACCAGGTTGGTTACGGCCAGTGCGGTGTAGAAATCACTGTGGCCGTCCAACAACATTACGTTGCCCGCCGGACGTTCCCGATGCCAGCCTTTCGGGTCCGTGGGAAACACCAGGATGTTGTCGGTAAAAAGCACCGTCTTGGAGGGAACCCGGACGCCCGCCAATTTTTGTAAATTGAGTCCACCGTTGGTCATGGTAGGATGTCCGGAGCAATTAAACATATACGAATTACCGACCCATTCGCTGAGTCGCTTGCCCAATGTATCGCTGCGACCTTGATCCAGAGGACAAGTTACCAACTTGTGATTCAATCCATAGTGGTTGAGCGGGCGATCAATCCGATTAAAAAGATTCGCCTGACCTACATCGAGGTTGTTGTTAGTGCGTCCGGCCCACACAAACCATTCCATGCCTTCGGTGGCAATATCCGGCGAGCGCGGGTCGCCCCAAAAAAAGCGATCATCGTAATCCTGCAGGTAGAGTTGCATGGCGATATTGCACTGCCGCAATTGGGAAATGCATTGCGCACTTTGCGCCCGGACTTTCGCCTTCGAAAGGGCTGGCAAAAGCAACCCGGCAAGGATGGCGATAATGGCGATTACGACGAGGAGTTCGATCAAGGTGAACGCGGTCTTGGAACGGGTCAACCGCAATGGAGGCTCCGAAGCAAAATGGCTCTTATCCGTGGACATGGACGGAGCATATCTTTCCATCATACCGAGTCAAGGAACAGACACCTGATTTTTCCAGGTTTCTTGCCATGCTTGTGGCAGGGTGGCGACGCACACATCGACGTTTTCGAATTTGTGCGAAGCGAAAACGACCTGTTCGCCTTTTCGATCCCAGCCGACTTCGGGATGGGTTCCTTTTCCGTAGGTGCGATGGCCCTTGGTCAGCAGGTAAGTGCGGGTGGTTTTGGAATGAAATATTCCGATGTCTCCGTGCCAGTTATCAGCAACCAGCCAGCGCCCTTTTTCAGAACCGCAGGCGTGCCACCAGTTTTGGCGGGCCAGCTCGGCGGACGTCGCGCCCGGCCACCAACTTCCTTTTCCGATGATTCGCACTTCACCAGTGTGGATATCGATTACTTTCACATCCGCGTCTTCCGTTGGCTGTGGATGGAAACCTCCGGTGAACGTGATCGTGTCGCCCATCCACCAGCAATGGTGCGTGGCAAACTCACCTTCAACCTGCTTGTGCTGGAAAACCCGTTTCCCGGTCCGTCTATCGACCACGGATAACCAGCCACCCTTCTCACAAAAACTGACCAGGTTCGGGTTCGTCCGGCTGAACACGACATGGCCACTAAAATCTTTTCCGGAGACGCGATGAACCGCTTTAGTCTCGCCTGTGCTTGCGTTAATGATCACGACGCCTGCGTCCTTCCCGGCATTCGCCTCGCCTCGTCCACCCACGCCCACAGCCAGCAAGGTGCCGTTCGCATTTTCGGTGAGTGACGTATTGGGTGGCATGAATTCTTCCGGCAAGCTGGCGATGACCCGTTCGCGCGCTGCGGCTTTCGAAACACCTTTCGCGCCGTATTCAAGATCAAGGAACACCTCGACTACCTTGTTTCCACGCATGGCGTAAAACGAGTTCTTCAGATTCGCGCCCGTCGCTCCACCGTAAGCGCCTTCCAACGGAGAAAGCCGCAGAAGCTCGCCAGTCTTGGTTACAAATCCCATGAGGCCACCGTTCGTCCGCGATGAGTTAAACAAGATCACCGAACTATCCGCGAGCCAGGAACGTTGTTCGTAATAAAGGTTTTGGTCGGCGGCTGGATTCGTCGTCAGGAACAACAAGGAGGCGCCCGTTTCCGGGTCGGTCATCTGCTTTGCCTCCGAGGGCAGAACCGTGATCGGGAAGGAAGTTTCTTGCGCCACGACGGATGTCGCTAAGAACAACATCGCTCCAAGCGAGCCGCGAACCGCACTCGAAATCAGGTTAGTTCCAAACATGCAACAAGAGCTTTATCTTCCCCACCTGCGAAGAGCAAGTTGCAAGCAACGCAGAAAAAAATTTACGCTCTTGCGTCACGGCGGATGCTGGAACCAGGGCGGCAGAGGAGCAGCGGGCGAACCTCGCGGGCGCTTCATCCCCTCGGCCAGTTCAACGGCGGAAATCGCATCCACGCGGCGGATCGTGTCCGCAAAAAAACGCGCCACCGGGACGAGGTCCTCGGCGCGCACTTTGTCCAGCGTGTCGTGCGGGTCGAACAGGTAAAGCGGCCCCGTGATGTGGCAAGCCGACGGAATTCCCGCAGTGAAGAACGGTGCGCTGTCGCAGGGTGGCTCCGGGCCAAAACTGTAAGCGTCGGTGCAGATCATCCGATCCACCTGGTGCCGAATCGCCTCCGCTTCGAGAAGGTGCGCGAACTTTTTGCTTCCGTCGAAGAACAGCGCTCTCACTTCGGGACGACCCGTGAGCCGATAACCTCCGTGGCCGTCCGACTCCGCCTCCTCGGCGAGATGCTCGATGCCGAAAGCCGCCACGGTTCGCGGCAGCAAATCGCCCGCGTGTCGCTCAACGAAAACGCGATTACCAATGCCCCCGTGGAAATGGCCGGATGAAGCAACAAAAACGAGGTCACGTTGCAATGGTGGTGACGCGGCGGCGAATTCCTGGGCGAGCGCCAGCAGCACCGAAAGGCCTGACGCATCTTCCACCGCCGAGGCGAACGGCGCGTCATGGTGACAAGTGACAATGATGCTCTCGTTCTTCGCGCTCGCGCTGCGGCCCGCTCCCGGAACGACACCCACGATGTTGTGGGAGTCCACGACTTGATTCTCTCCCAAGCTCATCAACCGCACGCGCTCGCCCGCCCGAGCCAGATCGCGCACCTGGGCGGCATGTTCGCGGCCGACCCATACGCCGGGCAAACCTTTCAGGCAACCATCGTAGGGCACGTAGAACTCGCAACCATCAGTTGGCGAATCCACGAGCAGGCCGATGAAGCCGACAGCGCCACGCTTTTGCGCTTCGTAATAGGCTGGAAAATTTCGGATGAGCCAGTTGGCCACGTGTAGAGATCCGTCGGGAATCGTTTGGTGCGAATCCCGGATAAAGAACGACCCTTGTTTGAGGGCAGCGCCCGTCAGATCGGTAAAGCGCGCTTCGAGCACGGCGACGCGACCACGCAGTTCGACCCGTTGAAAATCCTCGGCGGTTCCCGCGCCGAGGAATGCGGTCGGAGCGTCGAAGCCCGCAGGTGACGTCCACGCGGTGTAGGGGATGGGAAAGCAGGGGAGCTTAATCCCATCCGGCGCGATTGAGAGTGAGGTGCTGGAAGGTCTCCAGCAGTTCACAAACACTGGTTCTCGTCGGACCTCTTGCAGCCCGGCTTCGAGTAGCGCCGCTTCCAGCCAGTTTTCCACCTGAAGACTTTGTGGATAGCCGGGCCGTCGTGTTCCGAATCCAACAATGCGCGCGATTGTGGCGAGCATGGCTCCGGCGTCGCCGCTATTCGAAGATTCAAGAGTGTTCACGAGAGCTTTGTGCGGGCGATAGTTGCGCTGGGAGTTGTCATTATTCAACCCCCAGTTTTTTTGCCCATTCGTCCAGTGACTTTGACTCGCTGAGATGCGAGACGCCGGCCTTGCGAGCGATGGCGACAAAGCGCTTGGCCAATTCTGTTTTGGCCGGGCCGGTCACCCGGTCGGTGGCAATCTTCACATACCAAACCGGCAACCGCGCGACCTGCACTCGAAAGCGAACCTCGTCGTTCTCCGCCAACTTCTCGGCGTCATCCAAATCTTTTTCGCCGGCATTCATCACGTCTTCACTCAGGTAGGCGGACGTCGGTTTGTCGAAGATGTGAATATGAAGCCCTTTCTCGCGCACCGGCCGGTGAATAGTGTTGATGTAGTCGAGAATTTTCGGCGCGGCCTTGCCGTAGTAGGCGTTTACGAATTCGTGGATATGCTTTTGCACGTCGGCTTCGGGATTCCAAAGCAGTTTCGCCAGGATGTAAGCGCGCAACGGTTCCATTTCACCACTGCCGCCGCTGGAATAGTTGCCTTGTTCAAACAAACTTTTTACTCCGTGCTTAACGAAGAATTTCACATTGGACTGCAACGAATCAAAGTTGGGAAACGGTTGTTGATAGTGGCCGAAGTCGGTCGTGTAATCCCAAACGTAAAGCAACGGGGCCACCGGTTCCCACGCCACGATGTCGTCACGGAAGCGCTTGTTCTTTTCCTCGGGACACGTCTCCAGCGGATGGGAGAAACAACACTCGATCGAGCAGAGGCGGATGATCACATTTTTTCTCGGGCGAATCGTCTTCGGCGGTTTGCGCGTGTATTGATAGGCCAGAGTATCGATGCGGACGTTCGGATGATCTTTCTCGATCGACTCAGCAACGGCGTTCACAAATTTCAAAAGCGAACCCGCCGGGCTGCCTTCCGCGTCATCGACTGCTTTGCACAAATCGCATTGGCAGTTATTGAACGTATCGTTCTGCGAAACGCTGATGATCGTGGCCTCGGGATGTTCCTTGATCCACTGGTGGACGCGGTCGATGGAAATTTTCAACACGTCAGGATTGGAGAGGCAGCGCTGCACATAGCCTTCCTTGCGTTTGCCATCGATGAGCGGGAAATACTCCGGGTGGTCTTTGTAGAGTTCTGGCGGGACCAACCCGTCGAAGCTATGGACGAACGGATGATAAACCGTGAACGCACCGCCGTGTTTCTCCTGCAAGCCGTAATGCTGACCGTTGATACGATGACGCGCGGCGAAGTCCGCGTTATGCATTGGTTCACTCCAGAAGACGTCGCGGTTTTCGAGCGCGGGAATCTTCGTCTCGTTCAATTTTGCCAACCTGACGCGATCTGACTTCGGCACCGATTCGACGCCCGGTGTGAACCAGCGGACTCCGAGTTTTTCCTCCAGCAAAGTATAAACTCCATTCAATGTTCCGCGCGGTTTTCCTCCGGCGATGATTAAACGATTTCCATCTTCGCGCAGAGTGAAACCGTCCGGGCCGAGTTTCGCAAAATCAACTTTCACGCGCGATTTCCCCAGATGCGTGTTGTCGCCCAGCAGGATTTCGTGAGAGGCGGGCTTTTCCGCGTCGGTCACGATGGGAAGTTTTGCGCCGCAGATTTTTTCGAGGTAGCGCTGCAATTCTTCAGCCGCGTAACGTTCGGATGGAATCGCGCCCGACGGGATGACGATGCGGTAATCACTCTTCCCCTTATTGGCGAGAGTTACGTCTGCGGAGACGTTGGCAGTTAGGAACAACGTCATGAAACAGAGACATAATCCAATAGATCGCGCCATAAATAGAGTATTCATTTTCCTCAAATCATGCCTGATCCCGTAGCGAAGGCAACCGTTGCTAACGGAAACCCATCCGCCGTCACGGTTTAGGGGCCGCTGATGTCCGGTTGGTCAACCCGCCGACCCATTGAACCTGAAAACAAGCCGCACGATGTCCGACGGTTGTCCTGCGTGGTCAAAAAAACTTTTTGGCTTTCGCTAACGGGTAAACTCTGTCTTGACCGCTCTTTTCATATCAGCGCGTGGTTAGGCCGATGGCTATCCGTCATAAACTCGACTCCACCAACCGAGCGTGGGCGACTCATACCGGAGAAGCACAATCTTTCGACCAAAATCTGTCTCCACCAAAACCGCAGTGTAAGCCGCGTCAGGGAAGCTATCAGGAATCCGCACCTGTCGTGTCTCCAAGACCCTGTGCGTGCTCACATGGCCCTTGTCGAAGCCGGTCATCTGAAAGACTCGGGCGAGAACTTCTTCGGTTGATGCAGTCGCGGGCAAACTCAAAGTGAGAGACAAGCCATTGATCCAAAAACCGTGCGAAGACGCCAGACGAGCGACCAGCAGATCAATGGAGTCGGGTTGGGCTGCCTGGGGTTTGGGAGTCGGAGCAACGCTCGGCTGCTGTCTTGCGGAACATCCACAAAACACTCCGAGGACAACGAGTAGAAGTGTGACGCGCATAATCGGCCTAGTCAGTATGGCTTTTGTTGAGGGCGAAAGCGGCGTCTGCTCTCCGAAGTGAGCGTGGGTTGCGTCCCGCGGAGCGGGAAGCCGAGCCACAGGTAGTGGGACTTGCGCCCCAGACAACCAGTAATGATCGAAGAACAAACACCATGAAGACTTATCTACTCCGTGTCCCCAAAACTGTCGAGCGTCAAAACCGCCGCGCCAGCAACCGCCCATGAACCGCCGCAACTGGCCGTCGATCTGTGGTGGTAGAGGACGGGCCGCTGCACGATGGCTGACCTCGGTTGGGTCGCCCGTAAAGAACACTTTATGAGACCTCTGCAATACCCTCTTGATCACTGGTGTAGTGTCTGGCCTGTGGCCGGAAATATTGGGCTTTTCGGCAAATCAATCAAGGCACAGCCTCGACACTACACTTTTGCAGAGGTCGCTTTATATTTTTTCCATTGAAGAACATCCAGAGAAAATGATTAGGCAGCACGGTCATTTGAGCTTGTCAGGCGTGTGCTGCTGCTGAACGGGTGAATTGACCTTGGCGGAAACGAGCAGTCCTCCGTCTGGAAAATTGGCAAAGTTGAGCCGTAGCGACCACCCGTGGCCGAGGTCTTGTGTGAAACTGTTGTTGCCGGGGATGTCATGCACCGGGGAAGGGAAGCCTCGCATGGGCTGAAGGACGGAGAGTGCCTCCTTGGGGGGTCATGCCCTTTTCGAGCTTGGCGACTCGCTTTGTCAAAATCTCGCGGTCGATGGGAGGTAATGGGTAAGACAACCCCTTCTCCTTTTGCGTCGGAGCGTCCTTGGCGGGTTCGGCTGCAAATGAAGCGCCAGCCGTCAGCAAAGCTAACATCGCATCCGCTCCTTCGGCTGGTGGAGTCCCGCCGCCAAAACGAAATGGCAACGCATTCTCGCGCTGCTGGACTGGAAGGTTGCCTTGCCGCCACCGAAGCGGGCGGCGTGGATCAAGACCTGTCGCTGCTGCGGCCAACCGATGGAACGCCTCGGCCAACTCCCGCGCGCGCCACCGCCATGAAACACCCCCCACCCA
>JAYVSV010000041.1:0-54937 GCA_043775015.1 Verrucomicrobiota bacterium
GCCACGGACAACTGCGGAAGCGTCACCGTCGTTTCCACGCCGCCGTCCGGTTCCACTTTCCCGGTCGGCACGACCACCGTGACCAACGTTGCCACTGACACAGCGGGTAACACCAGCAGTTGCACCTTCACCGTCACGATCAACGACACTCAAGCCCCGAATATCGTGCTCTGCCCGACCAACATGATCTTGGCCGCTGATTCAGGCCAATGCAGTCGAAGCAATGTCACTTTCTCTGTCAGTGCCACGGACAACTGCGGAAACGTCACCGTCGTTTCAACGCCGCCGTCCGGTTCCACTTTCCCGGTCGGCACAACCACCGTAACCAATGTTGCCACTGACACAGCGGGTAACACCAACCGTTGCACCTTCACCGTGACCGTGAATGATACCCAGGCACCTTCGATCGCCTGTCCGCCAGACGTAATTGTCTCTGCCAACTCTGGCTGCTATGCAACAAACGTCAACCTCGGCACGCCTGTCACAAGCGATAACTGCGCGGTCGCCAGCGTGACGAATAACGCCTCGGAGAACGCATCCCCCTCTGGTGTAGGGCAAAATTTCCATATCTCCACAGTTACGATGTCAAGCGGCTTGGCGACGGTGACTTGGGATTCTCAGGCGGGCGAAACTTATCGCCTGCTCTACAAGGACAGCCTGACTGCATCAAACTGGAGTGTTGCCCCAGGCGATATTACTGCTGCTGGTTCGACGACAAGTCAGACCAACTTTGTGGGCAACGTGACACAACGTTTCTATAAAGTGCAATTGTTGTCGAATACCCAGGCACCTGGCTTTCTCACAGGAACAAATTTGGTGACTTGGACAGTGACAGACACCAGCGGCAACACCAACAGTTGTGTGCAGCGCGTTATTGTGAGGGATACGAACGCACCTTCGATCCTCTGCCCGACCAACATGAGTTTGGCCGCTGATCCAGGTCAATGTAGTCGGAGCAATGTCATGTTCTCTGTCAGCGCGAACGACAACTGCGGAAGCGTGACCGTCGTTTCGACGCCGCCTTCGGGTTCCTCTTTCCCGGTTGGCACGACCACCGTGACCAATGTCGCCACTGACGCAGCGGGCAACACCAACCGTTGCACCTTCACCGTGACCATCAACGACACGCAAGCCCCGAATATCGTCCTCTGCCCGACCAATATGAGTTTGGCCGCTGATCCCGGCCAATGCAGCCGGAGCAACGTCACTTTCTCTGTCAGTGCGACCGACAACTGCGGAAGCGTGACCGTCGTTTCCACGCCGCCGTCCGGTTCCACTTTCCCGGTCGGCACAACCACCGTGACCAACGTTGCCACTGACGCAGCGGGTAACACCAACCGTTGCACCTTCACCGTCACCATCAACGACACGCAAGCCCCGAACATCGTCCTCTGCCCGACCAACATGAGTTTGGCCGCTGACCCAGGCCAATGCAGTCGAAGCAATGTCACTTTCTCTGTCAGTGCCACGGACAACTGCGGAAGCGTCACCGTCGTTTCAACGCCGCCGTCCGGTTCCACTTTCCCGGTCGGCACAACCACTGTGACCAATGTTGCGACTGACGCAGCGGGCAACACCAACCGTTGCACGTTCACCGTCACGATCAACGACACGCAAGCCCCGAACATCGTCCTCTGCCCGACCAATATGATCTTGTGTCCGGATGCCGGGCAAAACTCCAGGAGCAACGTGACGTTTTCTGTCACGGCCACGGATAATTGTTCCACCGTAACTGTGATTTCTACCCCTCCATCGGGTTCGACTTTCCCGGTTGGCACCACCACGGTGACCAGCGTTGCTACCGACGCAGCGGGCAACACCAATGTTTGCTCGTTTACAGTGACGGTTAAGCAGGCCGTCAATGTCCAACCGCTCACCAGCTTGACGAAATGCCCCGGTGATAGTGCGAGCTTTGTCCCGGTGGTTTCAGGCAGCGGGCCGTTCACCTATTCCTGGCGCAAAGATGGCACCAACCTGGTTGGGCAAACAAACAGCACACTGAATCTTGCCACAGTCAGCTCATCCGACGCAGGCGTTTATGGTGTGGTTGTGTCAGGCACCTGCAACTCGATTACGAATACGGCGACCCTGGCGGTGAACAGCAACACGACGGCAACAGCATTCAGCAACCAAACCAATTGCCCGGGAACAACAGCGGTCTTTAGCACGGTGGCTTCGGGCGCGGGACCGTTTTCCTTTGTTTGGAAAAAAGGCGGGGTCGCTTTGGCTGGACAGACCAACTCCATCCTAACTCTCACAAACGTTTCGGCGACCAATGCTGGAACTTACAGCGTGGAAGTCCTGGGAACGTGTCGATCAGCTACGAACAGCGCCACGCTGACCATTAACACTGCGATTACGGCCTCGGCTTTAACCAACCAAACCATCTGCGCCGGCTTGAACGCCAGCTTCACTACTACCGTTTCTGGAACGGGTCCTTACACTTTCGTTTGGAAAAGGGGCGGAAGTTTACTGGCGGGACAGACGACTAATTCACTTTCGCTCACAAACTTGATGTTATCCGACGCCGACCTCTATTCCGTCGAAGTCAGCGGCGCTTGTAATACTGTCACGAACAGCGCATCGCTCATCGTCAATACGAACCTGACCATTACTCCTCTGACTTCGCTCGTGGTTTGCCCGAGCAACACGGCGACCTTCAGCACGATCGCTTCAGGCACCGGACCATTCAGTTATGTCTGGAGGAAAGATGGAACCCCTATCTCGGGACAAAACGGCAGCAGCTTGACTTTTGCCTCAGTGACGGCGAGCAATGCCGCCACTTACATGGTCGAAGTAACGGGTGCCTGTGGCAAAGTCACCAATAGCGCCACTCTTGCGGTCGGAAGTTCTTTCACCGCCACCGCGCTAACAAATCAATCCGTGTGTTCCTGCCAGGCGGTTACTTTTAGCACGACCGTGACTGGATCTGACACATTTTCATTTGTCTGGAAAAAAGATGGTCAAATTGTTTCCGGCCAGAACGCGAACTTTTTGTATCTCCAAGGATTGAGCACTAACGATTCAGGCACGTATTCTGTGGAGATCTCCGGTTTATGCGGCAGCATCACAAAAACGGCAACGCTGACAGTGGAGCCTGAGATTTTGG
Source organism: Verrucomicrobiota bacterium (assembly GCA_043775015.1). Classification (GTDB taxonomy): domain Bacteria; phylum Verrucomicrobiota; class Verrucomicrobiia; order Limisphaerales; family CANJXF01; genus CANJXF01. The sequence continues at coordinate 3,110 of JAYVSV010000041.1, forward strand.
TAAATCCCTTAATTATCACAAATTCTTCGTACATCACGATGGCGCAAAATAAAGCGAGCCCTTATCCATCCGCTATTAATGTCAAATGTCTGTTTGGCACCGTTCAGAAGTTAATTTTGACCTTGCACGATTTTAGTCATGCATTTCCTGACGACATCGACATTCTCCTGGTCGGTCCTGACGGCAAGGCCATCAAAATTATGTCGGATACTGGCGGTGGAGAAACGGTTAACAATCTTACGCTCGCCTTTGACGAGTTTGCGTCCGATTTCTTGCCTGACTTTGATACGCTTGTTTCGGGAACCTATAAGCCAACGGATTACCCCCCAGCAGATGCTTTCCCTGCTCCCGCTCCTGCTCCCAATGCAGCTCTGCTTTCGGAATTCGTCGGTTCTAATCCCAACGGTCCATGGTCACTTTATGTTGTGGATGATGTAAGCCTCGACAACGGGAGCATAGCCGGGGGCTGGAGTTTACAAATTTATTACGATGTTATCGCGCCCACTTTGACCGCTCCTAAAATGCGCTCTGACGGTAAACTTGAATTCATGATGACTGCCGAGCCTACGATCACACATGTAATCGAGTCTTCCACCGATTTACAACATTGGACTCCCATCAGCACAAACACCTTGAGTGGACCGACATTAATTTTTGTGGATTCTCCCCCCGCAGGTCAGTATGCTTGCTTTTATCGAGCTGTTCGACGAGGATTACGGCTCGGACAATCTCAATGAAAATTTCTGTCACGAAATTCCGGGGACTGGCATTCACCTTGATAGAATTGCTGGTCGTAATAGCAATTATCGCCATTCTCGCCGGTCTATTGCTTCCAACTATTTCCAGGGCTAAACGCGCGGCTAAAGTTCGAATAGCGAAGTTGGAAATTACGACGCTGGTCGCCGCAATTAATCAATACGAAGGTGAATACAAGCGAATGCCTTTATCCACAAATGCATTGCGTTCTTTGAAGTCTTTTGACTGCCCGGATTTCACATTTGGCACGGTTCTGAAAGGCACCGACAAAGCAGACGGAATAATTTCGAGACCTGATGTGAATGGGAAAAATGTGGAAAGCAATCAGAACGATGGTTCCTATCAGAACTGCAACGCGGAAGTCATGACTATTTTGCGCAATGCAGATAGTTACCCGAACGTGAATTCTGCCTGCAACCCGAGGAAAATTTCGTTTCTTACACCTAGAATTGCAACCAGCACAAATTCCGGTGGATTGGGGCCCGATGGCGTATTTCGAGATCCCTGGGGAAATCCTTACATTATCACACTTGATAGTGATTTTGATAACAAGTGTCAGGATGGATTTTATTTTGGGCTCGGAAAGTTTTTATCCAAAGGCGAGGGCCTTGTTATTTCCGCAGATGCCATGGTCTGGTCATTCGGTCCCGATGGCAAAATCAATTCAAAGAAACGCCCCGACGTCGAAGAAAATAAAGACAACGTTTTGAGCTGGGAATAGCACAATCGCGTGCGCCAATCGTTCTCGTTCCCCCCAACCGGACAATCCTTGCCCTCCCACTCGCAATTTTTGAGTTCTGGTTTATAGTCTTCATGAGGAGACGATAAATTTGAAGGCTTTAAAATCATCGAGCAGAAAGAAAATTGTAGATAAGTATTCCGGATTATTGAAAGCGGACGGGACGCCCATGTCGCGTCAGCAAATCCACATGTTGCGGAAAAAATCCAAAGGGATTTGTCTTACCTGCGGCCAGCCAGCCGTTGGAGTTTATTGCGCGGAACATACGATTCTGGCGCGCGAGCGCATGCGAAAAATTCTGCACAGCAAACGCCGTCACTGGAATTCCCCGAGTTATAATTTATCCGAAAGCCATAGATCGAAAGGCCGACTCTTGAGTATCCATTCAGAGCGAACTCATCAGCAATCAAAGGCTGCTTGAGAACGAATCCGGACGCAGCCGGGCAAGTTCTCTGGTGTACCGTTCGCAAAACCAAAGCGGAATAATCCCCAAGATTCCAAAAGAGCAATCGATCAGCCGCCAATAAATCGGGATTCCATGCAGCGCACCAAAAATGAAAGCCCAAGGTATAATCAGAGCGCAAACAATCATTCCGAATTTAAAGAGCCAAACGTTTTTGACTGGATTGCGCAGCGCCCCTAAATACGCGATGGCAATGGCAATGTGCCCGAAGGCGAGCCAGTCGGTTCCGTAAGCCAAAAATGGATAGGCAGCATTGGTTTGGTGAAGGGCTTCCCGGACTTTTAAAATCCATTTTGCCAGTCCTGAGGTAGTCTGCCCGGCAGAAACATTTGAAGCCCCAAGAAGATTTGCCGCCACATCGAGTTCCCACTGCAATGGAATCGCGGTCAGACCGCTGAACACCAAGGCAATAATGAAAAACCATGTCAGCCTTCGGATGCGGCATAGAAGTATGTTGGCTCGATTTTGCATTTGCTCGCTCTTATTTTCTCAAACAGTCCGCCCAATGCGTCAGAAAAAATTTCTTTTCCGTCGGCAGCAACGTCGGTGCGGTCCCGACAATGGGACGAAGTGCTGCCGTCATCTGCAACATCACGAGAAGGAAAATGATAGTCCACACCTTGAATCCGCTGTTGCTCTTGGCATTCAGATGGGAAAAGCTGGTTTGCAAAAACCTCAAACCGAAACCAGTCGCGATCAACCAGAACGCGAGATGCAGAGAACCCATCGCGGTTATCGATTCCGTCGATTGCGAGAAAATCCATGCCACCGGCGCAAAGCCAATCAGCAAAATCGTCATCAGCGCGAGAAGTCCGGCGACCAAGCCGCACACTTCGCCCAGGCGCGCATCCGAACCGCTGAGACACGAAAAAATGTAGAGGCTGGGCAAACAGATGAGAGCGGAAATAAACAGGCCCGCGGCAATCTTCAAGGGCGCAGCCCAAAGTTGCTCGTGACCCGAAAATGTTCCCACGATGACGCCGTAAACCAAACTGCAGACTAAAACGATAATCAGTATTCCAGCGATCAAGCTCCCCTGCCCTGGCTGCCGCAACTGAAACAAAACGCGGCGTGGTTGTCGCAAAATGGCTTCAATCGCCGAGTCAATGCCGGTGATGGGAATTTGTTCTTCAGGAGCTTTTCCCAACGGAATTTTGGCAGGATCTTCTGGTAATGGAGAGGTGGCAATGATCGGCGGTGTGTTCATAGGATTCATTTAATTTTTGTTTTGAGTATCAGGAAAATAGTTTTCGCAAAGCGTTGAAAGCGGTTTCGTAAAAGCTGCCTTGAAAAGCGTTGGGGCGCAGGAATTGAATCGGCAACTCGGGCGCGCCAATGAAGGGTCGCAAAATCCAGGAAAGCTGGCTGCCGAGAAATAAATTTCCGGCGAGCCACGCGAAAAGAATTCTACGCGCAATCTGTTGGCTGCTGCTGAGTCGTTGCAGCAATTGCACCAAGCGCAAGTTGGCGACAATGCCGGCAAAGGAAATGACGACAACTTGCGTAAGCAAAATAAAACTGTGCGAAGAACTGGCGAGTGCCTGTTGGGAAATCGACGGCGTGTTCCAAACGAGAAACAACATTAAGGGACTGAACGCGCCGAGAATGATGGCGACAATGGTGAAACTCGTTAAAACGGCCAGAAGTGATTGGCGAAACCCGATGTTCAGTCCGAGCAACGGCGCGAGCATTCCATTGAGAAGCGCGTTGCCAAGCGCGGTGAGTAAAATGATGAGCGGAAATTTTATCGCCGTGTAAAGAGCCTGCAGCGGATCGCGCCACAATCCCATTGCCGCGCCGTAAAATCCGGTGCCAAGAATGATGACCGCGGCGTACAGCAACAATTGAGAAATGTTCCAACGCTGGATCCATTTGCTGATCGAGTCGGGATCGCCACGCAACAACACTGGGATTTGTTCCATGTTAAGGCCGGGCTTCATTGGAATTCAGGTAACGACTTCAGTTTTTTAAGGTGACCTGGCTGTTTCGACATAAGAAAAGGTTTTGTGTTAGCGCAAAGTTGGAATTAATCAACCGCGTTTTCGACAGCCGGCCTTTCGGCTTTGAAATGCGTCAACAAATACAGACAGGCATACGTTGCAAAAAAGAAGCCGGCATAAAGCAGCGAATAAATTCCGACGGTTCTCCGGTGTGGACGGAACATGAGCCGGAAAATGTCGGCGAACAAATCAATTGGACTGACGAATAAATCCCAACTGTTCCAGCGTTGGATCCGACCGAGATAAATTCCAAACCCAGTCAAGCCGATAACGAGCAGCACGAACAACCAACTCACCTTACGGCCATAAAAATTCGCCACTAAATCCTGCATTTTGTAGAGCGATACAAAACCCAACAAGAGGCCGAGGGAGATGAAAGATTGGATCAGGACGAGATCGAACCAAAACGGCACGGGCGGACGTTCTCGCAGATGCACCAGATCGGTGAGAAGGTAGCCGCAGTTCGGGAAAAAGAGCAGCCAAAGGAATCCGCATATCAGTAAAGCGGAGCGCGAGGCTTTCAAACGCCAGGCCAACAACGCAAAGCCAACCGGCACCCAGGCGAGAATTAAATTCCACACGAGGTTGAAATAGACGAATCGCCCTGATGCGAAAAATCGGACACCGACTAGGCCAACTCCAAGAGCAGAACCTGCTACGAGTAAAAGTAGCAGCCAGAAAAGTTGCCGCGAAGAAATGGGAAGTGGGAGATCGACGAGTGGTTTCATAGGCTCATTTCTTCTGCCGAGAGAGTTTTTCCTTTTTGCTCGTCGTCGTTGAATAAAATTCTTTTGCCCAGAATCAGACGCAGTTCGGAAACAAGTGGCGCAGCCATCAACACGAGCGCAACACTAAACAGTGTCCAGTTAAAATTTGTCGGTAAAAGCGTTCGCAATGCCATTTCACCTTTCGAGTAAACGCGCAGTGCATCTGCCATGAAAACATAAAGCGCGATAGCCATCCCAACGAAATTCAATGTCCAGGGAATCGCGGAAGAAATGAGAGGTTGGCGCGGCTGTTCGACCTGACTGGCAAGCGTTCCCAACAGAATCATCAACATGGCGATTGAGATTGGAGCCAAAATCGGACCCCACCACGGCAAAGGCAGAAGGAAAAGAATGTCCCAATCGAGAAGTGAATTTGGCCAGGCACAAATAACTTTGAGAAAAACGTAATAAAAAATATCCCAAATACCAAACGCAATAGCTGCATAACCCAAACGACTGCGCCAACTTTTTCCTGCAAGCAGGCCGACAGTAAACAGCATAACGAGCGTCGCGAATTCGCGAACAAGTTCTGCTCTGCCGAGGCCGCCGAAAACCGGCAACGGATTCGTTTGATACGGCTCAATCCGGTCAATCATCGTCCGCAAATAAAAGACAACAGCGGATTCCACCCAGGCCATTGCGATGGCGAAGACGATTACAACAAGCCAACGTTTTCGTTCGTTCATAAACTAGTTGTTAGTTAAAAACTGAAACAAGACGAAATGATTTTTCCCGCTGAGTTGTGGCGAATTCTTGAATGCGTTTTTCGACCTCATCAATCATTCGATCAGGAGTAGAAGTTCCCGCGGTAATTCCAACTTTCTCGGCGTAGGCAAACCATTCCATTTGTAAGTCGTCCGCCGTTTGCACGTGAAAGACACGCGCACAAAATCGTTCGCAGGTCGCTACCAATTCTCGCGTGTTGTTGCTCTGCGACCCTCCAATGACGATTACGACATCGCTTTGTTTGGCGAGTTTCACGGCGGCGGTCTGGCGATTTTTCGTCGGCTGGCAAACGGTGTCGGTGAAGCGGATTTCAGATTGGGGGAATCGTTGTCGAATGAGTTCAACGAGATGGCGAACTTTCTCAATCGGCTGCGTCGTTTGTGAAACGATTCCGAATCGCAAATGTTCCTGGAGTTTTGCGATGTCTGCCTCCGACAAAACCACATCGTATTCAGACAAATCACCAGTCAAGCCACGCACTTCGATGTGGTCAGCTTTGCCGATAATGATCGGGTGAAATCCGGCATTGGCCAATTTTGTGAGTGAACGATGGGCGAAGTGGACCAGCGGACATGTCGCTTCGAGAACGGTGTGCTTTTGCTCTTTCAATCTGCTCAGTGAACTTTGCGAAGTCCCATGTGCTGAGATCATGACAGTCTCAGTGCGAATCGCTTTGGGCTGATCGGCAATTTGGATTCCACGTTCGCGCAAACCAGCGAGAACAGTTTCGTTGTGAACCAGATCACCGAGGATGGTCAGCGGTTGTTCGCCCGATTGTTCCACTGCGAGGGCGATGGCGTCGCGCACGCCAAAGCACATACCTAGATGTTCAGCTCGTAAAATTTTCATGGTCGTTTTGTAAATTGACTTTGTATCACAAAGTAACAGAACGCAGTTATTGGAATTTGTTCAAACATTTCGAAAATTATTTTCCCGGTTTGGTTTGGCGGACAATTTGATCGAGGAGATCAATGTAGGTCGCAAAGGCTTTTCGACCTGCCGTCGTCAAGGAACAGGTCGTAAGCGGGCGATTGTTCTGATAGCTCTTCGCAATCGAAACGTAGCCTGCTTCTTGAAGCGTGCGAATGTGAGTGGTCAGATTCCCATCCGTCATTTCCAAGGTGTCCCGCATTTCGGTAAAGGAAAGCTCAGGCGAAGCAGCCAGGAGCGACATGATGCCCATGCGCCCTTTCTCGTGAATGACACGATCAATCTGTAAAAACGGTTCTGGATTCACGCTTCATTCTTCCTGGTTTCAGTGAAGAAAAGATAAATTCCAAAGGCCAGATGGATCGCGCCGAAGAAAATTCCCATCGCGTAGTGAGCAACCTCCGCCGTTTGCAGCGTTGGTAGCAAAATGAATCCAAAGAGCAGTGCCACACCGAAGACCACGAACATCCAGCCAAATAATTTGATGCTCCTCTGCATGAAAAATCCGGCGGCATGAAGGCCACAACCGTAAAACAGCATCCAGATCGGCGGGAGAACCCAACTCATTCCGGCAGGAACTAAACCGGGGATGATAAACAAAATGCACACGGCCAAACCGACGAAGAAATTTGGCAATAATCCCTGCCACACACGGCGAGTCGGCATCGACCAAAATGGTTCTGAATCTTTTAAAGCCTGTCGGCGGACGAGCAGCAAGACCGTGACGAATGCGACAAACGCTGTGACCATCCAGAGCGTTGCGAAGGCGGTGTTTGATCGAGCGTTGCAGAAACGTTGCCCCAGAGAAGCTGCCGAGCCGATCACTCCAGTTACCATCATAATTGGTGCGAGCGCTCGACGATAAATCGAAGAACGTTCCATCAATGTGCGAATCGTGTGCAGGTTTTCTGAAGCCCAATTATTTTCCATGGACTCACTTTGTAACGCAAAGTCTAAAAAGTCAACACTCGGAATGTTTCCGCAAATGACGATGGCTTGGCTGGATTATCGGACTAAATGGAAAACGATCCTGCGGTTTTTGAGCCGCAATAAGTCTGCATTTACGCGATGACGGCGCGCATCACTTGCCCATGCACATCGGTGAGCCGGAAGTCGCGACCACCGAATCGATAGGTGAGCCGCTCGTGATCGAGACCGAGCAAATGCAACACGGTTGCCCAGAGATCGTAGGTGGTGCAGGGATCTTGCACGGCGTAATAACCAAGATCGTCCGTCGCACCAAGCACACTGCCGCCCTTCACCCCGCCACCGGCCAGCCACAAACTGAAGCCGTACGGATTGTGATCACGTCCATCGCCTCCTTGAGAGAAGGGAGTTCGGCCAAATTCGCCAGTGAAAATGATTAATGTCTCGTCCAAAAGTCCGCGCGATTTCAGATCACGAATCAAGCCTGCGAGCGGTTGATCCACCTGGAAAGCCATCGAGCCGTGGCCTTCCTTAATTTTGCCATGTTGATCCCACGGGTTGCCCGGCCCACCCGCTCCAATGCCGCCGGAGATGCAACTCAGTTCAACAAAACGCACGCCACGCTCAATGAGCCGCCGTGCGACAAGGCATTGTTTGGCGTATGCGGCTTTATTTTTGTCCGTTGAATCAAGACCGTAGAGTTTTTTAGTCGCCTCAGTTTCGCCTGTGATGTCGCAAAGTTCCGGAACGGCGGTTTGCATGCGATAGGCGGTTTCGTAATTTCTAATCGCCGCATCCACCTGTGGCTCCTGCGTAGTCTGGGCAAAGAGTCCGTCCATTTCGCCAATGAACCCGAGCCGGCGTCGTTGCTGTTCGTCACGTTCGCTGGGTTTAATATTTGCCAGCGCCGGGTTGCGATCCACTTGCAGGACTGATGCTTGAAACTGTGCGGGTAAATAACCGCTGCTGAAAACTCCGACACCGCCATGCGGCACCACAGCGCCGCCACTCTGGAGCACCACGAAACCGGGCAAATTTTCGTTCTCCGAGCCGAGTCCGTAACATGACCACGCCCCCGCGCTCGGATGGCCGAGGAATGGGAAACCGGTGTGCATGACGTAATTTCCCTGGGCGTGTTCGTTGACGCGCGTGGTCATCGAACGAATGACCGCAAGATCATCCGCCAACTCCGCGACGTGCGGAAATAAATCGGTGATTTCGATTCCGCTTTTTCCACGTGGTCGCGCTTCCCACGGGCTGGCCATGATGTTTCCGTTGTCGTTGAACATCGTCGGCTTCACCGGGACCGGCATGAGCTGGCCGTGGCGTTTTTTCAATTCGGGTTTGGGATCAAATGAATCAAGGTGCGAAACCCCGCCGCTCATGTAGGCGAAAATGATATGCTTGGCGCGCGGCTTGAAATGCGGCAAACGCACTTGGCCACCGGGTGAAGCCGAGCCAAAACTTTTACCGGACAATAATGCTGACAGTGCGAGCGACCCAAAGCCGAGCGAACAACGGCGCAACATTTCACGCCGCGTCAGTGCTGCGGCTGGTCGGCGATGCGGAAACATAGATGGATTCAACATACTATCTTTAGCGAACGTAAATGAACTCCTTCAGATTGAACAACGACTGCGCAAAGTCGCGCCAGACCAGATTTTCTCCGCCTTCGTTGCGAGCAAGATCAGCAAGATATGCCCGGCTTGCAACCAGTTCTGATTCGCTGGGCGGACGAGCAAAGGCCATTTCGAACATCCGGCGAGCGCGCGAATCGCCATCTAGTTCTATTTTCATAACGGCGTCGGCTAATTGCGCTGCCTGTTCGATGACAAAAGGATCGTTCAATAACGCGAGCGACTGCGCTGGGACATTCGTTGTTTCGCGACGACCGAGAGTACTGAACGGTTTGGGCATGTCGAAAGCTTCAAGAAACTGACTGAGAAAATTGCGGCGCACGGTGAGATAGACACTGCGACGTTTTTGGTCGGCGGCGACGGCCAATGCGTTCACTCCGGGGCCAAACATGGTCGGATCAAGGCGTCCGCTCAGTGCCAACAAACTATCGCGAATAGACTCTGCTTCCAACCGGCGAACGCGGGCGTGCGACAACCATTCATTCGCAGGATCATTTTCTCGCGCCTGAGGGGAAGCGTCGCTGGACATCTGGTAAGCCTTGGTCGTGACGAGAAAACGGATCAATTCTTTGGGCGACCAACCTTGCGCAACAAAATGCGCAGCCAGAAAATCGAGCAACTCGGGATGTGACGGTTTTTCGCCGAGCCGTCCGAAATTATCAACCGTTGCGACAAGGCCACGTCCGAAAAGGTAATGCCAAACGCGATTAACCAACACGCGCGAGGTGAGCGGATTGGTGGAGTTAGCGATGTCATTGGCGAGTTCGAGTCTCCCGCTGTGTTGGGTTTGGTAGGGCCGGTTTGAAACTAGCTGCAGGTAAGCGCGAGGTACCGCATCAAGTGGTTTTGTGTGATCACCGCGAGATAACAGCGGCGCGTCGTAAGGCGCCGCTTCCAACACGCCGGGCGTTCGGCGCGGTTCGGGAATTTCGTTTTCCAGCCGACGATAATCGGTCACAAACGCAGTGATGCTTGGAATATCTTTCAGAGAATTGGGCAACAAATCTTCCCGCAGAAACAAATCGAGAAACACACGTTGCTCCTCGTCTAGCGAATCGTTACGCCATGCCACAATGGCGTTCGTCAATTGTGCAACCAGATGCGCTGTCAATTCTTCCGCTGACTTTGGCGCGTCGCCGTGAGCCACTAGCGTCATTGGTGTGATCTCATTTTTCGGTGTCGTCGTGCCTTCGTGAAACACCACGCGTTCGATGCCGAAAAACGAGCGGCCTCCCGCACCTGCTGGAGAACGGTCCCGCGAGGTCACATCCTCGGCGGTCGCCAGTTCCAAATAAACCATCGAACCTTTGCGATAAGCCGTGTCGAGTCGCACCCACGTCGGGGCGTCGCTGTTGAGGCTGGCTTGCGGAAAAATATTTCCCTGACCGATCGGGTAGTTGTCCGAAATAAGCCGCACGCGCGCGCCTTTTCCTCCGACCACACGCACGCTGACGCTACCGTTCGTGAGTTGGAAACGCGGCGAGGCGAACACGCCGTTGTGCTTCTGCGACAAGCGATGGCTGAATACGCCGGCTGTTAAAAGTCCGCTGAAGATTCGTTCGCCTTCCGGCTCGATGGCGAATTCACCGGGGCGCGTGAAAACTTCCGGTGGATTTATTCCGTGGCAAAACCATTGCTTCGCTCCGCCACGGCTGAAATCCCACGCAAGTTTGAACGCGTCGGCGTTGAATTTTTTTCCTGCGGCGAAATCCGATTCCTGTTTTTGCGTGAAAGTTTGCCAGGCTGAAACAAATGCCTCGCTGGACTTGTCTCGGAGTTGGAACCAAATATTCAGCGGATGATTTTCGTTTTTGGCCGCTTTGCTAAACGCGGCGAGCATTCGTGAACGCGCTGAATCCTGTTGGGCATAATCTGGAAACTGTTTCGCCAACTCGGCCCGCTCGCGAAGAATCTCTGCCGAAATTCGATCTCGTTCCGTTCGTTGCTCAGGAGTGAGCGCCTTGGCGATGGCAGTCGGCGAGACCAAACCTGGGCCAGCTTTGAACGAAGCCTCAATTTCTTTCGGAGCCAACGCGTGATCGTAGAGTCGCACTTCCTCGATCTCTCCGGCGAAAAATGGATTTCCACCGCCCGTGTGCCTCATGCCGATGAGAATGCGCGCCGATTTCGCATCGAATATCCGCAGCGTTGCGCCGTCGCCCGAGGGTGTGTAGGGCTTGCCATAAGCCGAGCCGTTTCGGAAAACCGCGATGCTGTTGTTCGTCCGAAAAACAATGGCAACGTGAACGAGTTCACCGTTCGAAGCGGATTCGTCCGCGCCCCCAAGATTTTTGCTGCGACGGGAATTGTCACTGCCCGCGAGCCATTTGCGCGGCTCTCCTTCAGCGAAGACAATGGCGTCGAAGACCGAGCCGTCCTGTGACTCGACGGTCAGCACACCTCCGCCGCGCTGCTCGAGATTCGCCGGAGCGACCCATGCCTCCAAGGTTTTTTCCCGCAACGGATGTTCCAGAGGCACGGTGCGGAGAAACGCGCCTTTGCCATCCAAAATTAGTTTGCCGTTGCGAACTATCGCACCGCCTTGAAGTTCACCATGCAACCCACCGAGAGAATCACGCGCATCGCCCTCGAATGTCCACGCGGCGATTGGCATAACGGAATTCTCGACCGCGTTCGTAACCCCGCGCGTTTGCAGGACTGCGGCACGGCCCGCGTGGTCGATCTCTGCGAGGCGTGCCGTGTATTCATCGCCAGGAATCGGCCTGCGATTGTTTCCGCCGTTACGAAGTTGAAACAAAAGATTTTCAGAAAGCTCGCGCGTGGATTTTTCCCATGCATCAGCAACGCCGGTTTTGATGGATCGTTTCAACGTCTCCAACTCGTCGCGATGAATGCGCAACCGCTCGGGCGCATCAATGGTCAACTGCGTGGGACGGATGCTCGCGAAAATTCCGTAGAGAGCGTAATAATCGCGTTGGCTGATCGGATCGAATTTGTGATCGTGACAACGCGCACAGGAAATTGTCAGTCCTTGAAAGGCCTTCGCGATCACATCGATTTGGCTATCGATGGTTTTCACCTGTTCTTCCAGCGTGTCCACCGGTTGAAAGCCATGCTCAACCAAGCGCAAGTGCGCGAGGCCGAGCAGTGATTCATTTATGCCCTCCACTTGATTCCAACGTGGTTTCGGCAACAAGTCGCCGGCGAGATGTTCGCGAATCAGTTGGTTGAGCGGCACGTCTGCATTGAAGGCGCGAATCAAATAATCGCGATAACGCCAGGCATTGGGAATATCTGGATCGCTCTCGCTGCCGTGAGTCTCGGCGAAACGAACTAAATCCATCCAATGCCGCGCCCAATGCTCGCCAAACCGGGCGGAACTTAGGAGCCGTTCGACAACTTTTGCGTAGGCATCTGGCGAAGTGTCGTCAACAAATGCTTGAACCTCGTCCGGCGCAGGCGGCAATCCTGTGAGAGCGAAAGTGACACGGCGGATGAGCGTACGCCGGTCCGCAGGCGTCGCAGGTTGCAGACCGGAAGCCTCAATTTTCGACAGGAGAAAACGATCGACCGGATGCGCGGACCAATTGAGATTCGTTACGGCAGGAACGGTTGGTTTGTGAACCGGTTTAAAACTCCACCAATCTTTGCGCGCCGCGAAGATTGACTCCCACGCCACACTGTTCGTCGCAGAAACAGCGGGCGGCTGGTCGCGCGGATCGGCAGCGCCTTGATTGACCCATTTCACAAAATCACCGATAGCCGAGTCGGACAACTTTGGCCGATCCTTGGGCATTTCCGAGTCGGCGTTCTCGTGTTTGATCGCTTGAATCAGCAGACTCTTCTTCGCGTCTCCGCTGACGAGGGCCGGACCGGATTCGCCACCCTTGAGCAATCCGTCGCGAAAATCCACCCGCAATCCGCCCTTCTGTTTTTTCGCGCCATGACACTCGTAACATTCGTTAACCAGAATGGGTCGGATACGTTGTTCAAAAAAATCGAGCTGCGGGGAAGTGATCCGATTGCCTGCCGCGCCCCTGCTCTGCCAGCCAGCGAAACAGACGATTAAAAAAATGGCAGCGGCTCGTTTCATGTCATGCTGTTTGCACGTCGAGTTGCTGACGTAATCCGCTGCCAAAAGAAAAGTGTGCTTGCATCAACTCAGTATCGTGAGAGTCATCCCGACTTAGAACATTGGATATTTAAGAAAATGAATGCCATCGACATCATGACCGGGAGCAAAAGATGCAGAGGTCGCGTCGAACGCAAGCCCGCAAATAAAAAGGAGTGGAAACATTTTCATGGCTAAGACTGTTTTAACAGAGCCGCTCGTTGTGTAAAGTGTAATGGCCCAATCAACCGGTTGGCCTAAACCTGACGGCGTTTTCGTCGAATTTCTTCTGGCATAGCGCCTTTGCTTGGGTATGGTAGCGCCTCAACCAATTTACTCTGATTTATCATGGAACCAAAAGCTGACATCGCCCTCATTGGCCTGGCCGTCATGGGACAAAATCTTGTTCTCAACATGAACGATCACGGATTCACCGTCGTCGTTTACAACCGCACTGTGGCCAAAGTGGATGAGTTTCTCGCCAAAGAAGCCAAAGGCACGAAAGTCATCGGCGCGCATTCGATCCAGGAAATGGTGGCGCAACTAAAACGTCCTCGACGCGTGATGATGCTGGTCAAGGCCGGCACTGCGGTGGACGAATTCATTGAGCAATTGCTGCCGCACCTGGAGCCGGGCGACATCATCATCGATGGCGGCAATTCGCTTTATCAGGACACCATTCGCCGCACGAAATATGTTGAGTCGAAAGGTTTGCTGTTCGTTGGCACGGGCGTTTCCGGCGGTGAAGAGGGAGCGCGGCGCGGTCCTTCGATCATGCCCGGCGGTTCACCGGCCGCGTGGCCGCACGTGAAAAATATTTTTCAATCGGTCTCCGCCAAAGTCGATGACGGCGCGCCGTGCTGCGATTGGGTCGGCGAAAATGGCGCGGGCCATTACGTGAAAATGGTCCACAACGGAATCGAATACGGCGACATGCAATTGATCTGTGAGGCGTATCAATTGATGAAGGACGGTCTCGGCCTGACGGCGGATGAAATGCACCAGGTCTTCGCGGAATGGAACAAAGGCGATCTTGATTCATATCTCATCGAAATCACGCGCGACATTTTGGCGGTAAAAGATACAGACGGCCAGCCGCTCGTGGACAAAATCCTCGACAAAGCCGGACAAAAAGGAACGGGCAAATGGACGGTGATTTCTTCGCAAGATCTCGGCATCCCCATCACGTTGATGGCCGAAGCCGTTTACTCACGCTGCATTTCCGCTTTGAAAGATGAACGCGTCGCGGCCGCGAAAAAACTCAAAGGTCCCAAGCCAAAAATCTCCGGCGACCGCGCGAAGCTGATCGAGCAAATTCGGCAGGCGCTTTACGCGTCAAAAATCGTTTCCTACGCGCAAGGCTACATGCTCATGCGCGCCGCGGCGACGGAAAACAAATGGAATCTGAACTATGGCGGCATCGCACTGATGTGGCGTGGCGGCTGCATTATTCGCAGCCGTTTCCTCGGAAAAATCAAAGAGGCATTCGATGCGAATCCCAAACTCACGAACCTTCTGCTCGACAAGTTTTTCAAGAAAGCGATCAAGGATTCACAACGCGGATGGCGCAATGTGGTCGCCATCGCCGCAAAAAAAGGAATTCCGACGCCCGCATTTTCGACGGCGTTGAATTTCTACGATGCGTATCGTTGCGAACGTTTGCCGGCGAATTTGCTGCAGGCGCAGCGCGATTATTTTGGCGCGCACACTTACGAACGCGTGGACAAACCGCGTGGAGAGTTCTTCCACACCAACTGGACGGGTCGCGGCGGAGACGTTTCGTCGAGCACCTACAACGCGTAAGTTAAAAACAGCTTAAAAGAAAATCGGGGCGGAATTATTCCGCCCCGATTTTTTTGTGCCGAGAGTTGCTCTGCCCGGCTCGGTGAATCGCAAAGATTTTTATTTTTTCTGCACGGCATTACCGATGCCGATCGATTCCAAGAAAGGTTCCAACGATTGGTCGTGTCGCAAAAATTTGCGAATGGAAATATTCACGTCACGTGAATCGCCGACCGCATAAATTTCATCGCGCAAACGTTGGCCAACCGCTTTGTCGAAATAACCGCCTTTGGATTTTTCAAAAACCGTTGCCATATCTGAGGCAATTGCATCCGCCCAAGCATAACCGTAGTAACCCGCGTCGTAGCCCATCAAGTGGCCGAAGTAAGCGACGTAAGTGGTGTTCTCAATCGGTGGAAAGAAAACATCTGTCGTGATTTTGTTGGCGATTTCCACTGGGTCTTCCGACGCCTTCGGATCGCTGTGCAGCGCGAGATCGGTTAAACCAAAACCAAGTTGGCGACGATACCGGGTTCCTTCCGTGGCAAGTTTGGCTTCTTTCAATTTCGCGAGAATCGCCGGCGGAATTTTTTCCTTCGGATTGTCGTATCGCGCGGCAAATGTATCCAAAACCGATTTGTCCCAAACCCAGTTCTCCAACATTTGCGATGGAGCCTCGACGAAATCACGCGGCACACTCGTCCCGGCAAAACGTCCGTAATTGGCGCGCGTCAAAACCGAGTGCATGGCGTGTCCGAACTCGTGAAAAAGCGTTTCCACTTCCGAATGAGCGAGGAGCGACGGCTTGCCCGCATCCGGTGGAGGAAAATTGCAAATCAACGCGACGGTTGGGCGTTGATACTTTCCGTCCGGCAACCGTTTGCCTTCGATGATCCCGAACTGCGCGAAGTGATTATATTTTCCCTCGCGCGGAAACATATCCAGGTAGAACAATCCCATCGGCTCACCGGTTTTGGCATCGGTCACCGCAAACAATTTTAAATCTTCCACCCATTTGTAAGGCGGATCAATCTGCTGGAATTTCAGCCCGAAAATCCGTTCGTAAATTCGAAACATCCCATCGAGCACGCGATCATACGGAAAATAAACACGCAGCTTTTCTGCATCCACCGTGTAGCGCTGCTTCTTCAATTCGTTGCTGTAATAACGCCAGTCCCACAGGTTGATTTTCGCGTTCGCGTCACCCATATCCTTCGCTTTCAACTTTTGAAACTCGGCTACTTCCGCATCGAACTTCGGCTGCAAACCAACTTTTAATTTCTCCAGAAAATCAATCGCCGTCCGCGCGTTTTTGGCCATCTTCGGCTCGATTTGAAAGTCAGCCCAGGAGGCATAGCCAAGCGTGTGGGCAATGTCGTTGCGCAATTTCAAAATCTGTTTCAACAAAGGCACATTCTTTTCACGCGCCAGATTATCGTGCTCGAACAAAAGTTTTTTTCTCGTCTCCTCACGTTTGCAATTATCCACCACCATCAAATAATGAAACGTGATGTTCGCCATGATCGTGTATTCATCCTCTCCGGTTTTGATTCCCTTTTGATCAAGGAAACTTTGCGGCACTCCTTCAAGATCGACCTTGGAAAATTTCAGAGACTTCCTGGCTTCGGTGACATTCGTCTCGAAATCGGTCACGAGTTTGGAAACTTCTTTGCGCATCCGTTCGACTTCATCACGTTTTCCCTTCGGCAATTCCAATCCGGCACGGCGATAATCGCGCATGGTTTCGGTAAAAATTTTTAGATCTTCTCCGTGAAGTTTGGGTTGCGTGAGCGCAAACGCTTTCATTGCGGCATAAACATCTTCGCGATAATCCAGGCCAACCGCCCAATCCTGAAACGCTTTGATCGAATCGGTCGCCACTTCGCGAATTACGGCATTTGTGCTCGTCTCTTTCATCAGCGACAGACGATTGGCGAATAACCCTGCTCGATACGAAATGTCATCAAGCGCTCGCACCGTGTTTGCAAAAGTCACTTCAGACGATTTGAGTTGGCCAAGTTTGTCCAAAGCGGCATTGGCCTCCTTGATCGTGTTGGTCAAAGAATTTTTAATCGCATCGGGAGTCGCCTCAAATTGCGGCAGACTGAGGGCGGAATTAAATTTGGCAGCTTCCTCCTGGAGTTGTGAAAACGTTTTCGGGGCTGTAGCGGTTTTCGCCGCAATGGATTGACAGGCGGCGAGGAGAGCGACAAGCGACATCAGGGCGACGAGAGACAAAGCAAACGTGAATTTTTTCATATGTATGGCGAGTTACGAAACCACCGGACAACATTTTCCGCAACTGCAATTCGCAGCAAATCTTCTTCTGGCATTGGCTTTTTGCCGAGGCTATGTTGCGCACGCATTTTAATGTCGAACCTGCTGGAAATTAAAAATCTGCAACTGGAATTTGGCTCCAGCGAAAATGCCGTGCGCGTCGTCGATGGAGTTTCGCTTTCCATAAGTGCCGGTGAAACAGTCTGCCTCGTCGGCGAAAGTGGTTGCGGAAAAAGTGTCACGGCGCTTTCCATTGCGAAACTAATTCCCAGCCCGCCCGCCCGCTACGTCGGAGGCGAAATTCTTCTCAATGGGGCGGACGTTTTGAAAATGTCAAAGAAGTCGCTACGTGAAATTCGCGGCGGCGTGGTCAGTTATGTTTTTCAGGAACCGAGCGCATCGTTGAATCCCGTTTTCCGAGTTGGCCGGCAAATCAAGGAATCGCTCAAATTGCACCGGCCAAATGTGGCGACGGATGCAGAAGTCATTCGTCTCCTCAAGCTGGTGGGAATTCCCGCACCGGAATCGCGCATTCAAGATTATCCATTTCAAATGTCGGGCGGCATGCAGCAGCGGGTCATGATCGCAATGGCCCTGGCTTCCGAACCGAAGCTTTTGATAGCTGACGAACCGACGACTGCGCTCGATGTGACGATCCAGGCGCAGATTTTAGAATTGCTCATCGATCTAAAAAAACGTCTCGGCATGAGCATTTTATTGATCACGCATAATTTGGGAATCGTCGGCGACATCGCCGATAAAGTGGCGGTCATGTATGCCGGACAAATTGTGGAATTGTCGCCGGCGCTCGATTTGCTGAGGCGACCCTTGCATCCTTACACAAAAGCGTTGATGAATTCGGTGCCCCAAATCAAAGGTGGGCCAGCGCGTTTGCAAGCCATCGCAGGTTCCGTTCCTGCGCCGGGGAATTATTCACCGGGTTGCCGATTTTTTCCGCGTTGCCCGACGGCGCAGCCTCAGTGCGAAAAAACGATGCCGCAATTGTTGGAAGTGGAACCGAATCGCTGGGTGCGAAGTCTGTACGTAAAGAGTTAGTCACGATCAAATTCACAAAATCAAATTACCTAACGTGAGCCTGCTCGAAGTAAAAAATTTAAAAGTTCATTTCCCCGTGAAACACGGACTGTTCAGTCGCGTGAAGTCGGCGGTGAAAGCCGTGGATGATGTGAGCTTTTCGATTGAGCCGGGCGAAACCCTCGGGCTGGTTGGGGAAAGCGGTTGTGGCAAAACCACGTTGGGTCGCGCGATCGTGAAATTAGTTGAGCCAACTTCCGGCAGTGTTTTATTTGCAGAACGCGATATTGCCAAACTCACGGGCCGGGAACTGCAGGCGGTGCGGCGCGGTTTGCAGATGATTTTCCAGGACCCGGTCGGCTCGCTCAATCCCCGCATGACGGTGGAAGAAATTGTCGGCGAGGCTTTGGACATTCACAAACTGGCCGCCGATCCCGCCGCCCGCAGCAGTCGCATTCGTGATTTGCTGAAATCGGTTGGGCTGAACGAAACGCATTCCGAACGTTATCCACACGAATTCAGCGGCGGCCAACGGCAACGTATCGGCATCGCACGCGCTCTCGCGGTCGAGCCGAAGTTGATTGTTTGCGACGAACCGGTCAGCGCACTCGATGTTTCGGTTCAGGCGCAGATTATTAATTTGCTTCAAGATTTGCAGCAAGAGCGAGGACTCGCTTATCTCTTCATTGCCCACGATCTCGCGGTGGTGAAACATATCAGCCGTCGCGTGATGGTCATGTATTTGGGCAAAGTCGTGGAACTCGGACCAGCCGCAGCCGTCGTCGAAGAACCGAAACACCCTTACACACAAGCATTGATCTCGGCGGTGCCGGTGGTCGATCCCGATTCCAAACGCCAGCGCATCATTCTTCCCGGCGACGTTCCATCACCGATCAATCCACCCGGCGGGTGTCCATTTCATCCGCGCTGCCCCATTGCTCAAGATATTTGCAAAGTGGATATTCCGCCGCTGCGCGAAATTACTTCCGGCCATTTTGCGGCGTGCCACTTCGCAAAATGAATTGAATTCACGCCACCAGCCCTCGTCCAACGTCGCGTGAATTTCGTAACCCTGATCCAAAAATCCGCGTCTCTTCCAAATATGAAGTTGCGTTCCAAAGCATTTACCTTGATCGAACTGCTCGTCGTCATTGCGATTATCGCGATTCTTGCCGGAATGCTTTTGCCCGCACTTGGGCGCGCCAAAGAAGCGGCGCGACGCATCAGTTGCATGAACAACTTAAAGCAGCTCGGACTTTCTGAACGTATGTATGCCGATGATAACCAGGGCTTTTTTACACCCAGGGATGGTGGCAACCGCTGGACCACACTCTTGCAGCCCGGTTTTCGCGATGTGAAAATTTTGAAGTGTCCGAGTGAAATAACCAACACGCCTGCCACTTTCGGTAATGACAAGCTCACCACCAATCAAGTTCCCGCAGATTTTGCGCCGCGCACCTACATCATCAACGGCTGGAACGACTATTTTGGCGGGGCCATGAGCAATCCCGGGATCAAGGAAAACTATGTGAAGGAGCCTTCTGAAACGATTGTGTTCGGAGAAAAGGAACAATCCTCCCCGCACTTCTACATGGATTATTACGCCTACGATGACGAGCGGCAACTGGATGAACAAAAGCACAGTTCCGCAGGTCGGGCCAATTCGGGCGGCTCAGATTACGCATTTGTCGATGGCAGCGTGCGTTTTCTGAAATGGGGCAAGTCCTTCAGCCCAATCAATCTTTGGGCAATCACTGCTTGGAGGACCAACAGTGTTCCTTAATCAGCAATTCGCAGACACCGAGCAGGGTTTCAATATTCTCCCGAGAAACTTTTAGTGAACCTTGAAGGTGGTTTGACCTTTGATATCCCCGGCCTCGATGATCAAGACGTAACTGACATTCGTTTGGAGCGCTTCCGGGCGAATCTTTTCAACCTTCGGCGTCATTCCTTCGACGGGTACGCCGTAAATAATGGCTTTGGTGGGAACAGAATTGCTTGATGAAATTAAATGCCAGAGCGCGTGTGGATATTTGTTCGTATTAAATTCGTTTTCCTCAACCACTTTCACGGAGGTTAAGCCATATTTGCGATTCATAAAAAACGAAATGCTGTTCCCTGCCACCGCGCCCCGTCCGCCACGTGCCGTCAATCGGGGACGAATGCGGGATGTGATTTCCATCTCCGACTTTTGAAACAGACTGGTAAAATTGAAAATGTAAATGGCACCGAGCCCAACAACGAGGAACAGCAAACCGATATTTTTTTTCGACATACGAGTGAGTGGACGCCTTGAGTAGAAGACTTGTTACAATTTGTGACTCACTTCTAGTCTTTTCCGTGCGGTTGAAAATCTTTTTCACCTTTGAGTTTCCCGGCTTCCACCAGAATTCGATACTTCCCGCCGGGACGCAAAGGCTCGGGAGCGATACCAGTAACTTTAGGTTTCATTCCGGCGAGCTTTTCGCCGTAAAGAAAATCAGCGGTCGGAACAGAATTGCTGTCGGAGATGAGATGCCAGTAAGCGTGCGGATATTTATTTGTGGCCGCTTCGTCGGTGGCAATCACTTTGACGGAAGTCAGGCCGAATCCGCCATCGAGATAAAATGTAATTGGATCACCCGCCACTCCTCGTCCCGAAAGGATGCGGTATTTTATTTGAATTTTCTTTTCAGCAAACCAGTCAGTGAAGTTGTAAAGGTAGAGCGCTCCTAGAATTACGGCTGCGCCAATTAAAACTCGGGTTCGGTTTTTCATAAATCTAACTTAGAGTGACCGGCTTACAGGAAAAAATATTCAGTTTAGTTTGGGTTTGCAGTAACATTGAACTCGTGCCATAAACAACAATCCATGAAAAAAATTAATTGCGTTCATCGCCGCGCCAAAGTTGGAATAGCGCGCTCCGAGGACGGTTTTACGTTAATCGAACTGCTGGTTGTCATCGCCATCATCGCCATTCTGGCCGGGATGCTCCTGCCTGGTTTATCACGTGCCAAAGAGGCGGGCAGAAGAATTTCTTGCGTCAATAATCTGCGCCAGCTTGGTCTCTCCCTGACGATTTACGCGAGTGACAATCGGGATAATTTTTGTCCAAGAACTTTTGGCGAAGCCAACAATCCACGTTGGCCCGGCCGTTTGCGCGAGACGTTTCGAGACGTGAAAGTTTTACGTTGTCCCAGTGACGGACCAAATACTCCTCCTACCGTGACCACCAGCGTGGATCCGGCTGATGCTGCCCCGAGAACCTACATTATCAATGGCTGGAACGATTATTTTAAAGAAAAAGTAGGCGCTTCGTTTACGATGGCCAGCATTGACAACCAGCCGATGCCGGAAAGCGCCATAAGACGCCCAACCGATACCATTGCCTTTGGCGAAAAGAAAAATGTTTCGGACACACTTTCCAATCACTACTTCATGGATTTGGAAGAAGGCAAGGGGAACGATTACGATCAACTCAACCAAGCGCGGCACTCCGGAGGGTCCGGCTCGGATTACGCTTTCCTCGATAACAGCGTTCGATTTTTGAAGACTTGGAAATCCGTCGGGCCACAATTTAATCTTTGGGCGGTCACCGAATCCGGACGGACGAATTACGCATTCCAATAAAGGCTATTTAAACGGCGGCAATTCGTTCGCTTTCGGAGAGACTTTGCCGATATTCGGATTCACGTTGGCCTTGGCGTTTTTCAGGGTCCAGTTTATTCCTCCAGTAAGCACTTCCTGAAAAACAGGGTTGGTCCACACGTCCTCACGGTGGCCCATTGACGTATAAAACACGCGGCCTTTTCCATACATGTGCGCCCACGTCGACGGGTATGGTGGGCGTTGATACATGTCGCCTTTCATTCCGCTCGTTTCCTGAACCAGAAGAACGTGAAGATTCGTGCTAAAGTTTTTTAGCGAATACCATTCCTCCAGCGGCGCGAAGTCCTCTGGCACGGCGCTGATTCCCGGAAATTTTTTATCGACGCAAATCATGCGCGATTTCTGCTGGTCGCCGTGTTTAATAAATTCCGCGCCCAACATCCTCACGTATGGATCCGCATTTTCGCCATCTGATTGAAATCGCGCTGCGCCATGTTCTGTGTTTCCCGGCGAATGAAATGTGTCGCTGGCACTGTGCGTTCCAATAAATCCCTTTCCCTCTTCAATCGCCCTCAAAAAAGCTGCTTTGCCCTCCTTCGACATCGGTGGATTTTTGTCAGTCCCCTCCTCCGTCAAATCGCCGGTCGTATAAAAAAAGAACGCATCGTACTTCGCAATGTTTTCGGGGGTGAAAATCCCGCCATCTTTTGAAAACGTAAATTGAATATTATTTTTATCGCCAATTTTAAGGAGGATTTTTTCAGCAAAACTCATTTCATTACCGCTGCGCTGAATCACCGAATGTTCATAGCCAGAGGACTTGGAGAAAAACAAAACGCGCTTCGGTTTGGCGGCGGCGTTTAGTTGCTGCCCCGTAAAATTGAGCAGGCAAAAACCGGTCAAAATCAAAGTAGATTGAGCAAATCGGAATTTCATTCTGGAACTTTATAGGCGTGGCTCGCTCAGCAAAGCGAAAAGGATTCAAAAATATTGAAGATTGGTTGGTTCATTCAGAAACAGATGACGCCAATATCGTCCACGATTCTGCTGAACTGGATAACTGATTCGACCAAGACCACGACAAGCACGAACTTCCGCTGCACAAATCCAAATTCCACCACCGAAACTCGCGCTTCAATCGTGCGGCGGTTTTGCCTTCACAAAACGAAAACGCCCGGAAAGTTAAACTTCCCGGGCGACGCGTTTAGATAAAAAAATTATCAGTCAGAGCAAACCGGCCGTTTCAGCGAAGCCACATGATAAGTTCATGCTCTGCACCGCTTGTCCACTTGCCCCTTTGAGAATGTTGTCCAACGCACTCATCACCACGAGTCGGCCGGTTCGCGGATCAAGCCGCCATGCAATTTCCGCGAAGTTTGTGCCGACAACATTTTTTGTGTCGGGCAACGCGTTCCCCTCGAGCAAACGGATGAACGGTTCCTTCGCGTAAGCCGATTGGTAGCAGTCGCTAATTTGTTCACTGAGCGCAGACATTTCTGCCGCATTGGAAAAATGTTTTTCCGGCGCCACGTAAATGGAACTGAGAATTCCGCGATTCACCGGAATCAAGTGCGGCGTAAATTGAATGACGACAGCTTCACCGGCAGCGGCCGACAATTCCTGCTCGATCTCGGATAAGTGCCGGTGCTTCGGAACGCCGTAGGGCCGCATGCTTTCGTTGCATTCGACGAATAAGTAATTGATCTCCGCCTTCCGCCCTGCTCCGCTCACACCGCTCAAAGAATCCACAATGATTCCCGAGGGTTTGATGATTTTCTCACGCAACAACGGAATGAGCGGCAACAAAATGCTCGTCGGATAACAACCTGGCGACGCAATCAACTTTGCGATTTTAATCTGTTCACGATTGATTTCCGGCAAACCGTAAACCGACGTGCCGAGTAGTTCCGGCGACACAGGGTCATGGCCGTAAAATTCTTTGTAAACGGCCGCGCTCTTTACCCGAAAGTCCGCGCTCAAATCGATTACCTGACACCCTTTTTCCAAAAGCGGTGCGGCATATTCCGCAGCAACTCCATGCGGCAGCGCCAGAAAAACTACCTGCGCTTCTTTGGCAATTACGTCGGAATTTGGATCGGAAAAAAGCAGTGCTTTGGCCCGATCATGGTTCGCATGTCTTGGGAAAATTTGAGCCAAGGTTTGTCCAGCGTGCTGGCGCGATGTCACCGCGACCAAATCCACATGTGGATGGCGCAAGAGCAACCGGACGAGTTCTTCACCGGAATAACCTGAGGCACCGATGATCGCAACTTTCACAGGAGACGAGTTCATTTGTTGAATATTGAAACGACGATTCCAAAATCTGCAACACTCCAGTTCACTTTTGAATCTTGAAAAGAAAAAACCCCACCAGTCGAACCGGTGGGGTCTGCAAACCAAAAAGGATTTTAACGCTTGCTGAACTGGAAGCGTTTGCGCGCACCGGGTTGGCCGTATTTTTTGCGTTCCTTCATACGAGGATCGCGAGTCAACAAACCTTCCGATTTCAAATTCGGACGATAGTTGGCATCAGCTTTGATCAAAGCGCGTGAGATTCCGTGGCGCACGGCGCCGGCTTGACCAGCAGGTCCGCCGCCTTGCACGTTGACGCGAACGTCAAACTTGCCGGCTGTTTCGGTGGCGGAAAAAGGTTCGGCCACAACGCTGCGAAGTGTTTCGGTCAAAAAATAATTTTCAAGCGCACGGCCATTGACCGTGATTTTGCCTGAACCCGATGCGAGGCGAACCCGAGCCACCGCAGTTTTGCGACGACCAGTGCCGAGGAATTCCTGAATTTTTGAATCTGCCATAAGAAAGTGTTTTTATTATTTCGAGGCGGCGACAACGTCGGGGGTTTGCGCTGCGTGGGGATGTGTGCTGCCTTTGTAAACTTTGAGTTTGGTCATCAAAACCCGGCCCAAACGGTTTTTTGGAATCATCCCGCGAACGGCATGGGTGATTAGCTTATCGGGTTGCTGGGTGCGAACCTGTTCGACGGTCCGATATTTTTCTCCACCTTTCCAACCGGAATAGCTCATGAAAGACTTCTGAGTTTCTTTTTTTCCGGTGAGGCGAACTTTTTCAGCATTGATCACGACAACAAAATCGCCTGCGTCCAAATGATGCGTAAAGATTGGTTTGTCTTTGCCGCGCAAGATATTGGCGACCTGTGTTGCGAGACGGCCAAGAATGGCGTTTTCGGCATCAATGACATGCCATTTGCGTTGATCTAAATTAACTTTCGGTAGATACGTTTTCATCAAAATCCAATAAATCCAAATTAAGGAGGGGTGAAATTAGCAAAGAAACAAGCCAAGTCAATAGGCCATTTCGGCAAATCTTGGGTAACTTCCGCTGCTCAACCGCCAAGTCACCCTGTTTCCAATAATCTGGGGCGAAAATGTCGGTGCGGCTCAACTTTTTTCCAATTCAGCTACACGTTTCAACAATTCAGGTAGACGTTGGATGGAAATCAACTGTCGCTTCATTTGGCGATCCGGCACCGCAGGTGAACCCCAAACTTTCTCACCTTCGCCGATGTCGTGCATGATCCCCGATTGCGCCGCAATCATCGCGCGATCTCCAATTTTTAAATGTCCGGCGATTCCAACCTGTCCCGCGACCGTCACGTAGTTCCCGAGTTTCGTGCTGCCGGCGATTCCCGTTTGCGAAATAATCACGCAATGGTCGCCGATTGTCACGTTATGCCCGATCTGCACCATGTTATCTATTTTCGTTCCCTTGCCAACGGTCGTTGGCCCGAGCGCCCCGCGATCAATCGTCACATTTGCGCCAATTTCCACGTCGTCGTGAATCACCACATTTCCAATCTGCGGAATTTTGCGGTGAAATCCCGAATCGAAAACATAGCCAAAACCGTCGGAACCGATTACCGAACCGGCGTGAATTCGCACCCGGTTTCCAATGCGTGTGTGAGAGTAAACCGTTACGTTCGGGAACAGCCGCGTTTCCTCACCGAGAATCGATTCTGCCTCGATATGATTGGCGCCTTGCAGAACAGTTCGCGCGCCGATTTTAACCTTTTCGCCGACTACGCAATGCGGCCCGACGTATGCACTCGCGTCAATTTCCGCAGACGCATCCACGACGGCGGTCGGGTGAATTCCGGGGGCAAATTTGGGTTCAGGATAAAACAGCGGCAGCACTTTGGCAAAGGCGATGCGCGCATTCTTGACTCGAATCAAAACTTTATTGGCCGATTGAAAGTCGCCGTCCACAAGAATTACGGACGCCGCGCTTTGATCTGCTGTGGAAAAAAATTTCTCGTTCTCCGCAAAAGTCAAGTCGCCATCCCTGGCCGCGCTGGCCGGAGCAAATCCGGTAATCTTGACGCAGCCGTCCCCGATGACTTCTCCACTCAGTTGTTTGGCAAGATCAGAGGCTGTAAACATAAGGCACAAGTCTCGTTGACTTGAAAAACCGGTGCAATATAAAGTTCGCGAAGCCAAAAATTCAACTTCTAGTTTGTAGTGAAATATTTATGAGCAGAAAAATTCGTTACGGAATGGTCGGCGGTGGTCGAGGCGCGTTCATCGGTGCTGTGCATCGAATTGCAGCGGCCATGGATCAACAAATTGAACTCGTCTGCGGCGCATTCAGTTCTGACCCGGAACGCAGTAAAGCGAGCGGTGCGGATTTCTTTCTTCCGGCGAATCGTTGCTACGGAACATTTGAAGAAATGATCAAAGCTGAAGCCAAGCTTCCGGCAGATCAACGAATAGATTTTATTGCGATCGTCACTCCGAATCACATGCATTTTCCTCCGGCGAAAATGGCGCTTGAAAATGGTTTTCACGTTCTCAGCGACAAGCCGGCCACCTTCAATCTTACCGAGGCAAAACGGCTGAAAGACTTGGTCAAAAAAACCGGTTTGCTCTACGGGCTGACGCACAATTACACCGGCTATCCGCTGGTCAAAGAAGCGCGCGCATTGATTCGCTCTGGAAAGCTGGGAAAGATTCGCAAAGTGGTCGTTGAATATCCCCAGGGCTGGCTCGCGACACGCCTCGAAGCGAGCGATCAAAAACAAGCCGCCTGGCGCACCGATCCGAAACGAAGCGGCGCAGGAGGTTGCGTCGGCGATATCGGAACGCACGCAGAAAATCTCGCGGAATATATCACCGGCCTGCAAATCAAAGAACTCGCGGCGGACGCCACGTCTTTCGTGAAGGGCCGCAAGCTTGATGACGATATCAATGTCCTGCTTCGTTTCGACAACGGCGCGAAAGGCATTTTGCATTCATCACAAATTAGCGTCGGTGAAGAAAACAATTTGAGCATCCGCGTTTACGGCGAGATCGGCGGATTGGAATGGCACCAGAAGGAACCCAATACGCTGCTCGTAAAATGGGCCGACCAACCGATGCAGGTTTATCGAGCAGCGCAGGGTTATTTGAGCGAGGCAGCCAAAGCCGCTGGACGCACACCACCAGCGCATCCCGAAGGTTACCTCGAAGCGTTTGCGAATATTTACAAGAGTTTTGCCAACGCCGTTCGTGCTCGCGAAGCCGGGAAAAAGTTAGCCAAGGACGATCTGGCCAATGACTTTCCGAAAATCGAAGATGGCGTTCGCGGCATGGCCTTCATTGAAGCCGTCGTAAAGTCCTCAAAAGGTAACGCGAAGTGGACTAAGCTGGACGTTTAATTAGAATTTTTGAATTGAAGCAGCGAAGCGCAAAAAAGATTCGCAGAGGAAAGAATTGAAAACTGGACTGTGGTTTTCTAGCTTAACCGGCATGAAGCCAATTTTCCGCAGTCTATCTGCGCTTTTTGTTTTGCTCTGTTCCGCCGCAACTCTTTCGGCTGCGGAAAAAAATTACACCATCGCGCTGATTCCGAAAGGGACCACGCACGAATATTGGAAATCAATCAACGCCGGCGCAGTCAAGGCGCAACGCGAATTGGCCGAGCAGGGCGTCAAGATAAATCTCATTTGGAAAGGGCCGCTGCGCGAAGATGATCGTGACCAGCAAATTCAAGTTGTTGAAAATTTTATGGCGCGGCACGTGAGCGGGATTATTCTCGCGCCGCTCGATTCACAGGCCTTGGTCAAACCGGTAAACAACGCGACGCAATCCAAGATTCCAGTCCTGATTTTGGATTCCGGTTTGAAAACGGATAAATACATCAGCTACGTTTCGACCGATAATTTCAAAGGCGGCCAGTTGGCTGGAGAAAAAATGGGGGCTCTGCTCAATGGAAAAGGCAATGTGATTTTATTGCGCTACGCAGTTGGTTCCGCGAGCACGGAGGAACGCGAAGCCGGTTTCCTTGACGCTTTGAAAAAATTTCCAGGTATTAAACTGATTTCGTCCGATCAATATGCTGGAGCCACTCGCGAACTTTGTTATCAAGCGTCGCAAAATCTCCTGAATCGTTTTGGTCGCGAAGCAGATGGCGTTTTCTGTCCGTGCGAACCTCCAACCGTTGCAATGGCAAAAGCATTGCGCGACATCGGGCGCGCCGGTGGAAAAGTGAAGATGATTGGTTTCGACGCGGGCTCACAATCGGTCGCCGACTTAAAAAACGGCGACGTTCAAGCGTTGATCGTCCAAAACCCAATGAAGATGGGATACCTCGCGGTGATAACGATGGTGAAACATTTGGGTGGAGAAAAGGTCGAGAAACGCATCGACACTGGCGCGGTCGCCGTCACCTCTGAAAACATGGATCAGCCAGAAATTAAAGAACTGCTTTATCCTCCTCTCGACAAATATCTGAAATAACCAATGGCTCCTCCGAAGAAAACCAAGCTCTGGACACTCTTCAATATCCTGGGGCCTTTTTTTGGTTTGCTCTTGGTCATTGGACTTTTTTCTTCAGACCCCGAAGTGCGCCCATTTTTTTTGAGCGGCGGAAACTTCAAAATCATTCTCACGCAAACGGTGATTGTCGCAATCGGATCGCTTGGCATGACGATGATCATCGTCAGCGGTGGCATTGATCTCAGCGTCGGCTCGGTGGTCGCTTTAACGAGCGTCGTCGGCGCAACTCTGTTGGAACGAAAATTCTCTCCAGGAGTTGCGGCGGCACTCACCATTTTGATGGGCGGATTTATCGGTCTCACGAACGGCGTTCTCATTTCCGGACTGCGAATGCTGCCATTCATCGTGACGCTCGGCATGATGGGTGTGGCGCGCGGAACGGCTAAATGGCTATCGAACAGTCAAACCGTCAACCCGCCGGAAAATCCGCTCAATAACATCATGTCCTTGTCCAATCCGACGCAACTCTTTCCACTCCCCAACGGCGTCTGGATTGCGGCCGCGCTGGCTATTTTCCTCTCATTCGTTCTCCGCAAAACGGTTTTCGGCCGCTACATTTTTGCAATCGGCGGAAACGAGTTGGCCACACGATTTTCCGGTGTTCGCGTCTCACTACATAAAACTTTTATTTACGGCGTCGCGGGACTCTTCTTTGGAGCCGCCGGTCTCATGCAATTTTCGCGGTTGACCCAGGGCGATCCGAGCGGCGCAAACGGCCTTGAACTCGACATCATCGCCGCCGTCGTGATCGGCGGAGCGAGCCTGAGCGGTGGAACCGGCAGCGTTCTCGGCTCGATGATTGGTGCGCTGATCATGGCGGTGCTTCGCAACGGCTCCAGCCAAATGGGTTGGCCCACTTACATGCAGGAAATCATCATTGGATCCGTCATCATCCTTGCGATCGCGTTGGACAAATACCGGCAGCGCAAAACCAATTCCTGAACGCAAGCCAGAATTTTGTTGCGGAATCTTACATCCAACCAGAAAATACATCTGAATTAAGTCGGCAAAACAATTACCCATTTTATGGAAACTCGCCAAAGCTCCAGTCCCAATAACGCACCCCTCGCCAATCTTGAAGAGTGGGAAGATTTCGTGAAGGAGCGCTACCCGGAAAGCCTCGTCGGCACCAATCCTAATAAAAAAGAGGAACAGTTTCGTGACTACGAAAACACCGCGCGTCCCAGCGTCCGCGAATTCTACCGGTTGAACCATCAGCACCAGACCTTTGATTTCGTTCAGCAAAAGCGCCGTGAATTTCTGGCGACGAAACGCCGCGAAATGAGCATTTGGGAAGCACTTGAATTTTTAAACACTCTCGTGGACGACAGCGACCCGGACACCGATTTGTCGCAACTGGATCATCTTCTTCAAACGGCGGAGCAAATCCGCAATGATGGTCACCCGCGCTGGTTTATCCTGACCGGCTTGATTCATGATATTGGAAAAATTCTCTGCCTTTTCGGCGAGCCACAATGGGCCGTGGTCGGAGACACTTTTCCGGTCGGCTGCGCTTACTCCAACAAAATTGTTTTTCCAAAATTCTTTGAAGCCAATCCAGACAGCGAGAATCCAAATTACCAAACGCGGCTCGGCATTTACGAAAAGAATCGCGGCCTCGACAGCGTCCAGATGTCCTGGGGACACGACGAGTATCTCTATCAGACCGTCAAGGATTATCTCCCGACCGAAGCGCTCTACATGATTCGTTACCATTCGTTTTATCCGGCACACCGCGAAAACGAATACGACTATTTGATGAACGATCAGGATCGACGAATGATGGATTGGGTCCGCAAATTTAATCCTTACGACCTCTACACCAAGAGTCACACCAAGCCAAATTTGAAAGAGCTCCGTCCGTTCTACGACGATTTAATCAGCGAATTTCTACCGGCAAAGTTGAACTGGTAAAACTTCGATGCTCAAATTTCCGTTGAGCGGAAGCTGGCAACCTAGTTGCGCGAAAGGTAGAGTTTTCCCATGAAATTGTGCCAAGGCCAAACCTGGAAACTCGACCAGCAATACATCCGTATCGCCCTGCTCGAGCGTTTGGTCGTCGAATACAAAACCATATCCGACCTCACCACCAAAGCAGGCATTCGCCATCGCGTTACGAAAAAAGAATTTTGCCGGCTGATTAAAAATGCGGCGTTGCTCACGTCTGAAGAAGTGGCCGCAGGTCGAGATATCAATAACGAACTACTGACGGCATCCGAGATCGAAGCGTCTTAAACGTATGCGCGTTTGATCCGTGATTCTTCTTCTGTTTCGCTGTTTGCCATGAACGAAGCCATCGCCCGCCATAAAAAACTGCTGGAGCAATATCCAAACAACGAATTGGCGCGATTCAGCCTCGGCAAAGCGCTTTTCGATGCTGGACAAGTTCAGGAAGCAAAAGAGCAGTTCGACTTCGCCATCGCCAAGAAGCCGGACTGGATGGTCGTCCAAATTTTAATCGGCAAATGCGAGCTGGCGCTCGGCCACAACCTCGAAGCCAAGAGCGCATTCGAACGCGCCAAACATTTGGCGATTGCACAAAATCACGAAGGACCGCTCGCGGAGATGGAACAATTGTTGAGTGAACTCTGATCAGGCCGGGAGGTCCAGGTGCTCGCTCAATCTCTCTTTCAAAATTTCGATCAGATCGGGATGCATGTAAGTGAGATGGTCTGGAACATCAAGGCAGATGATTTTCTTCTGGGCGAGCGACTCACCAAATTTACTGCGCAACCGGTCGGCATGACGCCGCTCCATCACAAAAATAAAATCGGCCCAGCCGATGTGGCCTTCCGTCACTTTGATTTTAGCGCCGATTTCCGTCCCGGCTGATCGCGCCAAATAACCGCTGACTCCTTCAAACATTTTTTCCGCAGTCGGGCTTCTCCACTGATTCTGGCTACAGATGAACAGAAGTTTTATAGCGTGGCTCATGAGAGAGGCTGCAAGTTAGCCGCCAAGATAAGCGCTCTTTACTTTTGGATTTGCCCGAAGCGCGGCGGAGTCATCCTGCAAAATAATCCTCCCTGTCTCCAAAACGTAGCCGTATTGAGAAATCTCCAGAGCAAGATTTGCGTTCTGTTCTACGAGTAAAATGGTGATGCCGCGTTCCCGATTTATTTCCACAATTTTTTCGAAAATTGTCTTCACCAGGAGCGGCGCAATACCCAGCGACGGTTCGTCGAGCATCAGAAATTTTGGTTTGCTCATCAGGGCTCGACCAATGGCGAGCATCTGTTGCTCACCGCCGGAAAGCGTTCCAGCGATTTGCTTTTTGCGTTCGGCGAGTCGCGGAAAAATGCTGAAAACATATTCCATCTCTTTGGCAATGACGACTTTGTCTTTCTGCAAATAAGCGCCCATCTTGAGATTTTCCAACACCGTTAGATTAGCGAAGACCATGCGTCCTTCCGGCACATGCGACATTCCAGCCGCCACAATTTTGTGCGCGGGAAATTTGGTAATGTTCTGACCTTCGTAAAGAACTTCACCGGATTGCGCGCGCAACAAACCCGAAATCGTTTTGAGCGTCGTCGTCTTCCCCGCCCCGTTTCCACCAATGAGCGTGACGATGTCGCCTCTTTTGATTTGCAACGAGATGCCGTGCAGCGCAGAAATCGCACCGTAGTTCACAACTAAATTTTTAATTTCTAACATTTCAATTGTAGCTGCGCCTCGTGAGAGCGCGGACTAATCTCGCAAATTCAATTTACCCGCGCTCTCACGAGACGCGGCTACGAGTTATTTTTCACTTCCTAGATATGCTTCGATCACTGTCGGATTTTTTTGAATTTCTTCCGGCGTGCCTTCGGCGATCTTGATTCCGTAATCCAAAACCGCGATGCGACGGCAAATTCCCATCACGACTTTCATGTCGTGTTCAACCAACAGCACGGAAATTTTATATTTTTCTTCGACAAATTGAATCAGCTTCATCAGTTCCACTTTTTCGGTGGGATTCATTCCGGCAGCCGGTTCGTCGAGGCAAAGCAATTTGGGTTTCGTCGCCAGCGCGCGGACAATTTCCAAGCGCCGCTGGTCGCCATAAGGAAGAGACTTCGCCGGCTCGTCACGGAAACGACCGAGATTAAAAATCTCCAGCATCTCCATTACTTGCCCGTCGATTTGCTTTTCTTCCTCGAAAAAAGCTTTGCCGCGCCAAAGCGCATGGCGCACTCCGCAACAAAGGTGGAGGTGAAACGCGACGCGCACGTTGTCAAAAACGCTCAGTGACGGAAACAGCCGAATATTTTGAAACGTTCGCGCGATGCCGCATTCCGTGATTTGATATGATTTTTTTCCAACAACAGATCGTCCACCGAATTCGATTTGTCCCTCGGTTGGTTGATAAACGCCGGTGATCAAATTAAACACTGTTGTTTTGCCGGCCCCATTCGGCCCGATCAAACCGACCAATTCATTTTTGCCGATGTGTAAATCGAGATTTGAAACTGCCGTCAAACCACCGAAGCGAATGGTGCAATTTTTTATTTGCAGCAACGAACTTGTGGCGGCGGCGAAAGTCATGCGCTGAGGACGCGTTTCGACGTCTTGCGCCAGGTAAACAAGCCTTGCGGACGCGTCAGCATCAAAATAATTAGCAGCAGTGAATAAAGAATCATTCGGGTGTCTCCAATCCAACTCAGCGGAAGTGTTTTGGTGATTCCAGGAATATGTTCGATGCTGGAAAGTCCGCGCAATCCTTCGGGAAGCAGTGTCAATAGAATCGCCGCAGCGATTACTCCTGCTGTATTTCCCATTCCGCCAAGAATGACCATGACGACAATTTCGATAGAGCGCATGAAACCGAAACCTTCGGGATTTAAGTATTGTTTGAAGTGGCCGTAAAGTCCGCCGGCAATTCCCGCGAAAAATGCGCCGATGACAAAGGCCGTAATTTTATAGCGTGTCGTATTGATTCCCATTGCTTCGGCGGCAATTTCGTCGTCATGCACGGCGATAAAGCCGCGCCCGTAAGTCGAATGCACGAGGCTCACCACGATGTAAACGGTGATTGAGGCGACGCCGAAGGTCCAAAAAAGATTGGAATAGGAAGGGATGCCAGTCATGCCGCGTGACGCGCCGACCATTTCGGTGTTTTGCAGAAGGACTCGGATAATTTCTCCGAAGCCAAGAGTGACGATGGCCAGATAATCTCCTTTCAATCGCAACGACGGCGCACCGACGAGAAAGCCGGCCATCGCCGCCAAAATTCCTCCAACGAAAAGCGCGATCAAAAATAAAATTTCCTGGGCAAAAAAACTTTCCGCGCCGCCGAGAAATGGAAGAAGCCTCGAACCGAAGTTGGTCGTGATGACGGCGGCCGTGTATCCGCCCACCGCCATAAATCCGGCGTGGCCGAGGGAAAATTGGCCGGTGTAGCCGTTAATCAAATTCAGGCTGACGGCGAGAGTGATGTTGATGCCGATCGCGATGATGATGTCGAGGTGGTAGGGATTGATGTTCTTTGAGAACAGCAGCGCCGCATAACTCACAAACAGCGCGCACAGCAAAACGATTTTTGATTTGGCGATCATCAAACTTTTTCAATCTGTGTTTTACCCAAAATCCCGGATGGTTTGAAAAGCAGAATCAGAATTAAAATCGCAAAAGCAATCGCGTCGCGATAGGTGGACATGGCTGAACCGCCCACGAAAGTTTCGACCACGCCGATGATCAATCCACCGAGCGCCGCTCCGGGAATGTTGCCGATGCCACCCAAAACGGCGGCGACAAACGCTTTCAAGCCGGGCATGACACCCATGAGCGGATCGATGCTCGGATAATTCATCGCATAAAGAATTCCTCCTG
The DNA here is from genome assembly GCA_043775015.1 of Verrucomicrobiota bacterium. Taxonomy (GTDB): domain Bacteria; phylum Verrucomicrobiota; class Verrucomicrobiia; order Limisphaerales; family CANJXF01; genus CANJXF01. The sequence goes on from JAYVSV010000041.1 coordinate 37,405, forward strand.
CGCCGGCCAGAGCCGAGCCGAGGCCGAACGTGAACGAGATGACGGTGTTCACATTGATTCCCATGAGCGACGCCGCTTGTGCATTAAATGAAACGGCACGCATCGCCGTGCCGATTTTGGTTTTCAAAACAATGAGTTGCAGAGCGACGAGCAGCACAAGTGTCACCACCAGAACAATCAATTGGCTTTTCCCCATCGTGAGGCCGCCCGTGTCCAAAACCGGAGTGTCAACGATGAGTTCGGGGAAAAATTTCGGATCAGCGCCAAAGAATTTTTGCCCGCTGTATTCGAGAAAAAGCGAAACGCCAATCGCGGTGATGAGCACGGTGAGTTTCGAGCTTTTGCGAAGCGGACGATAGGCAAGACGCTCGATGACAATGCCGATGACGGCGCAGATCGCCATCGCCACAATCATGACGACAGACGCTCCAAGAAAAGAAGGGAGAGGAATTAATTTCGCCAGGCGTGGCGCAAGATAAAATCCGCCGAACGCGCCAAGCATGAAAATATCGCTGTGCGCAAAATTGATGAAACGCAGAACGCCATAGACCATCGTGTAGCCGAGAGCAATGAGTGCGTAAATCGCGCCGAGCGAAAGACCGTTGAGAAGTTGCTGTAAAAATTCGATCAAAATAAAGTAGGACGACTAAATGCAACAATCCCAGCAGATATTCAACGACTCACTTCTTATCTCCAAGCTTTGGCTTCTCGAAACCTTCGTCGCTGTAGCCTGACTGCTGTGGCAAATATTTGCTCCAGACTTGCCCGGTTGCAGTATCAACGACTAAACCGTGACTGGCTGTGCCGCCAACCTGAAAACGGCCAACTGTGGTTGGAGTAGAGGACGACGCTCCGATGGCAAGCATGGCGACAGCGCCAACACAAATTCCAATCAGAACACTTTTGATGTCGATTTTGTTGTTCATAAATCTGGTGATGCAAACATGTCCTAACAAGTGCCGCGCCTGTCTGAACCTCAATTACGGTTGAACTTTTTCCTGAAATTTAAATCCGCCATTTTGAATTGCCAAAATGACGGCGGGTTTTCGCGCATTACGTTTTTCGTCCAGTGTGATCGTGCCGGAGATACCGTTGAAATTTTTCGTCTCGGCAATGGCGTCGCGGAGTTTTGTCCCGTCGGTGGTGCCAGCACGTTTCATGGCGTCGGCCAAAATCATGGCCGAATCGTAGCCGAGCGCGGCCATGTCATCGGGCGTTTGGCTATATTTGGCTTTGAATTTTTTGACAAAATCTTGAATGACGGGCGACTTGTCATCGGCGGAAAAATGACACGAAAGGAAACTGCCGTCGAGGGAACTGCCTGCGACTTTCAAGAGCGATTCGCCAATCCAACCATCACCGCCCAAGAGCGGAACTTTCAGGCCGATTTGTTTTGCCTGGCGGGCGATGAGGGCAACTTCCGCGTAATAACCGGGAATAAAAATCGCCTCAGGCTTCGCGGCCTTGATGGAAGTGAGTTGCGCTTTGAAATCCTTGTCGCCGGTGGAATAACTCTGCTCCTTGACGATTTGCCCGCCGTTCTTGCTAAAATTTTCTTTAAAGAATTGGGCGAGGCCAACGCTGTAGTCTTGTTTCACGTCGGTCAACACGGCTACGTTTTTCCATTTCTTGGAAAGAGCAAACTTCGCCATGACTGTCCCTTGAAACGGATCAATGAAACAGACGCGAAAAATATAATCGCCGACCTCAGTGACTTTCGGGTTGGTCGAAGCCGGCGAAATCATCGGGATGCGATTCTCCTGACAAATCGGCGCAGCTTCGAGCGACTTGGATGAGGCGACCTCGCCAAGCACCGCGACGACATGGTCGTTGGAGATAAACTTTCGCACAATGGTCGCGGGTTGACCGGCCTGCGATTGATCGTCCTCGGTCAGCAGTTTGATTTTTTTACCGAGCACGCCACCCGCCAAATTAATCTCCTCGATGGCGAGCGCCGTTCCTTTGTGGGACGACTGGCCAAAACTCGCGCTACCGCCGGTGAGAGACGCAAATTCGCCAACTTTAATCACATCTTGCGCGTGGAGCACCGTTCCCGCGAAGGTCGCCAGAAATGCCGAAAGAATATAAATGCAATGTCGTTTCATAATTTTAAAATTTTGCCACTCTTCGAGCGAGGAAGCTAAAAAATCGCCAGAGAGCTTTCAATCCTTATTACGGAACGAAGTTCGGCGCGGAAGTTCGACAAAGGCGGAAAGAAAGTTTTGACCCGAAGCACTTCTAAACCTACCGTCCGGTAGGTTTATGGACAAAACGGATTCAGTGACAAGGCAGAAAATTCTCAATGCGGCGCTAAAGCAATTTGCTCATTGCGGCTACAGCGGCGCGTCGGTGCAGGCCATCGTGGATGGCGCGAAGGTAACGAAGCCGACGCTTTATTATTATTTTGCGAACAAGGCGGCGTTGTATACCGCCCTGGTTGAATTTGCCCACGATGAACGCTTTCGCCTTATGCAGGATGCAGCGAAGAATGGTGCGTCGATGGAGGAAAAATTGGTGGAGATCTTGAATGCATTATTTGTATTCCTGAAGGGTCACCGTGAATTGATGCGCCTCGCTTTCGCCACGGCATTTGCATCACCCGGCGAACTTCCCGAGAAAATGAATTATCTTGAAAAGCCAAAACGTAATTTCGAGTTTATTCATTCATTGATCAAAAGGGAAATGGAAGCAGGGCAACTCAGTCGAAAATTTAAAAGCAAAGAACTGGCCTACGGCATCCACGGTTTGATGAATGTTTATGTAATGGCACATTTGGTTTTGCCGAATTTTCGACTCAACCGTAAAACGGCTGAAGGCATCGTCGAAGTATTTCTGTTAGGAGCTTTAAAAAGATAAATCACCCATGAGAGAAACCAAAGGCTGGACAGTTATTGTTATATTAGTGATAGGAAGTTTCATTTTTTCGGGTTGCGGCCCAAAACAGAACAGCGCTGGCGCTGCCCCAATGAAAATGGAAATGCAGGTCGTTGCCATCGAGGCGAAACGAGAACGGGTTTCTGAGATCATTTCTCTGGTTGGGAATCTTCTGGCCAACGAATCGGTTGAAATTAAAAGTGAAATCGATGGCACCGTGGCCGAGATCAATTTTCAAGAAGGCCAGCGCGTCGAGATAGGCCAACTTTTGATCCGTTTGGACGAAAGAAAGTTGGTGGCTGCGGTTGCCGAAGCAGAGGCGACTTTCAAATTGAGTCAGTCGAACTTCGAGCGCAGCCGACAACTTTTTAAGGAAAAACTCGTCGCGCAGCAGGAGTTCGATCAGATGGCTTCGATATTTGAAATCACTAAAGCCAATTTGGAACTGAAGCGGCAGCAACTAAAAGACGCTCGAGTTCTAGCGCCCTTTTCTGGAATTGTCGGGGCACGAAACGTGAGTCCGGGCCAGGTCATTTCCAAGACACTGACGCTGACCTGGCTGACCGATATTGATCCGGTCAAAGTGGAAGTTAATGTGCCCGAGCGTTTCATCAGCCAGTTGAAAGTGGGGCAAAAAATTCAAATCAATGTCGCGACTTATCCGGACAAGAAATTTGAAGGAGCGGTTTATTTTATTGCCGAGCAAGTCAATTCCGTTACGCGAACTGCGCTGGTCAAAGCGAAGGTTCCAAATCCTGAATTGCTGCTGAAGCCCGGAATGTTTGCCTATTTGGAACTTACGTTGAGGATTCGTGAAAATGCGATTGTCATTCCCGAGAGTGCGCTCAGCCAATTGATCGAAGGTGGCGGGGCAACTGTTTTCATCGTGGATCAGGCGGGCACGGCTCAAATGAGAAAAGTCAAACTGGGCGTTCGCACTGCTGGAAAGGTCGAAGTGGTCGAAGGCGTGTCAGAAGGAGAAAAAGTGATCGTCGAGGGTTTGCAAAAAATAGGGCCGGGAATGCCGGTGAAGGTTGCCTCGAAAGCGACTGGCAGCACAAACATTCCTGCGTCGAAATAATTCTTAATCTTACTCCTAATCTTAATTATTTTTCCATGAAACCCTTGTTCGACCACGATAAATTTTTAGTACAAAACCTTTTCATGCTTGCTGGATTGATAAAAAGCAATTCGTCGGATCGGCTGTATGAAAAGCCGACGACTTATGGAAAGAAAGGGGCGTAAGATTATGATTAGGATTAAGTTTAAGAAAAGCATCTCAAGATGATTCTCTCCGCCGTCAGCATCAAGCGCCCGGTCTTCGCCACGATGATGAGTGTGGCGATTGTATTCTTCGGGCTGATTGCTTTGCAAAAATTGCCGGTGCGCGAGTTGCCGGACATTGATCCGCCCATCGTGAGCGTGACCACAGTTTACCAAGGTGCCAACGCCGCCGTTGTCGAAACGGAAGTCACCGAACGCCTTGAGGAAGCGATTAACAACATCGAGGGGATCAAAATACTTTCGAGTTCCAGTCGCGAGGAGGTCAGCGCGATCACTGTGGAATTTGATTTATCACGCAACATTGATCTGGCCGCACAAGACGTGCGCGACCGTGTCTCGCGTGTCCGGGGACTTCTACCTGATGCAATCAAGGATCCCATTGTCGCCAAACAGGATGCCGATGCGCAGGCTGTCCTGTGGATTGCCATCAACAGCGACCGGTTCACCACTCTGGAACTGAGCACGATAGCCGAGAAGCAAATCAAGAACCGCCTGCAAACCATCAAAGGCGTTTCCTCCATCATTATCGGCGGCGAACAACGGTTTGCCATACGGCTCTGGCTCGATTCGTCAAGAATGGCCGCGCATCAACTCACCGTTTTGGACGTGGAGCGTGCGCTGAAAGAGCAAAATGTTGAACTTCCCAGTGGCCGTGTGGAAAGCGTGGAGCGCGAGATGATCATCGAGACGCGCGGTGAATTAAAAACAGCCGAGGAATTCAACAATCTGGTTCTTTACAACGACGGCACAAAAATTGTGCGGCTTCGCGACGTTGGGGTGGCCCGGGGTGGAGTTGAGAACGAGCGGACAGTTGCGCGCAACAATGGCAAACCCTGCGTCTTCCTGGGAATCGTCAAACAATCCAAGGCCAACACCATTGAAGTCGCGCACGGCATCAAAGCGGAAGTTGAAAGAATAAAACCCATTCTGCCCGCCGGCATTGAAATGGTTTTCAATTACGACGAATCCATTTACGTCGAAAACTCCGTTCATGAAGTTTGGGTCACGCTGGCGATCGCGTTTCTTTTGGTTATCATAGTCATCTATCTTTTTCTGCGCGATTTCCGCTCGACCATTATTCCGGTGGTTGCCATTCCAGTGTCGCTCGTGGGGACTTTCGCGATCATGAATACACTCGGCTACTCGGTAAACATACTGACGATGCTCGCGCTCGTTTTATCCATTGGCGTGGTCGTGGACGATGCGATTGTCGTTCTGGAAAATATTTTCCGTCATATTGAAGAAGGAGTGCCGCCAATGAAAGCGGCCTACAAAGCGATGGAGGAAATCGGGTTCGCCATCGTCGCAATCACGATTACTCTCGTCGCCGTTTTTCTGCCGCTGGCGTTCCAGAAAAGTTCCACAGGACGACTCTTCACCGAGTTTGCCGTGGCCGTCGCTGGTTCGGTGATCATCTCGGCGTTTGTCGCGCTCTCCCTTTCGCCGATGATGGCGTCGCGCATTCTCCAACCGATTCAACTCAACCAAAAGCATGTGTTTTTCATTGAATGGTTTGATCATTTTTTCGACGCCGTCAATCGCACCTACAAACGGCTTCTCGGCTGGTCGCTGCGACATCGTTTTTTTGTCATGATGATCGCTCTCGCAAGTCTCGCGCTGACGGTCTTGGCCTTCACCCGTTTGGAGAGTGAATTTCTTCCCGAGGAAGACAAAGGCCGGTTGCTCTGTTTTGTTTTTGCGCCGGAAGGTTCCACCTCGGAATATACCGACCGCATGTTGAAAAAGATGGAAAAAATCATCGTGACCATCCCGGAATTACAGGCTTACGGCGCGATTGTGTCACCCGCGTTTTCGGGCCCGGGCCAGGCAAATTTCGGAATCGTTTTCCTCCGCTTGAAAGACGAACGCAAGCGCAGTGTGCAGGAAATTGTGAACGGACCCGGCGGATTGAAAGGCCGGTTCTTTGCGGAGGTCGAAGGAGCGATTGCCGTCGCGCAAATTCCAAAAGCCATTAGCCGCAGTTTCGGATCGCCTTTCCAATTGATCTTGAAAGCGCAAAATCTGGATGAACTCAACAAATATTCTGAACAGCTTTTGAACAAACTTCGCCCTTCCGGTTATTTGCAAAACGCACGTTCCTCCTTTGAATACAGCAAGCCGGAATTGCGGCTGAACATTGACCGTGACCGTGCTGCGTCGCTCGGCGTTTCCATTCAGGAAATTTCGCGCACGCTGCAAATGCTTTTCGGCGGACTCGACCTGAGCCGGATTAAACTCGACGGCAAGGAATACAAAGTCATCACGCAATTGGAACGCACTTCACGCCAGACTCCGCAAGACGTGGACAAGCTTTATGTCCGCAACAACAAACGCGAATTGATCCAACTCAGCAGCATTGTCTCTTACCAAACCGGCCCATCACCCAACGCGATTGAACATTACAACCGCATCCGCAGCACCACGATTTCCGCTTCGATTGTGGGCGTGCCGCTTGGAACCGCCGTAGCGCGAGTTGAAGAATTGCTCAAGAACGATTTGCCGGCAGGGTTTACTTACGAGTTTGCCGGTGAATCACGCGACCTCAAAGAATCCGGAACGGAAGTCTGGTGGGTAATGATTATCGCCCTGATTATCGTTTACATGGTGCTGGCAGCGCAGTTTGAAAGTTTGATCCATCCGCTCACGGTCATGCTCGCTATTCCGCTCGCCGGGCTTGGCGCATACGGCTCACTTTGGCTGATTTCCTTCATCAATAAACTGGGAATTTTCCCGGAGGTTCCTGCCATGAACGACAATCTATTCAGTAAAATCGGAATTATCCTCCTCGTCGGTCTCGTCACTAAAAATTCGATTCTTCTGGTCGAATTTGCCAATCAACAACGTGAAAAAGGTGCCAGTGCTTTCGATGCCATGATGCAGGCAGGGACGGTCCGGCTTCGCCCGATTTTGATGACTGCGTTCTCGACGATTGCGGGCATCTTGCCGATTGCAATTGGCTTCGGCGCAGGCGCGGAGAGTCGTCGCCCCATGGGCGTCGCGGTGGTCGGAGGGATGGTGACCAGCACCTTTCTGACGCTGTTGGTGATTCCCGTCGTTTACACGGTCTTCAGTGGACTTGCAGAACGCTTTTCACGCAAAACCAAAGTGGCAAACTCCGGTCACGAACCTTCTGAAGTGCTCGCCAAATGAAACATCCCTTCGTTATCGCTTCGCTCCTCGGGGCAATTGTTGCGCTCGCTTTTGTCTCCTGTTCAAAGGAACCAGCGAAAAGCAGCAACCCCACTCGCGACGACTCAGTGCCCGTCACTGTCGCCATCGTAAAAACTATTTCACTCGATCGCACCTTGCCGATCGTCGGCACCCTCTTTGCCAAAGATGAGGCGACCGTCTCGGCTCAAGTCGAAGGGCAAGTGGAAAAAACCAAAGTGGATTTCGGCGATCGCGTGATGGCTGGGCAGGAATTGGCGCTCATCGACACCGCCACATACGAGGCACAAGCCCACCAAGCGGAAGCCAATCTTGCCAAAGCGAAGGCCAGTGCAATCAACGCGGAGCAACGCTTGAAACGCGTGCAGACGTTGCAAAAAGAAAAAATCGCGCCGCAAAGCGATCTCGATCAAGCGATCGCCGATGCAGCGCAGTCCCAGGCGGAAATTCGCGCCGCCGAAGCCACCGAAGCCATCGCAAAATTGAATCTGGAACATTCGCATGTGCGCGCGCCGTTTGGTGGAGCAATTGCCGAGCGCATTGCCAGCGCAGGAGATTATTTGAAAACAGGATCTCCACTTTTCCGCATCGTGAATGACGCCGTTTTAAAATATATTGTGCAAGCGCCCGAAAGTTACGCTGGCTTGGTAAAAAAGGAACAACCTGTCGTCTTTACGGTGGATGCATTTCCAACCAACCAGTTTGATGGAAAAGTTTTTCTGATCAGCCCGCAAGTCAATACATCCACACGCGCTTTTGCCTTTGGCGCACTGGTTCAGAACCCTGAGAAAAAATTGCGGGCCAGCACCTTTGCCCGGGGAGAATTGATTTTAGAAAAGGATGTGCCGACCCAGGTTGTTCCGCTGGATGCCATTCTGAATTTTGCCGGCGTCACAAAAGTTTTCGTCGTGGAAAACGAGGTCGTTCATGCACGCGCGGTGCAAACGGGTCGCGTCCAAAATGGGTTTCAGGAAATTTTATCCGGGCTGAAGCCGGGCGAAACGGTCGTGCTGACGGGCCAAGCCAAACTGCAAGAAAACTCGAAAGTTCGCGTCAGATCCGAAGAAGAATCCCATCAGAAATAAGCGAATGGATGATTCCTTAAAAAGCGACGCGGAAACACCGGCCAGAGGTTTGGGCCTGGCGGACTTGTGCATCAAGCGACCGGTGTTCGCGACAATGATTAATTTGCTCTTCGTCGTGCTAGGCTGGTTTTCATTTCAACAAATCGGCGTGGATCAATTTCCCAATGTTGAGCTGCCGATCATCTCTGTGACGACGACTTTGCGCGGGGCTTCGCCTGAAGAAATGGAAACCAGCGTCACCAAACCGTTGGAGGAAATCATCAACACCGTGCAAGGAATTGATGAACTGAGCAGCGTCACGGCAGAAGGTGTTTCGCGAATCACCGTTCAATTCTTGCTGGATCGAAACCGCGATGTTGCCGCGCAAGATGTTCGCGACAAGGTAAACACGATTTTGTCGCGCCTGCCGCCCGGCACTGAAACTCCCATCATCGACAAGTTCGATTTGGATTCTGTTCCCGTGATGTCGGTGAGCATCAGCGCTCCGCGCGAGTTGAAGGAAGTCAGTTACATCACGGATAAACAAATCAAAGAAAATCTGGAAACCGTTCCTGACGTGGGCGCTGTCAATTTGGTTGGGGCAAGGACCCGCGCCGTTCAAGTCTCGGTGGACATTGACAAATTGCGCGCCCGAAATCTGACCATTCAAGACGTGGCCAGCGCGCTGCGGCAACAAAATCTGGAGGTGCCCGGCGGCCGCGTTGAGCAAGGCACGCGCGAATTGATTTTGCGAACGTTGGGCCGCATGCAACGCGTGCAGGATTTCAGCAACTTGATCGTATCGAATGTGGGCGGACAGCCGATCTATTTGAAGGACATCGCCAGCATCGCTGATTCAATCGAAGAACCCCGTTCGCTCTCGCGGTTGAACGGACAAAACACCGTCACACTCGTTGTGCAAAAACAATCTGGCGCTAACACGGTGAAGCTGATTGATGCGGTCAAAGCCCGACTGAAAGATCTGCAATTGATTTTGCCGTCCGATTTCAAAATCAGCGTCATTCGCGATCAATCCATTTTCATCAACAGTTCCCTGCACGAGATCAGCTTCCATTTGCTGATGGGCGCGATTCTCGTGGCGCTGACCGTTTTCTTTTTCCTGCACGACTGGCGGGGGACAGTAATCGCCTCCATCGCCATTCCCGCTTCGATTGTCGCCACGTTTGTTTTGATGCGCGTGATGAATTACACGCTGAACAATTTCACGATGCTCGGATTGGTCTTCTCCGTCGGCGTGGTCATCGACGACGCAATTGTTGTGCTGGAAAACATTCATCGCACGATGGAGGAAAAAGGTTGGAGCGCACTCAAGGCCGCAGGTGTGGCCACACGAGAGATCGCTCTGGCGGTAATGGCAACAACCCTTTCGCTGGTCGTAATTTTTCTTCCGCTCGCGTTCATGAAAGGCCGCACGGGAATGTTTTTCTCCAGCTATGGAGTCACGGTGGCTTTCGCAATCATGGTTTCACTTTTCATTTCTTTCACCCTCACGCCAATGCTGGCGTCGCGTTTTTTGCGTCATGCTGAAAACGAAAAAGTGCGCGAGAAAAAGGCGCACGGCGGTTGGTTGATGCGCTGGCTTTCCAACCATTACACCCAGGTTCTGCGCTGGAGCCTGCACCATCGCTGGGTCATCGTGGTGTTGAGCTTGCTCGTGATGAGTTCGACTTACTGGTTGGGAAAACTGACCAAGTTCACTTTTATGCCGCCGGACGATCGCAGTGAATTCGAAATCGCTCTGCAAACTCCCGAAGGCTCGACCCTGAAACGCAGCTCTGAACTTTGCGCGCAAATCGAGCGCAGATTAAAAGAGATTCAGTTCGGCAAACAGCTCGCGATTGTCGATACGCTCGTCACCGTTGGCGAAACGTCTGGCCGCGTCGGCAAGGGCGAAGGGAACGTGACCTACGGCAATATTTATTGTCGCCTGCCCGAGTTGGGCGGGTTCTGGGAAACCTTGTTTGGCAAAACACGGCGCTGGACACAATTCGAAGTGATGGGACGCGCGCGAAAAGTTTTGGCCGAATTCCCTGACGTGCGTTCCAGCGTGCAAATGATTTCCAACATCGGCGGCGGCGGACGAAATTCTGATCTGCAATTCAACCTGCTCGGACCTGATTTAGCCAAACTCACGGATTACGCTACCAGGATAATCGACAAACTGCGTGCCAACAAAAAGCTGGTCGATTTGGATACGACGCTTTCGAATCGCAAGCCAGAATTGCAAGTCCGGGTTGACCGCGACAAAGCCAGCCAGTTCGGGTTGCGGATCACAGAAGTTGCCGAAACCTTGCGCACGTTGGTCGGAGGAGAAATCGCAGGAACGTTCAAAGAAGGCGACGATCAATACGACGTCTGGCTGCGCGCTTCTCCGGAAGGGCGAAACACCCAGGAGGCGCTTGATGTGATCATGTTGCGAGTCCACGCCACTGCGACGAATGCTCCGGCGAACCAACTTGTGCAGCTCTCCAATTTCGTGAAATTACACGAGGCGCGAGGGCCTAATCAAATCGACCGTTTCCAGCGACAGCGCAAAGTGACCATCGTCGCGAATCTTGATCCAACTTATGCGTTGGGCGACGCGATCGCCGCCGTGAAAAGTGTGGTTGATGACGAACACCTGGCAGCAGGGTATCAGGTCATCTTCACCGGACGCGCCAAACAACTGGATGAAACGCTGCACAATTTCTTGATCGCATTTGGCCTGGCAATGGTTTTTATGTACATGATTTTGGCTGCGCAATTCGAACATTTCATTCATCCAATTTCCATTATGCTTGCCGTGCCTCTCTCCTTGCCCTTCGCGTTGCTGACCATGATTTTGCTGAACTCGCCCATGAACATTTTTGCCATCTTCGGCTTGTTCATGCTCTTCGGCATCGTGAAGAAAAACGGTATTTTGCAAATTGATTACACCAATACGCTGCGGGCGCAGGGCATGGAGCGCGAGAAGGCTATTTTACAAGCGAACAAGGTGCGGCTCCGGCCCATATTGATGACGACGATCATGCTGGTGGCATCCATGATTCCGATCGCGCTCGGCAAAGGACCCGGCTCCGCCGGACGGGCGGCGATGGCGCAAGTCATCATCGGCGGACAAATGATGTGCCTGCTTCTGACTTTGCTCGTGACGCCGGTCAGCTATTCGATTTTCGACGACTGGGGCGCGGGAAGATTTTTTAAAACCCGCCGCAAAGAAAAGGTTTCGCGAATGCCGACGATTACATCGGTGGAATCAGGCAAACGCAGCTTTTAAACAGTCGATGCTTTTCGTGGCAATCACTTCTGCGCCTTCTTCGAATTTAAAAACTTCGACCGAAACATAACCGTTGTAGCCGACTCCCTTCAACGTGTCCGCGATCGGCTTGAAATCTATTTCACCAAACCCCGGGCCTTTCAAATTTTTGTCGTTCGCGTGGAAGTAGGCGAAGTCAGGCCACGACTCTGCGATGATTTGCGGAATTGGTTTTGCTTCAGAACACATGGCTTTCACGTCGAGAATAATTTTGAAATGCGGCGAGTTCAGTTGTTGGACAAAGTGGATGGCCGCTTCGGCCGTGTTGATAAAATTGGTCTCCGCCGGAGCGAGCGGTTCAAAACAAATTGTGACTCCGCGTTGTGTGGCTTGATCGACCGACTTGCGAAAAACCTCCGTGGCAAAATTCCACGCCTGTTCATAAGAAACGCCCTCCATCACATTCCTCTGCTTGGGCGAACCGACAATGATATATTTTCCGCCGAGGTCAGAGCAGAAATCAACCAGCTCGCAAAAATATTTCGAGGTGCGCTCCCGCACGGCAGCATCGGGATGCGTCAGATGCAGACCTTCCGTTTGGACTAACACCCAATGAATTCCAGAGATCTCGATTCCAATTTTTTCAGCGGTCTGCCGGATTTCTTTCCGCCTCTCTGTTGAAATATCGGCAACATTATTTGCAATCGTGAACGGCGCGATTTCAATGGCGTCGTAGCCCGATTTTTTTGCAAACGCCATGGCCTCTTCGATTTTCCAGTCCTGAAATATTTCGTTGCAGATCGCGAATTTCATTTCGAGAAGATTTAACGAGCGACGCAAAAAACACCAAGGAAAACTTTAATATGCAGCGAAGCTGTTTCCTCTTGTCGTCCACTCTCGGTTGTCCTTATGGTGCGCCGACTTAAATCAATCGAAACATTCAGATGAAAATAAATTTCCAGGTTTTAATGCTCTTCCTTGCGGCTTTTCTCCCAGCGACCTCGCGCAGTGACACACCTTCGGCAACGAACGAAGTGATCCGCGGCCCGTTTCACTCCGCGACCATTCGTGCGCCGAAAAACAGCGGCACCATCGCGATGAAAGGCATCGTCGTCACGGTCGGCGTGCAGAAGAAGTCTTACGTTTGTTATGACGCCGATCTGCTGCGCGTTTCGATGGCGTGGACGGGTGAGTTTCTCGAATTTGGCGACACTTTGAACAAGATCGCCTGGCCGCCGCCACCGCAGGTCAAGGGCACGCCCGCGTTCGGCGTCAGCACCGGTCCAGGTTGGGCGAAAGACGGTTCGCTCGCTGACCCACGATTAAATCAACAAGGGCCGTTACCAAAAACGTCAGCACACTACAAAGGACTTTATCAAAATGGGGAACAGGTGGTGCTGAGTTACAGCGTTGGCGATGCGGATGTTTTGGAAACGCCCGGTTCTCCAAACGAAAATGTTTTTACCCGCACGATTCAGTTCGGCCAAGCAGCGGCGAACCAAATTCTCGTACTTGCTGATGGAGTGGAAGACACGAAACTTCGCTTGAATTTTTCCAACAGCGGCCAACCCACTGTCGTGAATCTCGCCGATGGAAAAAAACTGGCGATCAGCGGAACCGGTTTGCCAGAGGGAACACGCTTGGAAACGACCAGCGAAGGTCGCCTCGTTTTGAAATTTTCAAAAATTCCCGCGAACAAACCCTTTCAACTCTGGTTTTCGAGTGATGTGTCGGTTGACCCTTTCGCCGCGCTCCGTGGCAAGTCACTGGGCGACCTGCGCCTGCTTACGAAGGGCGGTCCGGCGCGCTGGACCGAAATCGTAGTGACTAAAGGCATCAAGGCAACGGCCAATGAGCCTTACGTTGTCGATACGATTACCGAACCGATTGATAACCCTTGGAATGCTAAAACTTTTTTTGGCGGGTTCGACTTCCTCCCGGATGGACGCGCCGCAATCTGCACGTTTCACGGCGACGTTTTTATCGTCTCGGGCATTGACGACTCACTGGAAAAAATTACCTGGAAACGTTTTGCCACAGGCCTTTTCCAACCGCTTGGGGTGAAGGTCGTCAAAGGCAAAGTTTATGTTCTTGGTCGGGATCAGATCACGCGCTTGCACGATTTGAACAATGACGGCGAAGCGGACTTCTACGAAAATTTTAACAACGACACGGTTGTCACCGCGAACTACCACGAATTTTGCCTCGATCTGCACACCGACCGCGCCGGTAATTTCTATTTCGCCAAAGGCGCTCCATGGGAACCGGCCGTGACGTCACCGCACCAGGGTTGCCTGCTCAAAGTTTCGAAGGACGGATCAAAACTCGAAGTGATCGCAACCGGTTTTCGCGCACCAAACGGGATGACGGTCGGGCCGCACGATGAAATCACCGTCAGCGACAATCAAGGACATTGGATGCCTTCGAGCAAATTGAGTTGGATCAAGAAAGGCGGTTTCTACGGAATGACCCCGAGCGCACAACGTCCACTGACACTCACGCGCGACGGAACGAATTTTATCGCAAACCCAAGTGATCCAAAGGCTCGAAGCGAATTTAAATTCAAAGGTTGGGAAGCAAGCTCGCCTGCCCCTGCCCGCTACGACCAACCGCTCGCATGGTTGCCGCAAAGCATGGACAATTCGAGCGGTGGCCAACTCTGGGTCACGAGTAAAAAATGGGGGCCGCTCAATGGTCGCCTGCTCTTCATGAGCTATGGCAAATGCACACTGTTCGAAGTAATGCCGGAGACGGTAAACGGCGAGCGACAAGGCGCGATGGTTCAATTGCCGCTCAAATTCAACAGCGGCCTGATGCGTGGGCGAATTAATCCGCAGGACGGCCAGGTTTATCTGAGCGGCCTGCGCGGCTGGCAAACCAGCGCGACGAAAGATGGTGGTTTTTATCGAGTCCGTTACACCGGCGCACCCACTCGAATGCCGACCGCATTTCACGCGGCGAAAAACGGGGTTCAAATCAGCTTCACGACGGCGTTGGACCCGAAGACCGCAGCCGATCCCGCGAGCTACAGCGTGGAGCGTTGGAATTATCTTTGGAGCGGCGCTTACGGTTCGCCCGAGTTTTCAGTGAACCATCCCGGCGAGAAAAAACATGACACTCTCGAAGTAAAAACCGCGCGCCTCCTGCCCGACGGCAAATCGGTCTGGCTGGAAATCGACGATTTAAAACCGGTCGATCAAATAAAAATCAAATTCAGTCTCGACGCAGCGGACGGCGCTTCCATTTCGCAGGAGATCTACGGAACGATTCATAAGCTGGGCGAAATGAAAACGAAATGAGCGGGTTCGTCCGGCACGATGCAGGCTGGTGAACTCGAACTATTTTCGGAGAAATGCCATGGGACCTACGCAGAAAATGGCTGGCAAGAATCAAGACGCAAGCATAGGGTCGTGGCAAGTGATGACCGCAATAGGCCGCCAAATCCATGAATCAGACCTCCAAAACGCCGAGTTAGGCCGCGAAGGAAACCGTTTTGGCGGCTCAATACAATGTTAGCCGCTCCAGACGCCCATGACATTGCACACGCGAATTCCAATCGAAGAATGTAAGGCTCGGCTGGCATCCAGCGTAGATGCCGAGAGACTTGGGTTTTCATGGAGCGGCTTTGCTGGTTCGAGGCCGATACTCGGAAAGCTTCGCGACACGAGTTTCCGACTTCAGAAGCGGCGTTACTACCGCAATTCATTCGCGCCATTTTTCTTCGGGCGATTTGTAGCTTCTGACCACGGCACGCGCATCGAGGGGGAGTTCAGGATGCACCCATTCGTGAAGATTTTCATGATTGTATGGTTTTCGTTTCTCGGCGTCTTCTCTGTGATTATGCTCACCTCAGTTGTGGCCGGACATGCTGCCATTCAAGGCAGCGCAGTTCTCGGCCTTGTGATTCCCGCTGGGATGGCGATCTTCGGCGTTGCGCTGGTCAAGTTTGGCCGGTGGCTAGTCCGGAATGAGGAAACGGCTATTGTAGCATTTCTGAAAAGCACGCTTGAAACAAATGACGCGGCCTAACCTCCAAGGCTAGTATTAATCGAAGGGGGCAAGGGGGGCGGAGCATCAATGCTAGCCGTTGTTGAACAGGCCCGGTCGAACTTCCCGAAGCCTTCTCCCGGTGGCCGTGTGCCAACACCTTGCGGTTTTCTTTTTTTCCGAGTTCCGCCCTGATTCACCCTGGCGATGGCAGATCGCCCGACTTTCGCAGGCAAGGAGCGCGCCACCGCTGCGTTCAACCAAGCGCTGGAGCCACCGCGGATGAGCCTGCCGGGAAGTCGCGGGTGTGCTTGCCTTTTCCCTTCGCGTGGCTCAGCTTTTATCCGTTACGCGGCATCAATTGACACTATGAAAAAACTACTCTTTGTTTTTCTTGGTTGAGCGTTTATCGAATACCCGGGCGTCGGTGAGCAACTGCCTGTTGGATCTATCGGGACTCCAACTCCACAACTCTGCAAGGTTCAACCGTTGAACGATGATCTATTTTCTATTGTGCGTATCTTTGACGATGTGCCGACGCCCACGCGAAACTCTCAGGACTTTTCAACCACCTTTTTTTACGGTTCTTCCAACTTTAGCGTTGGGAAAAGGATTGGGTGAAAACACATTGAGTGGATGAAAGACATTCAACTTTACGAGCAACTGTTGGGACTGAGCGGGCCATGGGAAGTATGTCGTGTGACCCTGAACCGTGAGGTGCGGGAGATTGAAGTAGAGGTGCGGTGTCTGGAGAGTGTGTGGGGCTGCCCCACCTGCGGACGACGGATGCAGGGTCACGGACATGAGGAGCGTCGCTGGCGACACCTCGATAGCTGCCAGTTCAAAACCATTATCGTCTGCGCAGTGCCCCGCGTGCGCTGCCCCGATCATGGCTCTCAGCAGGTGGCTCTGCCGTGGGCGGAGCCGCGCTCCCGATTCACCCGGCTCTTTGAACGACTTGCCATTGATGTGCTGTTGGAGTGTTCGGTGCTGGGTGCCTGTGATTTGTTGGGGATCAGTTGGGCCGAGGCCGATGGGATCAAGCAACGTGCGGTGGCGCGCGGACTGGCCCGCAAGCCCGCCAGCACCCCGGCGCGGCTCTGCGTGGACGAGAAGAGCGCAGGATGCGGACAGAACTATGTGACGGTGGTGGCCTCGGTGGAAGCTGGTCGCCCAGCCACGGTGGAATATGTAGGCGAGGGACGAAAACAAGAGACCCTGGATGCCTACTGGCAAAGCCTGACCCCGGAGCAACGCAGTGGAGTGGAAGCCGTAGGCATGGATTTATGGGAACCCTTTTTCAACTCGACACTGGCTCATGTGCCCGGAGCGGCGGGCAAGATCGTGCATGATCCCTTCCACCTGGTCTGCTACATGAACGCGGCCCTCAACGACGTGCGCAAAGCCGAGCATCGGGACTTGCTGGAAGCGGGCAAGAAGACGTTGAGCGGGAGCAAACAGTTGTGGCTCTACGGTGCGGAAAACCTGCCTGTGGCGCGGGCGGCGGAGTTCGAGCAACTCAAGAAGCAGAAACTCCAGACAAGCCGGGCGTGGGCCATCAAGGAATTATTCCGGGACTTCTGGAAGAGTGAGAGCGAGGAGGAGGGACGGCGTTTTTTTGGACACTGGTATGAGTGGGCCATACGAAGCCGACTGGAGCCGGTGAAGAAAGTGGCGCGGATGTTCAAGCGGCATCTGGATAACATTGTGACCTTCTTCCAGCACCGCTTAAGCAACGGGAGCATCGAAGGATTGAACAACAAGATTCAAAGCCTGGTGAAAAAAGCCTATGGGTATCGGAACCGGGAACGCTTCAAGACCGACATCTTCTTCCATCTCGGCGGCCTCAACCTCTACCCTCTACCTCAATGAATTTCCCAACGCTAAAGTTGGAAGAACC
>JAYVSV010000042.1:0-30079 GCA_043775015.1 Verrucomicrobiota bacterium
TCCGCCGGGGCTTGGCTAAAATATCAAGCGCTCTGGGCGGAAGGACGCGCGGGCGGACAGGAATGTCCGCGCTCCGTCACCCACTTTTAATCACACCCACTCGGATCGACCCCTATTAAAAAAATGCGGCGAATTCTCGCAGCTTTTGGCTTGCAGCAAAAGGTCGATCATCGTATGTAATCGTCTGTTTGCGGGTGTATGCCCGAGTCTGTTTTGAATACTGCATGAATAAATTTCAACCGGTGAGGGCATCTTGAGTCGCCCTTATTCTCCTCGTCCCGCTCCTTCCGCTGCTTCGTTTATCCGCGTCAACGGGAAAATTCGCGCCCGCGAAGTCCGAATCATCGGCGTGAGCGGCGAGCAAGTCGGCGTTTTATCGCTCGGCGATGCGATTAGCATGGCGCGCGCAAACGGTGTGGACCTCGTTGAAATCGCCCCCAATGCCACTCCGCCCGTCTGCCGTCTGGTTGATTTTGGAAAATATCGTTACGAACTGGCCAAGCGCGATAAAGACGCCAAAAAACATCAACACGCCAACAAGGTTAAAGAAATCCAACTCAGCGCCAATATTGATCCGCACGATTTCGGAGTGAAGTTGAGTCACGCCATTAACTTTCTTTGCGAAGACATGAAGGTGAAAATAACGCTTCGTTTCCGTGGACGCGAGATGGCGCACAAAGAAGTTGGTTTTCAACAAATTCAAAAATTTATCACGTCCTTGACTCCTTATGGCCACCCAGATGCGGCGCCAAAGCTGATTGGCAAAGGATTAAACGTCATGCTCAGTCCGCTTCCCCGAAACAAACGCGCCAAAAATCCGCGTCAGGCGGAGCGCGATATTGAGCTGGCGGAAGAACGCGCGGAAGAAGAACGGCAGAACAAGGCTGCTGGCGGCAAACCGAAGAAACAGCAACCTGTTGAAGATGATTCTGCCAACGAAGAATCTTTCGATGCCGAGAACCTCGCGGAAGCCGATACCAAGGGCGGTCAGGAATAATTGTGGCGCGTGCGCTGACGAGTTCTACGCGCTGCTTTGTAAACTCCAACCTCGAACCAGATCCGGAAACGGGCAGTCAGCGCAAAGCGCGTTCGAATGATTGCAAAAATCCCTCACGATCTGGAGCAATCCCTGTTGCGCTGCCGCCGTTTTGAATTTGCGCGGCGAAGCCCCGGCCAACAACCGCTGCCGCGCCAGTCGCAATACAGAATTATCTTCTGCTGCGGGCCATTCGAAAAATAATTTCTCCGCGCGCCGTTGCAGCAACTCATTTTTTCCAACCACCGCGCGCATCCAGAACCAGGGCAGAATGACGTTCACGGCCAGCTCCGAGACGCGCGCCGCTCCGATGAGCGATTGCGCTTCCGCCAATCGCACCGATCGAAAATTCCAATGTCGGCACCAGAACTCGTCATCATTAACCTGTAATAATTCAAGCAACGTCGGCAACGGCTCCGCGCTGATCGGGCCGGTGAACCAGTTTTCCAGTTTGGAAAAAAACTTTTTGTCCGCCAGCCAATGTGCGGCGAGGGCTAGTCGTCGCTGCGGGAAATTAGCCGGGCGCAAACCGTTGAACCTCCACAAACTTTTCGAAAAAATCAAATCGCTGGAAGCGTGGCGTTCGCGCCACCAGATTTCCCAAATGCCACGCAAATATACGTCGTTTTCGGATTCCTCGGGCTGAGTCGGAAGCAAACCGCTCATTCCGAACAGCCACGCCTGCCAGAAAAAAGCGGAACGGGGAACTTCTGAACGCAAAAAAGTTCCAAGTTCCCTGCTCCCCGTTCCGTGTTCAGAAGTTCCCCGCTCCGAGTTGGCCAACAGTTCCGCCAGCCGCTGCATCGGCCAGACATTATTTTTATAACCAAGCCCGCGGAAAAGTCCTTCCCATAACGCCTGCTCCCAACCGGCTTCGCGCGCGCGCGCCCGAAATTCATTGGCTTTGCGTTGCAATCGCACGAAAGCCGCTTGCTGTAAAAGCTCCGCCAATTTTTCTTCGGACAATTCACACAGCGGAGCGCAGCAGTGGCCCGCCAGCGCTGCGGGATAATTTTGCGCGGCTTCGCTGCCCAGCCAAAGATCAAGTTCTTCGATGGGTGAATCCAGGAATGTTTTCAGCGCGAGCGCGGGTGCAGGCGCGCCGGAATTCGATCCCGCTTCCCAAAGAACATGCAGGATCACGTTTTTGAAATTCGGATTGCGATCGTGTCCGTGCTCGCGCCAACCCTCGGGGCGCAAATCGATTTCCACATCTCCGGTTTTCGCGGGTTCATCCCCGACCTGCACAACGGCCCCGCGAAAATCTGGGCCGGATTCGTGGTTCCAAAAACCAGGATGAAGAATGTGGACCGGTCGCCCGTCCAACGTCCTTAACTGATCGCGAAGGAGACGTTGATGATACCAAATAATTTGCAGCAGTCGCTCGTTCCCGCACGGCGGGAGCCCGCCGGAGTCCCGCAGGAGCAAAGTTCGCCCTTGTCGTCGCCGCCACTCGGCGTAAAAGTTAGATTTAGACGGGGACACCGGCATTGCTTTTCGGCGGATGCTTTCGCAAAGTCAAGCCTCAGAAAAGCGCTCAGCCCCGGATTGGCGGCAAACTTGAACGGGGCGGCCCATTTTTTGTCCTCTGAACTATGCGTCTTTTGAATGTTGTTTTTTTTCTTCGGCTCAATTGGATTGGAAAGACGGCCCTGACGGTTTGCGCGATCTTTTTTTCGGCTAATTCGAACGCGGCCGCTTCGGACATCCGTCGGGATGCAACCGTCGATGCCATTCAACAAGTCATGCCAAGCGTGGTAAATATCCGCACGGAAACGATTGTGCAAAACAGCGATCCTTTTGATGAATTTTTCCGTCAGTTTTTTGATCCCTATCATCGCAGCCAAAAAAGCCAATACAGCCTCGGTTCCGGCGTCATCATCGACGAGGACGGTTATATTTTGACCAACCTGCACGTCGTTCGTCGTGCGAGCCGCGTGCAAATTAAATTGTCCGATGAAGCCGGCGGCGGCGAATACGAAGTCCAACGCATCAGCGGCACCACGCGCAGCGATGTGGCCCTGCTCAAAATCATTCCCAAGACACCCGGCGAAAAATTCAAAGCCGTCAAGTTCGCCAAAGATGATGATTTACTGCTCGGCGAAACGGCGATCGCGATGGGAAATCCTTTTGGGCTGGGCGGCTCGGTCAGTCGTGGAATTCTCAGCGCCAAACGTCGCGCCTTGCCCAAGGACAACGAACAACTCGACATTCCCAATTGGCTCCAGACCGACGCCGCCATCAATCCAGGGAACAGCGGTGGCCCCCTCGTCAATTTACGCGGCGAATTAATCGGTTTGAACGTGGCCATGCTCGCGCAGGCGCAGGGCATTGGTTTCGCCATTCCGGTGAAACATCTCAGCGAAGCGCTTTCGGAAATTTACACACCCGAAACCGCCGAGCGCTGGTTCGGGGCGCGGTTGACCGCGACGACTGCTCCGCTGGTGGTTCGCTCCGTGCAAAAAGGCAGCCCCGCCGAAAAGAGTGGATTAAAAGTCGGCGACGCGATCTTGCAATTGAATGGAAAATCGCCAAAGGGGTTTATCGAATTTAACAATTTGCTCCGCGATAGTGCGCAGGACAATTTTCGATTGAGCGTCCAGCGCGGAACCCAGCGGCTTGATCTCGCGGGGCAAACGATTCCATTTGCCAGGATCATTCGAGAGAAACTCGGCATCGACGCGCAAGAGTTGAGCGAAGAACTCGCACCTCGCTTAGGATTGAAACCTAACGTCGGATTGGTGATCGCGGGCGTCGATAAAAACGGTCCAGCGAGCGCCGTCTCGTTGGAAAGAAATTTTGTCATCACAGAAATTAACGGGCAGGCCATGCCCAATCTGTTGAGCGCGGTGTTGGCCATCGGCTCTTTGAAAAAGGGTGAGCCGGCAAAACTGTCGATCCTCGTTCCGCAGCGGCGCGGAAACTATCTTGTTGGATATGAGCAAGGAACCGCCACTTTGAAAACGCGGTGACCGTCGATTTTGTTCGCCCAATCCGCGGTTGCTGAATATTTTCCCCACCGGCTCCCGCAGTTGCGGGACAAGAAGAAGAAGAAGGCATGACCAACAATTTGATGATCGAAGTTGCCAATTTGACCAAGCGTTACGCGGGGAACACGGCGGTTTCGGATCTCTCATTCTCGGTGGGTCGCGGAGAAATTGTTGGTCTGCTCGGGCCCAATGGGGCAGGAAAAAGCACGACGATGCGGATTCTTTCTTGTTTCCTTCCGGCGACGTCCGGCACCGCAAGGATCGCCGGGTTCGATGTTTTTACGCAAGCCGATGAAGTCCGCCGACGCATCGGTTACATGCCGGAAAATAATCCGCTCCACCAGGAAATGCGGGTGCGCGAATATTTGAAATTTCGCGCGCGCTTGAAAGGTCTCGGCCTGCGTCGCTCGCGTGAACGGGTCGATGTTGTCTTGCAGCAATGCGATTTGACGGAGGTGCAAAAAAGAATTATCGGCCATCTTTCCAAAGGGTATCGCCAGCGGGTCGGCCTGGCGGACGCGCTGGTGCATGAACCTGAATTGATCATTCTCGACGAGCCAACCATTGGCCTTGATCCGAACCAGATTCGTTCCGTTCGCCAACTGATCAAAGAACTCGGCCGCACGCACACCGTTTTGATTTCAACCCACATTTTGCCCGAGGTGGAAATGACCTGCAACCGCGTGTTGATCATGCGGCGCGGAAAAGTTCTCTTGTCGGACACGACGGAAAATTTACAAAAAACGATGAACGACGGCGTGATCATCGCCGAAGTGCTGGCTCCGGAGGACGCCCTGCGCACCTGTTGGGAAGAGATGGCGGAGATCAAACATTTCGACATCGCGCCAACGGATGGCGACTTTCTGCGCTGCGCACTGACGCCCGCCGATGGAGTTGACCTGCGCCCACAAATTTTTTCCACAATGGTCCAACGCGGTTGGACGTTGCGTGAACTTTCGCGCAGCCGCCGCTCGCTGGAAGATATTTACCTGCGCGTCACGCGCTCTGAAAACGAGGAGGAAACCCTTTAATGCGCGCGTTCCTGACCTTGACCCGCCGCGAACTGGCGAGCTTCTTCGTTTCCATGACCGGCTACGTGATCATTGCGGTGGCCGTGTTCCAAATGGGCCTGAGCTTCGTCATCCTGGTGAATAATCTTCAGGGCGAATCGACGCCGATGCCGGTCACCGAAGTTTTTTATGTGACCGCTTTTTTCTGGTTGATCTTGCTGCTCTCTGCCCCGGTCATCACCATGCGTTTGTTCGCGCTGGAAAAATATTCCGGCACCTTCGAAACGTTGATGACCGCGCCCGTGGGCGATCTGCAAGTGGTGCTCGCCAAATTTTTTGCCGCGATGATTTTTTACATGTTGATGTGGTTGCCGCTGCTCGGTTGCATCTTGATCGTCCACCGTTTTACCGGCGATGCGGCGGGTCTCGACTTTGGAACCATCGGCAGCACTTATTTTGGAATCTTCCTGCTGGGCTGCCTCTACATGTCGCTCGGCTGTTTTGCTTCGGCCATGACGCGCAGCCAGATGATCGCGGCGATGGTGGGGCTTGCGATCGGAATCACTTTTTTCCTGTTGAGCTTTTTGTCCGAGCAACTCACCGCGAGCAAAAGCTGGTGGGGCGAGGTGCTCAAAGCCAGCGACATGCGCGAGCACATGCGCGACTTCTCCCGTGGCATCATCGACACACGCTACGTCGTGTTTTATCTGAGCCTCACTGTGCTTTTCCTGTTCTTAACGTATCGCGTCGTGGAAAGCCGCCGCTGGAAATAACATGAGCGACGATTCTCCCAAGCCCAGTTTCTCGTCCGGTCGCCGCTGGCTGATGTGGTTCAACACCCTGCTCGGCGTCGCTGCCGTCGTGGCGCTGGTTGGAATTGCGAACTATTTCGCCTCCGGCTATTTCAAGCGTTTTCAATGCACCAACGCGCAACTCGACATTTCTCCGCAAACCGCCTCCTTGCTCCAGCGACTGACCAACCAGATCGAAGTCACCATCTTTTTCAATCAACAGGCCGAAGAAGAAATCTACAGCCTCGCCTCGGCCTTGCTCAAACAATACACCTACGCCAATCCTAAAATTTCTGTTCAAAGCCTCGATTACACACGCGCCCCAGCCCGGGCCGCCTCGTTGATTTCCAAATACAAATTGACCTCGCTCAAAGACAACAACTTTATCGTCTTTGAATGCAATGGCCGGTCCAAAGTGGTTTTGGGAAATGACCTTTATGACTACGATCTCAGCGCGGCATTAAGCAGTGGTGGCCGGACCTTTCGCCGAGACAAGTTCAAGGGCGAGATGCTTTTTTCCGCGGCAATTTTCAACCTCACTTACCCACGCCAAACGAAAGCGTATTTCGTCTTCGGCCACGGCGAACACAATCCAGAA
Organism: Verrucomicrobiota bacterium; assembly: GCA_043775015.1. Classification (GTDB taxonomy): domain Bacteria; phylum Verrucomicrobiota; class Verrucomicrobiia; order Limisphaerales; family CANJXF01; genus CANJXF01. The sequence goes on from JAYVSV010000042.1 coordinate 6,426, forward strand.
AACTCAAACCAGGATCTGGGCTACGCGAAGTTCGCATCCATACTCAAGGACGAAGTCGATGTCGTCTGGGACCGCTTGTTTCTTTCCAGCACGAATGCCGTTCCAGCGGATTGCGATTTGATGATTATCGCCGGGCCGAGCAAGGCGCGGTTTGATGAAGCTGAACTGGGGAAAATCGAAACCTATTTAAAACAAGGTCGCCAACTGCTCGTCCTGTTGAACAATGCGGAAATGGGCATCCCTTCTGAAATCGAAAGAGTTTTGGCAAAATGGGGGATCGGCGTGGCTGGCTACAAAATCAACGACAAAGATTTTTCCTCGCCGACCGGTGGCGACATCATACCCGCGCAGGTGAAGGGAACTCACCCGATCCTCAAATCAATTGTGGCCGAGGGGATGCAAATTTATTTGGTTTGGCCACGCACGGTATTTCCATCCCGCAAGGGCGGGACCGCCTCCCCGCCACCCGCCGACGCACCGCAGGTTGAAATCCTCGCCGCCACCAGCACCAACGCCATTGGCCAACTGATCGGAGCCAGCGGGGACCCCGGCACGCGCACGGAAACCGGCTCCTTTCCGCTGATCGCCGCCGTTGAACATGGTTCGATCAAAAACGTCACCGAGCGCGGCGTGACCCGCATACTGGTCATCGGGGATTCTCTTTGTTTCGACAACGCGCTGCTCGACACCAAGGCGAACCATTTTTTTGCCAACGCTGCCGTCAACTGGCTCGTGGACCGCCCGCAAATGTTGCTCGCCGGTATTGGCCCAAAATCCATCAAGGAATACAAAATTGTCCTCACCTCGTTGCAAACCAAAAAGCTGCAATGGCTCTTGCTCGCCGGAATGCCCGGATCCATTTTACTCTTCGGCGGATTGGTCTGGCTGCGGCGACGCAGCTAAATTCCGCGTGGTCGCACGATGAATTCAAAATCGACATGGTCTTACGTGGCAATTGCCGGCATTCTCTTCGCCTTCATCGTGTGGGTCGAAAGGCCCTTCCGCGACAGACTCAACCAAGCCCGCAGCGCTAAAATTTTTCCGGCCTTCGATGCTTCGCGCGCCCAACAAGTTGAAGTGCGCCGACCCACTTCCGTCATTCGTGCCGAGCTGACCAACGCCACCTGGTTTTTGACCAGGCCGTTTCTCTACACCGCTGCCGATGGACAGATTCAAAACCTCTTGCTCGCGCTGGCCGACCTGAGTTGGCAGGTGCATATCTCGGCCAGTGAGTTGCTCAATAGTCCCAAAGCACAGGGGGAATTTGGTTTCATCACTCCACAGGCCACCATCTCCGTTCAACAAAACGGCGCGACCATTAACTTGCAGATCGGCACCAACACTCCCGTGGGCGCGCAGGTTTATGTGCAAGTCCTCGGTGACTCGGATGTTTACGTCGTCGATGCTGTGTTCCTGAAATTTCTTCCCGGTTCCGCGAATGATTGGAGAAACCGGACGTTGCTTCCTCACGCTGGAGCGGTCAACTCGATCAAAGCCCGTTCCGGCAACATCGGCTTTACGTTGCTCAACACCAATGAATCCTGGCGCATGACCTCGCCTCACCAGGCCCGCGCGGACAACTTGAAAGTTGAAGAGCTGCTCAACAAAACCCTTTCCCTCCAAGTGGCCGCTTTTGAAACGGACAACCCCGCCGCTGATCTCGACTCCTTTGGTTTGCACGCACCGGAAATGGAAATTCAGATCAGCGCCGGAACCAATCCGCCGATTGTTTTACAAGTCGGCCAAAGCCCAACCAACGATCCTGCCGTGGCGTTCGCCCGCTTGCTCAATCAGAACCACATCGTCCGCATTCCCAAGGAACCTTTGCTTGGTTGGCGCGGCTCTTACACGAACCTGGTGGATCACCACCTCGCGGTTTTTTCTCCCGCAGCCGTCGCTCAAATCGATGTGCGCGGCTCCGAACCATTCAGCCTCAAACGCGACGGCTCCAAGTGGACGCTTCCATCCAACCCCTCTTTCCCGGTCGATTCAGAATTGGCCAACGACGTATTGGTTTTGCTCAGTCGTGCCACGGTTGAAATCGAAAAGGAAGTGGTCACCGACTTTTCCGCTTTCGGCCTGGTTGCACCCGTTTTGGAATACACGTTAAAAACCAACAGCGTCTCTACGAATTCTTTTGTCGCGCAAATCGTTTTTGGAACCAATCAAGGCAGCAAGGTTTTCGTTCGCCGGCTCGACGAATATTCCGACAAGGTGAACTCCCTTCAGATCGAACAATTCCGCCAGTTGCCACAATCGCCATGGCAATTTCGCGATCGCCGCATTTTAAATTTTGTTTCGAACGAGGTCGTCAGCGTCTCGATTCATCAGAAGGGAAAAGACCGTAAATTGATCCGCAACCGCCTCGGCAATTGGGCCTTCGCTCCCGGCTCGCAGGGGATCATCAATCCGTTTTCGTTCGATGAAACGTTGCTGCGCCTCGGCACGTTGAAAGCCGCCTTTTGGGTTGCGCCCGATGAAAAAAATCCTGACCGTTTTGGGATCAAAGAAGCCGATCATAAAATTACGATCGAAGTGAAGCATGGCGCAGAAACCCTTGCTCATACCATCGAGTTTGGCGAATTCACGGAATTTAAAACGCGTTACGCCGCCTTCAACCTCAACGGGGCACGCACCATTTTCGAATTCCCCTGGCCGCTCTTTTTTGAGGTGCAGGACAGCTTGACCATTCCGCAAAGGTAACATGGCTAAACCAAAGAAACGTCATTCGCTTGCGCGCCGGATGTTTCGGTGGTTCCGCATTTCCGTCCTGCTCACGATCCTCGCCCTGGTCATCGCGGGAATTTACCTGAACGTGGTGGGCCTTCCTGATTTTTTAAAAAAGCCGCTCGTGGCCAAGCTGCTTGCTGAAGGTGTTCGCCTCGATTTCAGTCGCATGCGCATGCGCTGGTATCGCGGGATTGTCGTCGATCACGCGACCTTTACGTTCCTGAAATATCCATTGTCTCCGAGCTTTTCCGCGCAGGAAACCGAGCTGGACATCGACCTTCGTTCACTCGGAAATTCACGGCTGAAACTGAATTCAGTCACCCTCGAGAAAGCCGGTTTGAATTGGCCCATCTCGACGAATCGCTCTCTCTCGCTCAGCAACATCACGACCAGAATCTATTTCGATTCTGCCGAGCAATTTCATTTGCGCGAGTTCACTGCCCAATTTGCCGGAGCGCGAATCACCCTGGCCGGATCGGTGACGAACCTTTCGGCCATTCGCGCGTTGAGAATTTTTCATCCACCAAAAACCGACCTGCCCAAGCGCGGCTGGACCGAGTTTGCCGATGCGCTGGAGAAAATTCATTTCACCGGAACGCCCGCGTTGCGGCTTTTTCTCAGTGGCGATGGCGCAGACCTCTTCAGCTTCAAGGGCGAGGGTCTCTTCACCGTCCCAAAAGCAGAGACGCCGTGGGGCAAAGGAGAAAATCTTCAACTGACCGCACAGCTTCGTAACTTGGGCAAGCCGGTTGAAAATAATTTTATTCAGCTCAAACTGACCTCAATTGAAACGCCGTGGGGCAGCGGATCGAATCTGAACTGCATCGCGAAACTTTATTCGCCTTCGACCCACAGCGGCGTCTTGCAAACGGACCTAAAAATTTTCGCGAAACAAATTTTCGCGAAACAAAAGGATGGGGCGGAAATCGCCCGCGCTGCTTCCATCCAACTTTCCGCTCACAGTTCGCAGGCCTGGACCAATTTAATTCCAACGAACGCTGCGGGAAAAATCACCTTCACTCACGGCGAGATAAATCAGGGCAGCGCCGCGTCGGGAGAAATTTCCTTTTCCGGCTCGTCACATTCTGCGGAGAAAACGGGCGACGCAACCTGGGCGGCGTGGCAGCGCGCGGAACCTTTTCAGCTGAATTGGGTCGCGGAATTGGCCGACATCCTTACGCCCAAACTGCAAATTTCCAAGGCGGCCTGCGTCGGAACCTGGAAAGCGCCGGTGCTGAAAGTCACCCGCTTGGAAGCGCGGCTTTACGGTGGAGAACTCAAAGCCGCCGGCGAGCTGAATGTCGCCACGCGCGCCGCTCGTCTGCAAGGAACAACCAGTTTTGAAGTGTTGAAAATTTCTCCATTGCTCACCCCTTTTGGACAGGAGTGGCTCGACCAATTTTCGTGGGACCGCCCTCCGCAACTCTCGGGAGAACTGAGTGTCATCCTGCCCGCCTGGACGAATGCGGATCCGGATTGGTTGCCCAAAATTCTCCCTTCGCTGGCGCTCCACGGGAAGGCATCGGTCGGCGCGGCCGCTTTTCGAAAGGTCACCGCGAGTTCCGCCAGCGCCGAATTTATTTACACCAACCGAACCTGGTCTCTGCCGCAATTGCGCGTGGACCGGCCGGAAGGCGGCGCGGACTTGACGCTCGTGGCGAACGTCGCAACGAGAACTTTCCACTGGCACTTTGTCAGTGCAATGGATCCAGCGGCGATCCGTCCTTTGCTCAACGAAAAGCAGTTGAAAATATTGGATGATTTTAAATTCAGCACCCCGCCGAGCATCAAAGGGGAACTGCACGGGCAATGGCAGGATTTGACGGACTTGCGGAGCGCGTCCCTCCGACAAATGACGGATCTGGCGGGGTCGAGCGAAGTTTTGGCGCAACATTTCTCTTTTCGCAGCAACGCGATTGATCAAGTCGCCTGCTCCCTGCTCTTCACCAATCAACAATTGGAAGTTTCCGGCGGGCGCCTGGAACAAGGGCAAAAATTTATTTCCGCAGAGCGCGTCGCTTGGAATTTTCCCGGGAAAAAACTTTTCTTCACCCACATCAACAGCACGGTGGATCCTTATCTCGTCACTCGTTTGATCGGCGCGAAAGTGGCGGCGGCCATTGAGCCTTATCAATTCGCCGCGCCTCCCGCTGTCCGGCTCAACGGCAGCATGAGCCTCGGCGACATTGATGACACCGATCTGCATTTTGAGGTCGATGGCGCCTTGTTCGATTGGAAATATTTTCACGCAGACCGACTCGCTGGCCGCGTCGATTGGGTTGGAAAAACGTTGCTCCTGACCAACGTTCAAGCGCGCGCTTACCACGGTGGCAACGTGTCTGGTTGGAGCTACTTTGAATTCTCTCACACGAACGGAGCGGATTATAAATTCAATCTGGCGGCACGGGAGATTGATTTGCCCTACCTGATAAAAGGTCTGAATGGCAAAGCGAACCGCCTCGAAGGTTTGGTGGATGCACAAATGACGCTCACCGCCGGAAACACTCGCAACTGGGACAGCCTCGAAGGAACCGGCAAAGTCAATTTGCGCGACGGCCTCGTGTGGGATGTGCCGATCTTTGGAATTTTTTCGCCATTTCTCAACGCCCTCGTTCACGGCGCGGGGAACAGCCGTGCGCGCGAGGCGTCTGCAACTTTCCTCGTGACCAACGGTATTATTTATTCCGACGATCTGGAAATCCGCGCGCCGATGGTTCGGATGCGTTATCGCGGCGGCGTCGATTTCCAACAGCGCGTCGAAGCTCGCGTTGAGGCGGAATTATTACATGACGCCTGGGTCATCGGTCCGCTGGTCAGCCTGGCGTTGACGCCGATCAGCAAAATCCTCGCCTGGCAGGTCACGGGAAACCTAAGTCACCCCGTGACCGAACCGGTTTATATTCCGAATTTTTTACTGATGACGTTACGGCCCTTTCACAACTTGATGAAGCCGCTGAAAAAAATAATGGCTCCCGAAAAAGAGCCGCCTGCATCGAAGCCAGATGCGCCCGATAAATAGTTTTACCGCCCGCCACTTTTCCCGGATTGGAGTTTGCCCGCCGGTTTGAACCGGCAGGCAATAAATGGGTTCGAATGGATCAATTCGTCTCGCGGTAGAAGAAATACTCCGCCGTGTAGGGAATGCGCGCTTCCTGACCGAGTTGCGTGGGCGCGGCGGCGGGAGCGATACCACCCGTCGTATTCACGCGCTGAATGTAAGTCGTGCGCTCGAAGATGCCCGGGCCGACGGTGTTCGTGCTCACGGCGTTTAGAATCAGCCAGGGGATTGCACCCGGCGTCACTGTGACGGGTGCCACCGTGCGCGCCCCGACGACTCGACTGCCGCTTTCGGTTTCCCACGCGGGCCGGGCCGGGCCGGCGAAGGCGTAGTGAAGACCAACCACGTTCCCATCCGCATCGTACAACACGGCTTCCGGCGCGCGGAACGTCCAGACGAATCCGGTCGGCGAATTCGTGTTCGCAGTCGCGCCATAAATCTGAACCCCCACCGCGTAGGCGTGGAAAGAAACTTTGTTGCCTTCGGGCACGACCAAGCTAGGCGGCACCTCCGGCGCGCGGTTGTCGTGACCAGATGCAGCGCGAGCGGATGAAGCGCAGGCGGTTTGCAATAAGACAACGGTTAGCAACGTGAAGTTAAAGGTTGGGAAGAGACCTCTGGATTGTGAGTTTTTCATGATTCTATCTTTCTTTTTTTCAGGCGCTGTGAGCCTGGTTGTTTTGTTTTTGTTTGTTTTTGACCGACATTTGGCGTCCTGCTCCGAAATCCTCTCGACTCGCTAATTTGTCGAAGCGCGTTACGCGGAAACTGGAAAGGGTTCTCATGGGTAAGCATAAAAATCTCATCGGTATTTGCTGTTTTCATGGTTTGGTTTTTGATTCGGATTGAAGGTCTCCTGCCAGCGTCTGGCGGCGGCAAAATACGGTCTGCTCGACCAAACATCTGTTTCTCGCGATAAAGACATTATCGGTGCTGGAGTAACTCACGGATTGGTAGCCCGCGCTGGTTTCAGCCCCCAACCGGGTCCAACGAACACCATTTTTGGAAGTCAGGATGACGCCGTCCCAGCCAACGGCGACAAAGATGTCGTCTCCATAGGCAATGGCTTGAAGGCGAACTTCTGTCCCGGAATTTCGTTGTCTCCAAACGCGCCCGTTTGAAGAAGTCAAAACCGTGCCCGAGTAACCGACGGCCACAAAAGAGCCGTTGCCATAGGCAATGCCCCTCAAGCGCTCATCCGTGGTTGATTTCTCGATGTTCCAGCGCAACCCGTCCGGGGAACTGAGAATGATTCCTTCATTACCGACCGCAACGAACCGATCTTTGCCAAAGGCAACACTGTGAAGCGAGCTAAGGCTGTCTGAATCGCGCGCTATCCAATGAATTTTGTCCAACGAGGTCAGGATGTTTTTCCCATTGACCGCCACATAAATTCCATTGCCGTAAATCGCATTGGCGGAAACATTTTCGTTTAGGTCGAAGGACTCTCCCGTGATTTTACGTATGGTCTGGTCGGCAGCGACGCCACTGAGAATGCGGGCCGTCAACACCAGCCCAGCGATGAACAGTTTGAAATTTACGTTCATAAAAACCTGTTTTGTAAAAATGAATACCGTTTTGTTTTAAGCAAGCTGCCGAGAAAGCGGCCTCCACCCCTTTCCAGACCGGAAGCAGACTGAGAGTAACGGGAAAAACAAAACTCTTTTCCGGTAAATTGCGGAGCCGAAGATCAAGCACTGGCTAATTGGCAATGCCGGTCGTGATTCTGGAAGGCCACTCACCGTCCTGTCGCCGTGCGGTCTGGCAGCCGCAATGACGGATCGCCGAACAGCGTCATGATCCCCAGGTAAATGCGTGGATGGCGAAATACATTTTCGCTGGCCCGGTTGTTGATCCAATACTTTCTCTGCCCGTTCAGCCAGAGATCGCCGAGGACGCGATCGCCGGCACCGTAACGCAGAAAAAGCTCCTTCTCCAAATCATGCCCCTTGTCATCCTCGCAAACGAGCGTCTCTCCGAAGAACGCAATCGCGCCCCCAGTGGAAGCCACCAACCAGGCGCAGGCGAAGGTGCGATTGCTGATGCCCGGAAAATCGTAGGCGTACGGCTGCGGCACGGCGAGTGGTGCTTTGATCTTTTGTCCGGTCGCCTTGTCATCCCAAGTCCGTGATTCACCGTGCCACACAAACTCGTGGCGGCGTTGCTGCTGGTCGCGGTAGGACTCGCTCGGCGCGTAGGTCATGAACATGCCTGACTCGCACCCGATCGTGAACACAACCGGGAATACGCCGGTGTTGCTCAGTTTCTCCACGCGTCCATCGTCGTAGCCGCGACCGTTCTCGTAGATGGCCCAATATCTTGGTCCGGCATGGCCGAGGTAGGTTATCCACCAGCTCTTCGTCGTCGCGGCATCAATGGCCGCGAAGTCTCCTCGCGCCCAAGGCGCACCGACGAATTCATTCGGGCTACAGTTTAAAAACAATTTCTCAAAGACAGAGGTCTTCGGGAAAGCACGGGCGATGCTGTCGGCGATGATGTCGTCGCACATCCCCTGCGAGCCGCCGTAGCCCTTGTCGGCAATGAAAGTGAAATGGCCGAATCCGCCCGGACTGAAGCCTTCGCTTTCATATCGAATCACCTTGGCAACGTAGGTCTTTACTTCGTTCGCCGTGTGCGCCGGAAGCCGTCCCAGCGCGACATCCGGGCAGCCATCCACCTGGTCGGGGTTGTACGACACCGCGTCATCGTGCCAATGCTGCTCGTTGTATCGGCCGTTGCCGTTCTGATCCCAAGTATCGAATACCCGGCCCGAAGTGATCCCGACCGGATCCACCGGATTCGGGCCGGGGGCGTGGTTGTGATACAGGTTCGCGTAGTACAGCTCGGACGGGTTGTAGGTCCCGGTATGGGGCGCATCCTTAGGAATCTGTTGTACCTGCCGGTAACGCACCGGCATGAGACTGGCGTCGCCGACGAACATCACATAGCGGATGCCAGATTTTTCATGTGCGGAAGCAATGACCCGTTTGATTTTTTCCGGATCATCCCTGCCCGGAAAATTCGCGCGCAGCGACTCCAGTGTGACCAGCGTCGCCAGCATCCCGGTCCGGTTCTTGTGCGCGATGAGCGGTTGCAACACACCAGCGAAGGCCTGCGGTGCGACCACCAGCAATTTTGCCGTGCCGACGGATGTTTGAAAAGGCATTGGCTTCCCGCTGCGAGCAACGGACGACCCTTGGTCAGCTCGAACTGAGATTAGCGCGCAGGCAGTGAGTAACGAAAAAAATAACTTGGTCATGATCGCGTGCTTTCAGGAGAAGTCGTCGCCGACTCTCTTGTTTGTACAGACCGAATCCGAGAAGAACGTAACCGGAAATCTGAATTTCGCGAGGCAGCGGCCCTTGCTTTCATAGAAGCACCTTCACTTCGAAGGGTCGGTGTTTGCCGCAGCTCCTTCGATGAGTGCCTTGGCCTCGTTCATCAGCACCTGGGCAATGATCCAATCCACCCAATAGACTCCAATCTCGACGGTTTCGAGCTGCGGCAGCTTGGTCTCGACAATCGTGATGCCTCTGGCCAATGCGGCGTGGGCTTCCTCTGTGTGGTTGAGTTGGTAATGCGCCAAAGCCAGCACCATGCAGTCTTGCGCGGCGAGTGCGTCATGGGCCGGAGGATATCCCGGCTTTTCCAAAACTTGCTCCGTCCACTTCGCCGCGCTGTCAAAGCGATCCTGTCGGTATTCAGCCAAGCCTTTGGTGTAATCTCGCCAATGACTGGTCCCCGAGCTGAGGGCGGAGTCAGCCAGACTCGAACTCCTTGTCAAATCCTCTCCCGTCACTGGTAGCAGCAGACAAACTTTGGCGATCCTTTGCGCGTAGTTTGGGTCTTTGGTCGCGCCGAACCGCACCAGCATGGCCCGGCAATGATTTCGGTAACCTGCCGAATCACGGTTTGCGATCAGTAGCGCGGCAAGACTGATCCAATCTCCTACCTCGTCTGGCTCCAACTCCAGCGTTCTCACCGCATCAGCCGCCGCCTCCTTCCACCGGCCGCAGCGGGCGAAATAATCGGCAAGGTTGCGGAATAGGACGGCACCATCTTTGGCATCCCATGGTTGAACTGGAGCCTCCACTCCGCCCATCAGCCTGTCAGCCTCTTCAAACTTGAACTGAAAGCAGAGGGCTTCTGCTTTGGTCAGCTTTTCTCTGAATTCCGCCCGCTTCCGCAAAGTGGTTTCAATCTGGTAAGCTTTCTTGAGACGAAAGGCGGCCAGCGGTGCTCCGATTGCCACCACCAAGAGCAACGCCACGATCGAAGTCCCGGCGGCGAACAGCAGTTTGTTCCGTCGAACCAATTTCTGAAACCGGTATAGATTGCTTAGAGGCCGCGCGACGACCGGTTCGTACCTGAGCCACCGACCTAAATCATCCGCCAATTTCAGGGCCGAGCTATAGCGCCGCTTCGGCTCTTTCTCCAGACACTTGAGACAAATCGTTTCGAGGTCACGCGGCACACTGGCGTTGAGCGAGCGCGGCGCGACCGGCTCGTTGTTCAGCAGTTGCCGCATCGTGTCTTCGAGCGTCTCGGCCAGAAACGGCGAGCGCCCAGTGAGCAGGTGATAAAGAATCGCGCCCAGCGAATAGACATCGCCGTGCGTGCCTAGTGCGCCGCGTTTGGCATCAGCCTGCTCGGGTGGCATGTAGTTGGGCGAACCGAGCACCTGCCCGGTTGCCGTCAATTCAGCGTCGGCATTGAGCTGCTTGGCCAGGCCGAAGTCTGTGATACGCGGTTGATCGAATTCATCAATCAGCACGTTGGACGGTTTCAAATCGCGATGCAGGATGCCGCGCTGGTGAGCGTAATGAATCGCCTCGGCGATAGTCCGGATGTAACCAGCGGCGCGTTTGGCCGGTAGAGGATTGTCCCGCACCAAGTCGGCCAGGTTTTTCCCAGCAACATAATCCATCGAAAAGTAATGCTGACCGTCTTGCTCGCCCACTTCGTGGATGGCTACGATGTTCGGGTGTTGCAAACTGGCCGCAGCTTCGGCCTCGGTGTGAAACCGCTTCACAAATTCATCGCTCGAAAACTTCCCGAATAGGAGCATCTTCACCGCGACGATGCGGTTGAGCGAAACCTGTCGCGCCCGATAAACGACGCCCATGCCGCCACGCGCGATTTCCTCCACCAACTCGTAATCGCCGAAGTAACGAATTCTCCCAAAGGCCGTTTTCGCCTCCGAAGGCAGCGATGGCGCGATGGTCGCAGCCGGGCTGGCGAAACTGACCGCCAGCTTCGCGAGGCACTGCGGGCAAATCCCCTGCGGCGCGTTGGGCGGGAGTTCCGCCCCACATTCCTCACATGTTCGTTTTTCTGCCACTAGAAACTCTATTTTGCGTCTGGTTCGGGCTGCTTGGAAATTACGTCAAATTCTGTTAGTTTTTTCCTCCATTCCGAGGCTTTTCCTATCTTGCCGGTGTTGGGTGCCTCGACGGCCCAGTCAATGTAGAAACTCTGGACTTGTATAATCCCGCAGCGCTTCTCATCCGGAGAGGTGCGAGGGTCTTGTTGCAAGATTTCATTGCGTTCCAGCACCAGTGGTTCTGCCTCGCTGTGTTTGAGTTCCTTATTCAGCATACAAAGCAGGTTGCCACGCGCGAGGACGACCTCGGGATCTCGGGGGCTTAAGACGTTCTTTTGCATGGCTAATACTTCATACAAAATTGCCTCGGCCTCGCTTACCTTGCCCTGCTTATCCAAAACCTGGCCGATGTGGTTGAGAGACTTGGCGACATCGGTCTGATTGGTGCCTCCGAGTTTCTTTCTGATTGCCAACCCCTCGCGGAACATCATTTCTGCATCATCCAGTTTGCCTTGGGTTTCGAACAGCGAAGCGAGAATGGTAAGCGAGCGGGCCACGGCAGGATCCTCATTACCGAGCAGTTTCTTTCTCATCGCGAGCGCCTCGCGAAACATCTTCTCCGCCTCCGCCAGCTTGCCCTGGTCTCGTAAGGCAACCGCAACGTCATGGAGCGACATGGCTACCTGGGGATGTTCTTCACCAAACAATTTCTTCCGTATCGCCAGACTTTCACGACGCAAATCCTCAACTTCCTTCAATCTGCGCGTGCCTTCCAGTATCCTGCCCAGACTATCGAGAATTCTGGCGACGTCTTCGTCGTCATTATCCAGCCGCGTCCGGAACTCGGCCAATATCTCGCGATACGTCGCCTCCGCTTCAGCCATTTTCCCCTGTTCAGCGAGCACCTTGCCGAGGCCCCGCAGGTCGTCAACCAATATGGACCACTTGATGTCCGGCAATCGTTTGAGCATTGCCACGGCTTCGCGTCGCAAGACCTCGCCTTCTGCGAGCTTGCCTTGCTTTTCGAGCATCGCGGCGACGTCGTCGAGCGAATCGGCTACCTCCAAGTGATCCAAGCCATGTAACTTTCTCTGAATCGCGAGGGCTTGACGGAAGAATTTCTCCGCTTCCGCCGGCTTGCCCTGGTCTCTCATTAACACCGCCAGACCATTGAATGAATCAGCCACGCCGCGATGTTCTTTGCCGAGCAAATTTTCTCGCATTGCGAGCGCTGAGAGATAGAGCGCCTCCGCTTCCGCAAACTTCCCTTGCTTGTGCAACGCGACCCCCAGATCTCTTTGCGCCATGGCAACCGCCAGGTTTGTAGCCCCGTAGAGTTTTATTCGCTCATCCAATTCCAACCTGATCTGCTTTTCCTTCTCAGCGTCCGCGCTCGGCTTGACTTGCGAAGTCGGGGCCGTTTGACCGTGGCTGACGACCGTGCCGCCAAACAAAATCAACGCCGCCACGACCGACAAGCTGGTCACGGTCTTCATGCGCCTGCACCGAGGCAAGAAATGGTCGAGAGAGACAACCGGCGTTATCGGATTCTGCGGACAAACTCCTTGCGTTGAGCAGGCTGAAGATCCGGCCCCGCATTGCCTGAATGATGGCTTTTTTGACATAATGACCGACCAACGCTTTTCCAATACTCTCAGACCCATTCCAAGCGAAAGGTAACAAAGTTTCGAAATTCCGACGGCTGGTTGGGCTACGAACTCCACGCACCGAACAACGCGCGCAATTCCTCATCCACTTCCTCCGGACCGCTCACCGTGTTCGCAATCTGCGCCCGAAGCAATTCGCCGTAGCGCTGCTTCATCCGGCTCACGGCCATCTTCAGCGCGGCTTCGGTCGTCCCCAGCTTCGCCGCCTGTTCCGCGTAGGAAACCGACTGTTTTTCCCCGGTCAGGAAGGTTTTAAGATCTTCAAACCGAACGCCGTTTCCGGCGGCGACGAATTCATCGCGCAATTGGCCGAGCGTCTGGTTGAGCAACGCCGTTGCCCATTGCTGCTCAAAGAGTTGCTCCGGCGAAAGATTTGAAGCCGGCACTTGCAGGTATTGATGCTCGGCCGACTCGGCATCGGTGGAAACGAAAGTGAATTGGCCACCGCGCTTCTGCGTGTTGGCTCGACGCCATTCGTTGGCCAGAAAATGTTCGAGCGCGGCCAGCAGAAACGAGCGGAACTTGCCCTTGCTCCGATCCACCGCGCGGAGAAAATCCTTCGCCAGCAATCGCCCGAAAAATTCCTGCGTCAAATCTTGCGCATCATGAATCTCGTAACCGCGCCGCCGCACAAAGGCATACAACGGCCACCAGTAAACCTGACACAACTGCTCCAGCGCCGCGTCAGCGTTCCGCGATTGATCCTGTCGCGCGGACAACACAACACTCCAGTGAGTCGTGGCGAAATAATGCTGCGGTCGAGCAGAGGGGTTTTCAGAACTAAACTCCCAGGACATGGCCGCGACTATAGATTCATCGAAAGCAGGTTCAAGCAAGAAGTGAATCAAAAGAGGGTCTCCTCATTGTTTAAACTAGCGGGATGAGGCTGACACTGGAAGGGCGCAAACGCACCGTCTGCGATGGGTTAAACCGGCGGAAGAGATACACGAAGGCCGGATACCAGCGCTCCGATCTGCGCCAGGTTGTGGGGTTGAAATTCGTTTGCTGCCAATGGTCGCGCATCTATAATGCGCCGGTGTTCATGCGATCAATCAAATTTTTGGCAATTGCACTTTTTACAGTTTCGCTGAGTTACAATGCGGAAGCCGCGAGCGTTTCGATTAAAAAAGTTTTGCCACAGTTGCTTGATGCGAAGGGGCGCAATTCGCTTTACCCGAGCCTCTACCATCGCGACGCCTACCAACTCTTTTTGCGCAACCATCCCGAAGAGCGCAGCGGCCTGCGTTTCGCGGTGCTCTGGAGTGCTCCTCGCAGCAAGGAACTTATCTTGCGCGTCGAGCTGCGCGGATCCAAAGAGGAAACACTCAACACTTCGAAATTGGAATTGCCCGTGAAGAGAACGGGGTGGTTTAGAACCTGGACATCGTTGGATTTGCGTGGTGCAGACTACAAGAACCTCGGCGATCTCGTTGCCTGGCGCACGACACTCTGGGACGGCGACAAAATGGTCGGCGAACAAAAATCATTCCTCTGGTGAGATCTTTCCGAACTCGTGGTGAACGGCCTGTCCGTCAGGCTAACTCTTGTTCAGATCGTAGCAGATCAATTCGCGACCATCGCGAATGTATATTTTCCCGCCGGCATAAGCAGGGAAGTTCCAGGTTTTTCCACAGACCTGGGCGCGACTGATCTCCGTGTATTTTTCGGCGTTCGCTGCGATCAAAACCAGTTCGCCTGTATCAGTGAGAAAAAGCAGTTTTCCACCAAGCGCGATGGTTGATGCGTTCATGTTTCCAAAACCAGGCTGACTCCATTTCAATTCACCGCTCTTCGCGTCTGCACAGATGAAATTTTTTTCCGGCCCATGGCTGTAGAGAAAGTTTCCGTCGAGCGCCGGGGTGGAGAGATTGATTTTCAGGTTCTTATTTTCCCAACGTGTGGAGGTTTTCCATCCGGTTCCGTCTTTGGCAACGGATAGGCAAAGCAAACCGAGCGTGTGGGAATTTACAAAAATATTGTCTCCGGAAATGACCGGCGTGGCGACATGGCGCTTGGCGTAAGTGACCATCGGAATGCGCCAAAGCGGTTGTCCGTTGGCGCGATCAACACTCATCAATGAATCTGCGGTGAGAATAATAATCTGTTTAACCCCTGCGACCGTCGCGATCTGGAGGGACGAATACGCGGTCTCGTCGGTGCCGGATTTCCAATTCACTTTCCCGGTGAGCTTGTCGAAGCACACCAGCGTCGCGCCGTTGATGCTTCCAACGGGAACCACGACAGCATCACCATCGATCATCCCGCAGCCGTTGTGCCCGCGACGTGCCGCGGTTCCTTCTTCTGCTTTGCTGCCGAGAAATTTAACGCCGAAATCTTTTTCGAAACTGACGCCCCAAACCGCTTTGCCGTCGGCGACATTCAAGCAGCGGAATTCGCCGTTGCACGATTGAACGTAAACCCGGCCGCCATCGACGAACGGCGTGCTGCGCGGACCCGATCCCCATTCGTCGGTGTAGCGTTCGGCAATCGCAGTTTGCCAAATTTCTTTCCCGGTGCTCGCGTCGAGGCTGTGAACGACTTCCTTGTTCCCGTTCTCGTCGAAGTAAAAAAGTTTATTGCTCGCGACAATCGGGGAAGAAAATCCGCCGCCAGTCGTTATTTTCCAAACCGGCTTTAAATCTGCGGGAATTTTTTCCAATGATTTCTCGTCAGCGGAAACGTGATTGTTGCGCGTCGGCCCAAGCCATTGCGGCCAATCACCCGCGAAAGCTGAAAAGCCAGCGCACCACGCCAGACAAAAAAATGGGAGGACGCACTTCACTTGGGGAACGAAAAATCTACCAGGTTCCATCGGCGATGGCCGCAGCCGCGTTTCTGGCAAGATCCGCCGCCGCCAGCGGGATCGCTTGCCGCTCCGCGCTGGCTAAATCATTGCCGCCGCTCACCGTGGTGCGACCGCGGACAGCTTTATTCACGTTGGTTTTCCCCGTGCTCCGCTCGACGGCCACGATCTGCGCAGTAATGGTCAGATTGTAATCGCGCACCGTCAGGACATCCTTCGGTTGAAACGAGAGCGGGTTGCGGTCAAAGCGAGTGATGGTTCCAGTCACGAGCACATCGCCTTCACCATGCGTGGCGAGTTTGTAAGTTCCATCCTGCTGCAGGCGTCGGCGCACTTCGAAGGTGATCGGTTCGCTCAACCGTGGTTCAAGCGTCGCGTTGACGAATGAATTGACTTGAACCGATTTTTCTCCCGCCCTCGATCCGTTGGTCGGGCCGAGGCGATATCCGGCGCAGCCCGTCATCACAAGCGCGGCGAACAGTAAGGCTGGGGCGTTGAATCGCATCTAATTTTGGCCGACTTGCTTTTTGAGCAAATCGATTCGCTCACGGGCGGCGGTGGCCAGTGGCGATTCAGGATCTTTGAGCAAAACTTCGTTGTAATAAATCAAGGCTCCGTCCCACTTTTTGTTTTTCTCATAAAACTGTGCGGTTTGATAACTGCCACGCGCCTGTTCGGATTTTAATGATGAGATCAATTTTTGCGCTTCCGTCGAGCGCGGATCGTTCGGATACAACGCCATGAAATCGGTGAAAGTGCCAATCGCTGCCGCAGCCACACTTTGATCGTATTCAGCGGTGCGCGCCTGTTTATTGGAAGCGATCCCGGCTTTGTAAAGCGCCTCCGCAGCGACTTCCTTGCGGTCGTGGTAGCGATCAGCCGCCAGCTCGTAAGCTTTGACCGCGAGTTGGTATTCGGACTGTTTTTCACGGGCGGCACCGAGGTTCATTTGCGCTCGAGGGGCGATCTCGCTGTAGGGGCCGTTCCGCACAATCTTCGCGTACATGTCGGCCGTTTTTTCCATGGACGGAAAAAACGGGATGGTGCCAAACAACTTGAATCTTTGACCATTGAGAAACCGGGCTGCGATTTCAAACTGGCGTTGGGAAATTTCCTGGTGGTTCGGAATTTTGGGATATTTTTCCAGAACTTCCTGGTACGCCTTGAAGGCTTTTTCATCGCGCTTCCTGGCTTCGTGGCAGCGGCCAATCAAATATTGGGCTTGCGGCGCGTAATCGGACAGCGGCCAGACTTTCACGGTTCGGCGGGCGGCTTTCAGCGCGAGGCTGGGATCATTGCGATCCAGAGCGGCTTGCGCGACGTCGAGTTGATCCTTGGCGCGATCGCGTTGCCATTTGCCTTCCGCCGTGGTCCCGGGCGTTTCGTAAACCCAACCTTCTTTGTTGTTGAAAATCAATGGGGCGGGCGAACGAAACGGAAAAGCAACCAAGCAAATCAGCAGCAGGATGGCGCGAACAAACCAACAATTCATGCTCCCAACCGTAACGAAGCGTAAAACTCAAGTCAAGGCAGGCAGGCCCAAGTCGCCACAAAACCAGACTATCCTTTGTAAACCATCAGCACGCCGTAATCGGTCATGTTTTGGCGCGAGTTCAAATCGAAATGGCTGTAAACGATCGGCGTAACGCTGACGATGTTTTCCGCGCCAACTTTTCCTAAAAATTCGGAAACCGTTTCATCAAAACGATCGTGGCCGACCTCGAGACATTCGGTTCGCTTGATGGTTCGGATGCGCATCTTCTTTTCGCCATCCTTACCCGGCAGTTCCTGTGGCCGCGTCGGGTTTTTGACCAGCACTTCGGTGGGAGCGGTACGCACTGGCACATTGAACTGTTTGATCTCTTTGGCTGCCGCCGAAGATGCGATCGGGTTGAGGGAGCGAATGGTTTGCGGCTCCGGCTGAGGAATGGTGATGGTTTGATTACAGGTTGGACATTCGATCTCCGAGCCTGCGCCGGATGGGTTGACTGCGAGCTCCTGTTCGCAATTAGGGCATTTGAAAATCAGGTCCATAATTTTTAGGGATTGTTTTTGGTTACGCGACCGAGAGTAAAACCTCGCGCCTCAAAGCTCCAGAAGAAATATTAACCAAAAAATTCATTTGTAAGTTTTTTCGAGTTGTTCAATCCGCTTGCGAACGGGCGACGTCGCATCGATCCTCTGCCCGACTCGCGTGAAAACGGTTTTTGCCTCCACAGGATTTTCTCTCGCCACGAGAACAACAAAATCCAATTCAATGGAAGCGAGGCGCGGATCGTTGATGGTGTGGCCGTATCGAATCAAGAATTGGCGCAAACCGGTCGCACCCTGGCGGCGAGAGGCTTCCAGAGGTCCTTCCAAAGTCTGGGGCATTCCTGGCAACTGCCGGTCGGCCTCTGCCTGGGCTTCGATCGCTTTGACCTTTTCGTGTTTCTGCTGCTGCACATCTTCCCAGTAGGTGTAAATCTCCCAAACACCCATGCAGAGTCCGACAACAATTACGATTGCGATTATGACTTTCATGTTTCTTGGATTCGTTCAATTCGCGCACCGAGCTTGCGCAATTTCGCGTCGATTTTTTCGTAGCCTCGGTCCAAATGATAGACGCGGTTCACTTGCGTTTTTCCGCGAGCAGCCAAGCCAGCGATAACCAAGGCAGCCGACGCGCGCAAATCACTCGCCATCACCGGCGCACCACTCAACGGCTTGCCGCCTTTGACAATGGCGCTCGGTCCTTCGATCGCGATGTCGGCCCCGAGCCGCGCGAGTTCGCTCACGTGCATGAACCGCGATTCAAAAATCCGTTCAGTGATGATGCTGATCCCGGGTGTCAGCGCCATCAAGACCATCATTTGCGCCTGAACATCGGTTGGAAAACCTGAGTAAGGCAACGTCGTGATATCAACCGGCTTCAAGCGTCCGTTGCGTTTCACCGTGATTGATGCTCCGTTGCGCTCAATTTTTGCCCCGGCCTCGCGCAATTTATCGAGCACCGCGTGGAGATGATCGGCCCGCGCGCCATGAATCGTTATCTCGCCGTTCGTGGCGGCTGCTGCGATGGCGAAGGTGGCCGCTTCGATGCGGTCGGGAATCACTTCGTGCTCCGCGCCGTGCAATTTTTTCACACCTGTGATTGTGACAGTCGGACTGCCTGCGCCAACGATTTTTGCTCCCATTGCATTGAGAAAATTCGCGACATCCACCACTTCGGGTTCGCACGCGGCGCTTTCAATCATCGTCACCCCGTCCGCGAGCGATGCCGCCATCATGATGTTGGCCGTGCCGAGAACGGTTGGTCCGGCGCGTCCGCCCAGGAACAAATCGCCGCCTTTCAACTTCGGCGCGGTGGCGTGAACATATCCTGCTTCGATTTTTATTTTCGCGCCCAGCGCTTTAAATCCTTTCAGGTGCAAATCAATCGGGCGCGCGCCGATCACGCAGCCGCCGGGCAGCGAAACGGTCGCTTTGCGCAAACGACCCAGCAGCGGTCCCATGATGCAGACAGAGCCGCGCATTTTGCGGATCAAATCGTAATCGCCGATCGGATTAATTTTCGCCGCGCACACCGTGAACGTATCGCCCTCGAGTTTTACATCGGCGCCAAGTGAGGTGAGAATTTGCGCCATGAATTTCACGTCGCTCAAATCGGGGACGCGCCGGATCACACACGGTTCTGCCGTCAAAAGCGTCGCCGCCATGATGGGGAGCACGGCATTTTTTGCGCCGCTGATCGTGACATCGCCGTTCAACGGAACCCCGCCTTTGATGAGTAAACTATCCATTTAAAAATTGTTTTTTTCTGTTGCGGCTCACGCGGGCCGCGCAATTAAAAATCTCAGGCGGTGAGAGTAGTCGGACTCCAACGCTTCTACAATCCACTTTTGTTTTTGAAAAATTTCTCGAATGAACTCCGCTTGTCCTTCGCCGAATTCCAACATGATTTTTCCATCCGGCTGCAACCATTTTTCCGCTGCACCAGCGAGGACGCGATAGAATTCCAGTCCATCTTCTCCGCCATCAAGCGCGAGTTTCGGGTCGTAATCGCGAACCTCGGCTTCGAGCGTCGCGATTTCCTGAGTGGCGATGTAGGGGGGATTAGAGACGATCAAATCGAATTTTCCCGCCGTTCCCAGCGCCTCAAATCCGTTCCCCTGATGAAATTGAATTCGCTCAAGAACTTGATGCTTCCTTGCATTTTCCCGGGCCACGCCCAATGCATCTGCGGAAATATCGAGACCGTGAATCGTGGCTGCAGGACATTTTACCGCCAGTGTTACCGCCACACAGCCGCTGCCAGTTCCAAAGTCCAGAGCGGTCGGGTTCGCGGTGGTTGGGCCGCGTTGTTGCAAAAATTTCCACGCGTGCTCGGCGAGCAATTCCGTTTCCGGCCGGGGGATCAACACCGTGCGGTTCACCAGAAACTCCAATCCGCAGAAATTAGTGCTGCCAACAATGTGTTGCAGCGGCTCCCGTTGCGCCCGGCGTTTGACGAGTTCGCGAAGGGATTCCAATTCCGTTGCCGTCAGCTCGCGCTCAAAATTCAAGTAGAGCTGCATTCGTTGAATTTTCAGAAGGTGCGCCAGCAGCAGCTCGATTTGCAATCTCGGCAACTCCACTCCCTTTTTGCCCAGGAACTCCGCGCTGCGTTGGATCACTTCCAGAACCGTCATCGCGGAAAAACTAAGGACAGTCCTCGCCGTGCAAAAGTTAAAAGTATGTAATTTCTACGTTCGTGTTCACTAGAGTCTTGAAGAAAAATGGCCGGGCTTCTATTTTCACCGCATGAAACAGTTTTTTGCTTTCCTTCTCCTGGGTACCCTCCTTCTCCACATGCCGGCCTTTGGTCAGGACGCGAACACCGCGTCGGGCATCGCGGAAAAACAAGAAGCCGAAGAGCGTTACAAACGGATGAGCGCCGACGTCGAAAGCCTGCACGCCGCCAATCTTGCGTTGCAAAAAAAAGTTTCCGCGCTCGAAGCCGAATTGCAAAAGCTCAGCATGGAACAGGCGCGCAGCGCCAACAACAACACGAGCGAGACGTTGAAGAAACTCGCCGACGAGATTCAGGAAGTGGACAAGAACCGCGTTTCAGACAAAAAGAAAATCATCGATGAAGTTTCCAAGATGATCAAAGGCCTGAGCGTGCCGCCTTCGTCCCGTCCTGCTCCAAGAACACCGCCGGTTGCTCCGAACACCGGTTCACCCTCGGAAAAGGGGTTTCCTCACGTCGTTAAATCAGGGGAAACGCTCGGCGTGATAGTGAGCAACTTCAACGCGGCGTTCAAAGAAAAAGGAATGAAATCGATTACGCAGAAACAGGTCATGGCCGCCAACCCAAATGTGGAGTGGAATAAATTGAAAATTGGTCAAACCGTTTTCGTTCCTGCGCCTCAGGAATAGCCGGTTTTAGCACAGCTGGATTCGCAAAATAGCGCTTGTCAAAACCGGTATCGCTGCTAGGTTCTCGCCTCTTTGTTATGAAAGTTGATACTCATCCGAAATATTTGGAGTCTGAAATTCGCTGCGCCTGTGGCAATGTCATCAAGACCCGCTCGATCAAACCGACCGTGATCATCGGCATCTGCAATGCCTGCCATCCGTTTTACACCGGCACACAGAAATTCGTCGATACCGCGGGTCGCGTGGATAAATTCCAACAGCGCATGGCCAAGACCCAGGCCGCCCAGGCGGCGGCTGCGACGAAGAAGAAAAAGAAATAGCTGTTTTTCGCAACAACCGCCCGCTTGAGTTGAAACTCAAGCGGGCGGTTGTTTTTTCCCGTAGTCGCGTCTCGTAAATGCGCGAGTGACTTTCCTTAACTGATGTCTTTGTGAACAATTAGCCCGCGCTCTCGTGCAGCGCGGCTGCAACAAAAATGGATCTCCGCCCACACATTGAAAAATTTTCGCAACGCTTTGCCGAAATTGAAGCGGCCTTAAGCGATCCGAAGGTTTTTGACAACCAGCAGCGTGCGCAGGAAATGGCGCGTGAATACGCGGGCTTGCGGGAATTAGTCGCGCAGGGGAAAGCCTATTTGAAAACAGTCGCTGACCTTGAGGAAAACCGCGCGCTTCTCGCCAATGAAACTTCCGACACCGAACTTTACGCGATGGCGAAGGAAGAAGTTTCGCGCATGGAAGCCGACGAAAAACGTCTTGCCCTCGAAGTTTACAAAGGAATTGTTCCGAGCGATCCGTCGGATTCCAGAAATACAATTATGGAAATCCGCGCTGGCGCTGGCGGTTCGGAATCCGCTTTGTTCTCCGCTGATTTGTATCGGATGTACACGCGTTACGCGGAAACGCAGGGTTGGAAAGTCGAGACGATGGACAGCAGCACATCCGACCTTGGCGGGTTCAAGGAAATTATCTTTCACATCACCGGCACTGACGTCTTCAAGCGTTTGAAATACGAAATGGGCGTCCATCGCGTGCAACGCGTTCCGGCGACCGAAGCGCAAGGCCGCGTTCACACCAGCACCTGCACGGTTGCCGTTTTGCCGGAAGCGCAGGAAGTCGATCTGGAAATCAAACCTGAAGAATTGGAAATCAATGTTTGCCGCGCGTCCGGCAAAGGCGGGCAAGGCGTCAACACCACCGATTCCGCCGTGCAAATCATTCACAAACCAACCGGCACCATCGTCCGCTGCGCCGACCAACGTTCGCAGCAGAAAAATAAAATCCAGGCGATGACCGTCCTTCGCTCACGTTTGCTGGAAAGAAAAGTCGCCGTGGAGAATGCGAAATACGCCGCGCATCGCAAAGAGCAAGTCGGCACCGGCGAGCGCAGCGAACGGAATCGCACCTACAATTTCCCGCAGAACCGCGTGACCGATCACCGCATCGAACTGACGCTTTATAATTTACCGACCTTTATTGAAGGCGACATCGATTGCGTCATCGAACCGCTCATGGCGAATGACTTGAATGAAAAACTGGCGGCGCTGAAATCATGACTCGTAGCAGCCGACGTGAGGAGGCTCATTTATTAAAACCAAAAAATTAGAGCCTCCTCACGTCGGCTGCTACAAAATATAAAATGATCAAAGGAATAATCTTCGACTGCGACGGAACTCTGGCCGACACCATGCCGCTGCATTGGCGCGCGTGGCAGGTCATCACCCAGAAACACAAACTTCATTTTCCTGAAGATCGATTTTACGCACTCGGTGGCGTTCCGTCGCGGGACATTTTGAAAATGCTCGGCGAAGAACAAGGCATTTCCATCGATCACATCGCCGTTTCGCACGAAAAGGAAAATGCTTACTTGCCGCTCATGGCGCAGGTCGAACCGATCCACGCCGTCGTCGAAATCGCCAGAGCCAATCACGGAAAAATCCCGATGGCCGTTGCGTCCGGCGGCACTCAGATCATCATTTGCCAGGTGCTCGAACACTTGAAGATTCGCCACTTATTCGACGCCGTCGTGACGAGCGAGATGGTGACCAATCAAAAACCCGCGCCCGACATTTTTCTCGAAGCCGCCCGCCTCATCGGAGTGCCGCCGCAATTCTGTCGCGGCTACGAAGATACTGATTTGGGAATGCAAGCGATCCGCGATGCGGGGATGGAAGCGGTGGATGTGCGAGAGCTTACCACTAAGTGTTAACGCCGGCTTGGTTGGTCGCTCATTCTCGATTCGGCTTTTCTGCCTTGTTTCCAGATCCAAAAGGCTGATCCCCAGAGAAAAAACATTCCTATCACCAAAAAAAATATTGATGTTCCAAACAGGACGGGTCTCTCCTTAATCGTCCACCATCGATAGTAGTCACCGTGATTCATTACTCCTGCAGTCCATCCAAGAGGCAAAGGTTTGTTCCATTTAGCGACGGCCTCCTCCGGCGTCAGGGCAGAGGTGAAATTTATTGTCGAGATGAACGCAGGGAAAACCATCAGCCAAGCAATCACTTGAGCGGTACTCAGCAGGGGATATTTTCGAAATGATTTAATCATGTTGTCCGGTCAAATGAATGAACTATAGCAATTAACAATAACATAGGGACATATTGGCGATAAAAAGGAAGGGGTCGGCGGCGGTGGGGAGGTCTTTGCGGAGGCGGGTTTTGAAGCTGGC
>JAYVSV010000043.1:0-37272 GCA_043775015.1 Verrucomicrobiota bacterium
GGTGCGCCTGCCTCTACCACCGGAAGTTTCCATTCTCACCGCTTTATCCGTGTCCATCTGTGTCCATCCGTGGTTTCAATTGAATTGTCCCGGTTAAGACATCCGAAGGTGGCCATGATTACGTCACCTGTCTTGAAACCGATCCGCAGGGGAATTTTTATTACGTCGATCCCTCGGGAGTGCATCGCGTTTCGCGCGATGGAACAAAACTCGAAACCATCGCCACCGGCTGGCGCAATCCCAACGGAATGTCGGTTAGTCCCGAAGGGGTGATCACCGTCGCTCCGCAAGAGGGGAACTGGACGCCATCCTCCGCCATTTTCGAAGTGAAGCCGTTGGGCTACTACGGTTATGCCGGCCCGCAATTCACCTCGGAAAGGCCGCTGGGTTACGACGCACCGATTTGCTGGATTCCGCATGTCGTGGACAATTCCACCGGCAGCCAGCTCTGGGTCACCAGCGATCGATGGGGGCCGCTCCGAGGCCAGATGCTCAACCTCTCCTTTGGTCGCTGCTCAATCATGCTGGTGTTGCGCGAAGTCGTGGAGGGCGGCGCACAAGGCGGCGTGGTGTTAATGAAACCGCGTTTTCTCTCCGGCGCGATGCGCGGTACGTTTCGCAAACAGGACGGACAACTTTATGTCGTCGGTTCGACGGGCTGGCAAACGAGTGCGGTCCGGGACGGCAGTTTTCAACGCGTTCGCTACACCGGGAAAAATATAAATCTGCCCGTGCAATTAAAAGTTCAACCGTCCGGAATTCAACTCACCTTCAGCGATCCGCTGGAGAAGGCGACCGCGGAAGACCCCGGCAGCTACGGCATCGAGCAATGGAATTATCGCTACACGAAGGAATACGGCTCGAAGGAATATTCCGTCAGTTCGCCTGATGACGTTGGCCACGATCCCGTGGAAGTGAAATCAACGAAATTGCTGGCGGACGGTCGCACGGTTTTCTTGGAAATTCAAAATCTCCAGCCCGTCATGCAAATGCAGATTCAATACAATGTGAATGCGGCGGATGGAAAAACGGTTCGTGGCGAAATCTTCAACACGATCAACCGTCTTGCCGTAAAGAATTAACCGCCCATTTTGCGGTTGGTTTTCGAGTTTCCAAAGATAGACTTGGCGAGTTCACCATGAGCCAAGTCACGCAAATTCTTCAGGCAATCGAAGCTGGCAACGCCGGGGCTGCGCATGAATTGCTTCCTCTTGTCTATGACGAATTACGCAGACTGGCGAATCGCAAGATGGCCAATGAAGCATCGGGCCATACGCTGCAACCCACGGCTTTGGTGCATGAAGCCTGGCTCCAGCTTGGCGGTGATGAGCAACCGACCTGGCAAAATCGCGCGCATTTCTTCGGTGCGGCGGCGGAAGCCATGCGCCGAATCCTGGTGGATCGAGCTCGTGAGAAGAAGGCGCTGAAACGCGGCGGCAATCTGGAGCGCGTGGATATCGATGCCTTGGAGTTGCCGTCGCCCATGCCAGACGACGAATTGCTGGCGCTGGATGAAGCATTGGATCGTCTATCAACGGTGGACACGCGCGCGGCGGAAATGGTGAAGCTCTGTTTTTTCGTCGGGTTGACGCAAGAAGAGGCGGCGCGTGAACTGGGGGTTTCCCTGAGCACGGCGGAGCGAGTCTGGGGATTTGCCCGCGCCTGGCTTTTGCGCGAGGTCCGAAAGCAAACGTGAAACGTAGCCGCCGAGGTGACGAGGCGGATTGCTCACGCGGCGAAAAGTTTCAAGCCCGTCCGCCTCGTCACCTCGGCGGCTACGATTTGGAAAAAGTTTTTTGAGGGAATTTGCGGCCGGATTCCGCATGAACAGGTGGAAGGACAAAGACCCTTCACCAATTAATTGTGGCAAACGCAGATCGAATTATTGAACTCCTCCATGAGGCCAAAGCCCGGCCCGTGGGCGCGGCGCGCGAGCGTTTCATTGCCGAAGCTTGCGGGGATGACGCGGCGTTAAGGGAACAAATTTTTTCACTGCTCAAGGCGGACTCTGACGAAGGAGAGTCCGATTTTCTGAAAAATACTCCAATCAATCGCCAGATGATCCTGGTGACAGAGAAACCAGGCGACCGGATTGGCCGCTACAAATTGTTGGAGCAAATCGGCGAGGGCGGTTGCGGCGTGGTTTACATGGCCGAGCAACAAGAGCCGGTCCGCCGTCGAGTCGCGCTCAAGATCATCAAGCTGGGCATGGACACCAAGCAAGTCATCGCCCGCTTCGAGGCTGAGCGGCAGGCGCTGGCCATGATGGATCATCCGAATATTGCCAAGATTTATGACGCGGGAGTGACGGAAGGTAGGGCGCGTCACTCCGTGCGCGCCGGGGTTGAACCATCCGAAAGCGGCGCGCAGGGGACTGACGCGCCCTACCTCTCCGCAGGCAGGCCTTACTTCGTCATGGAACTGGTGCGAGGAATCAAGATCACCGATTACTGCGACCAGAATAATCTGAGTACCGAAGAACGGCTGAAACTGTTCATGCAAGTTTGCCACGCCATCCAGCACGCGCACCAAAAGGGCATCATTCATCGCGACATCAAACCTTCGAACATTCTGGTCACTCAGCACGACGATGTGGCCGTGCCCAAGGTCATTGATTTCGGCATCGCCAAAGCCACGGTTGGACAGCTCACCGACAAGACGGTGTTCACGGCCTTTGCGCAATTCATCGGCACCCCCGCCTACATGAGTCCCGAGCAGGCGCAGATGAGCGGTCTGGACGTGGACACGCGCGCGGACATCTATTCCCTCGGAGTCTTGCTTTACGAACTGCTCACCGGCCATACGCCCTTTAACGCAAAGGAACTGCTAGCAGCGGGTGTGGATGAAATGCGCCGGAAGATTCGCGAGGAAGAACCGGCCAAGCCTTCGACCCGTTTGAGCACGATGCAGGCGATGGACCTGACGACAGTGGCGAAGCACCGGCACGTCGAGCCGCCCAAACTCATTCACTTGATTCGTGGTGACCTCGACTGGCTCGTGATGAAATGTCTGGAGAAGGACCGTGCACGCCGTTACGAGACGGCCAACGGACTGGCCGTGGATATTCAGCGCCATCTCGACAACGAGCCCGTCTCCGCCCGCCCGCCCGGCAGTCTCTACCGCTTCCAAAAGCTGATTCGCCGGCACAAGCTAGCTTTTGTCGCCGGCGCTGTCGTGCTGCTGGTTCTGTTGGGAGGAATCGCCGTGAGCACATGGCAGGCTGTGCGAGCTACGCGAGCCGAGCGCGAACAAACCAGGCTGCGCGAGCAAGCTGAAAACGCCCGGATCAATGAAGCCCGGCAACGTGCGAAAGCCGAATCGGAATCGGCGAAAAGCCAGCAGGTCGCCGAGTTTCTGAAGGACATGCTCAAAGGCGTCGGCCCGTCAGTCGCGTTGGGCCGCGACACGACGATGATGCGGGAGATTGTGGACAAGATCGCCGAGCGCATCGGCACTGACCTCCGAGACCAGCCGGAGGTTGAGATCGAATTGCGCCTGACGTTGACCCAGGTTCACTTCGCCTTGCAGGAATACAAGAAGATGGAGCAAGCCGCACGCGGGACGCTGCAACTGGCTCGCGCACACTTCGGCGAGGAAAACCTCGCTGTCGCTGACTCGCTGGGCATGCTCGGCCGCGCGTTATTTTTTGCTCGCAACCTGGACGAAGCAGAGAATTGCGCCCGTCAGGCAATCGCTCTGCAGAGGAAACTTCGCGGCGACAACAGTCTGCAAGAGGCTGCCTCACTGTGCAATCTTGGCGATGTATTGCGTCATCAATCGTATCGGTCCGACCAGCCGGAGGCCAAGCGGCAGATCGTCGAGGCGGAAACCGCTATTCGCGCTGGTCTGGCGATTTTCAGAAGCCGGCTCGGTAACGACAACGACGATGTTGCCTGGGCGCTCCACACCCTCCAGCATGTGCTCAAGGACGAAGGGAAGGGCGACGAGGCCGAGGCCGCCATACGTGAGGGGTTGGCCATACGCCGAAAGATTCATGGGGAAGAGCATCCAGATACGGGCTTTGACTACTGTTGCCTGGGCGATTCGCTGGGAGCGCTGGGCAGGATTGATGAAGCCGCGAGCAATTATCGAAAGGGGCTGGATATCTTGGAAAGAACGGCAGGCAAAGCGAAATGGCATCAAGCATGGGGACATAACGGTTTGGCTCAGGTCCTCGCAGCGCAAGGCAAGCCCGGAGAGGCTGAAATCCATCACCGCCAGGCATTGGCCCTCGCGAGGCAGGAAATGGGCGCTGACCACCCCGATTTGCCCGAGTTTATCTGCCGACTCGCCAGTATCCTGCGGAAGAATGGCAAGCTGGCCGAAGCCCGCCTTTTGGCCGAGGAGTCAATGACCCTCTGTCAGCGTCATCCTGACCGGATTGGACCCCATGCCTTCGCGACTCTCCAAGACCTGTTGACAGACCTCGGTGACACTGCGGCGCTTGAGAAGCTGAATTCGACTCGCGAGACTCCCGCAAAGTAGAAACCAGTTCCGCCCCGCAGTGACGTCCAAAGAAGCTAAACGAGCGCTATAGCTCGTCAACGATTCACGAGACGAAAGAGGACCGGGCAAGGGTTTAATCGTCCGCCAAAATCTTTTTGAGGGGTTTTGCCCGCCGAATCCGCATGACGGGGTGAGAGCGATCATCCGCCCGATTCAAACGAAACCCAACTCAAATCAATCATGACAACAAATCTGAAACTTTCTCCAAAACTCTTGCTTCTGCTGTTGCTGCTGGCGGGCGGCGCGACGGTGTTGTGCGGGCAATCTGCCCTCGACGGTTTCGATCCGAACGCCAACGCCCCGGTGCAGGTCGTCGTCGTCCAACCGGACGGCAAGCTGATTATCGTGGGCAATTTTACCACGCTCGCGCCCAACGGCGGAGCAACGGTGACGCGTAATCACATCGCCCGGCTGAATCCGGACGGCTCGCTCGACACTGCCTTTAACCCGAACGCGAACGGCACTCTCTATGCCGTCGCATTGCAGCCGGACGGCAAGATTTTGGTGGGCGGCATTTTCACCAGCATCGGCGGGCAGCCGCGCACCAACCTCGCCCGGCTTGATGCCACCACCGGCCTGGCGGATGCGTTCAACCCGAACGCGAACGGGGAGGTGGATGCCTTCACCGTGCTGGCGGACGGCAGGATTCTCGTGGGCGGCGTGTTCACGAGCATCGGCGGCCAGTTGCGCAACGGCATCGCCCGGCTCGATGGCAACACCGGATTGGCGGACACGTTCAACTCGAACGCAACCGGGAGTGTCTATGCCATCTTGGTGCAGGCGGACGGACGGATTTTAGTGGCCGGCACTTTTACGCAGATCGGCGGCCAGCCGCGCAATCGCATCGCCCGGCTCGATGCCAACACCGGCCTGGCCGATTCGTTCAACCCGAACGCGAATGACATTGTCTATGCCCTCGCGTTGCAGGCCGACGGCAAAGTTTTGGCGGCTGGTAATTTCAGCGGCGCGAACAGCATCGGCGGACAGCCGCGCAACCACCTCGCCCGGCTCGATGCCACGACCGGCTTGGCGGACGCGTTCGATCCGAACGCGAACGACAATGTCTATACGCTGGCGGTACAGCCGGACGGCAAGATTTTGGCGGGCGGCGCTTTCAACACGCTCTCACCCAATGGCGGCGGCGCGGTCACGCGCACCGGTCTGGCCCGGTTGAAGCCCGACGGCACGGTTGACCCCGTCTTCAGTCCGAACGCGAACGGAGTGGTTCTCTACGTCACAGTGCAGGCGGATGGAAAAATTCTGACGGGCGGCGGTTTCACCTCACTCGCGCCAAGCGGCGGAGCGGCGGTGACGCGCAATCGCCTCGCCCGGCTGGAAACCGATGGCCGACTCGACCGGACGTTTAATCCCATTGGTGTTGATCAGGTGGGTGGCCAGGTTTTCCTCACCTTTGTCCAGACCGACGGGAAGATTATCATCACCGGCGATTTCACCACCGTTCTGGGCGTGACTCGCAACGGCATCGCCCGGTTGAACACGGACGGCACGCTCGACAGCGCCTTCAACCCGAACTGCGCTGGTCAGGTCACCGCTCTGGCGGTGCAGGCGGACGGCAAGATTGTCGTCGTCGGAGCGTTCCTGAGTATTGGCGGGCAGGCGCGCACCCACATCGCTAGGCTCGATGCCACCACCGGCTTGCCAGATTCCTTCAGTCCAAACGCGAACAACTCTTTCAGTTCCGTCGCGGTCCAGGCCGACGGGAAAATTTTAGTGGGTGGCTTTTTCTCCAACATCGGCGGCCAGCCGCGCAACGGCATCGCCCGGCTGGATGCCACGACCGGATTGGCTGATTCCTTCAATGCGAACGTGAGCGCGTTCGGCTCAATCAGAGCCATCGCGGTGCAGCCAGATGGTAAGATTTTAGTGGGCGGCCAATTCTCCAGCATCAGCGGGCAGCCGCGCAACAACATCGCCCGGCTCGACGGCACGACCGGCATCGGCGACTCGTTCAACCCGGACACCCCGCTGGGCAGCGAGGTCATCGCAATGGTCGTGCAACCCGACGGCAAGATTCTGGTGGGCGGTGCGTTCACCAGCATCGGCGGGCAGGCACGCACCAACTTCGCCCGGCTCGATGCCACCACCGGCTTGGCCGATTCGTTCAACCCGAACGCGAACAATCCGATCATAACCATCGCGGTGCAGTCGGACGGCAAGGTTTTGGCGGGCGGCTTTTTCACCAGCATCGGCGGACAGACGCGCAATTACCTCGCCCGGCTCGATGCCACGACCGGCCTGGCTGATTCCTTCAACCCGGACGCGAACTGGTTTGTGCAATCCATCGCCTTGCAGGCGGACGGAAAGATTTTGGCGGGCGGCAATTTCAGCAGCATCGGCGCGCAGTCGCGCGCGCTCCTAGCCCGCTTGAACAACGACACGGCGGCGCTGCAAAACCTGACGGCCACGCCCACGAATGTCACCTGGACTCGCGGCGGATCGAGCCAGCAATTCACGCGCGTGACCTTTGAGTCGTCCACCAACTACGTTAACTACACGCCCCTGGGCAACGGCACGCCGTCCGGCAGCAATTGGACCATGGCCGGGCTGAATCTTCCGACCGGGCAAAACCTCTACCTCCGGGCGCGCGGCTATTATGGCAGCGGCTTCAACAACGGCTCGCAGAGCATTCAGGAAGCGGTGCGGAATGTGTTTCTGGCGACACCCCAGCCGCGCTTGAACATTCAACGCAGCGCGCCCGCGAATCTCGTGCTGTCGTGGGCGACAAACGTCACCGGCTTCACGCTGGAGTCGAACACCAATCTCAACGCGAACCTCTGGAGCGTCGTCTCGCCTGGGCCCGTTGTCAGTGGGACGAACAACGTCGTGACCAACGCTGTCAGTGGCGTGGCGCGATTCTACCGCCTGCGCCAGCCGTGACCCGCAACGCAGAGCGATCAACTGCCCTGGCAAACGAAACCAAACTCAAATCAATCATGAAAACAAATCTGAAACTATCTCCAAAACTTCTGCTGCTGCTGCTGGCGCTGGGAACGGAAACCGCCTTCCCGCAGGGGAACCCCGTGTTGCTGACGACTTTCACCAATGTCACCACTGACGCGGTGGCGGCTGTTGGCGATGATCGAGTGCTCATTGGCTCGCTCCCTGCCGGGGTTGGCGGGGAGGCGTATCTCTTCAGCCTCAACGGCACGTTGCTGACCACGTTCACCAATCCCACCCCGGAGGGCGGCAGTTTCGGGGCCGCGGTGGCGGCAGTGGGGAGCGACCGGGTGCTCATCGGCGCCTATAATTACAACCTGGGCATGGGGCAAGTCGGGCGAGCGTTTCTGTTCAGCACCAACGGCACGTTGCTGACCACCTTCACCAATCCGAACCCGGCGCGCGTTAGCGCCTTTGCCTGGTCGGTGGCGGCGGTGGGGAGCGACCGCATCCTCATCAACGGAACTCGTAACCCCACCAATCCAGTGCCGTATCCCGAGGCGGTGTATCTGTTCAACACCAACGGCACATTGCTGACCACCATCCCCAATCCCAGCGCTGTGTTGACGAACTACGGTTTCGGCTCGGCGCTAGCGGCAGTGGGGAGCGACCGGGTGCTCGTTGGCGCGAGTGATCCTGCGGGTTCCGCGGCGTTTCTGTTCAGCACGAACGGCGCGTTGCTGACCACCTTCACCAATCCAAACCCGGCGGTTGGCCTCTACTTCGGCCAATCGGTGACGGCGGTGGGGAGCGACCGCGTCCTCATTGGCGCGTATCTGTTCAGCACCAACGGCACTTTACTGACCACCTTTCCCAATCCCACCCCGGGGGCCAACGACAACTTCGGCTATTCGGTGGCGGCCGTGGGGAGCAGCCGGGTGCTCATTGGCGCGTATGAGGACGGCACGGCGGGGGTTCAGTCCGGTTCGGCCTATCTGTTCAGCACCAATGGCACGTTGCTCAACACCATTACGAACCCCGCCCCAGCGGTTGGCATCTACTTCGGCTATTCGGTGGCGGCGGTGGGGAGCAACCGCGTAATCATCGGCGGTCTTTTTCCTGGGTTGGCCTATTTGTTCGCGCTCCCTTACCCGCCGCTGAGCATCAAGCGGAACGCGTCCACGGTTTCGCTCAGTTGGATCACCGCGGAGACCGGATTGGCCCTTGAGCAAACCGACGCGCTCGGCACTTCACCCGTGTGGAGCAGCACGACCGATTCGGTTTCCCTCGACGGCCTGACGAATGTCGTTCAACAAACAATGGAAGCCACCAACCGCTTCTTCCGCCTGCGCCGGCCGTGACCCGGAACAGTGAACGATCAACGGCCCGATTCAAAACAAACCAAACTCAAATCAATCATGAAAACAAATCTGAAACTATCTCCAAAACTCCTGCTGCTCGCGCTGTTGCTCGGGCCGGGACCGGCCTTCGCCCAAGTCCCCAGCGCCAGATTGCTGACCACCTTCACCAATCCCGCCCCGGCGAACTACGGCATCTTCGGCGTCTCAGCGGCGGCGCTCGGAAGCGACCGGGTGCTCATCGGCGTGAATGGGCAGGCGTATCTCTTCAGCCTCAACGGCACGTTGCTCACCACCTTCATCAAACCCGATCCGGCGGCATACAATTTCGGCGTCACGCTGGCCGCCGTGGGGAGCGACCGAGTTATCATTGGCGCTTTTAATTACACGGTCCCGCCGACTTTTGCGCAAACCGGGCGGGCGTATCTGTTCAGCACCAACGGCACGTTGATCACCACCTTCCCCAATCCGAACCCGGCGCGGGTGCAAGCCTTTGCCATTTCGATGGCGGCGCTGGGGAGTGACCGCGTGCTCATTGGCGGACCGGCGGACGGCAACGTAGGTGCCCCCTATCTCGGGGCGGTTTATTTGTTCAGGACCAACGGCACCTTGTTGACCACTTTCACCAATCCCACCCCGGCGATCCCCATCGGTTTCGGTTTACATGTGGCGGCAGTAGGAAGTGACCGCGTGCTCATCAGCGCCGAGTATAGCAGCATAGGCGAGTCACAGGCTGGGGCGGCCTATCTCTACAACACGAACGGCACGCTTCTCACCATCATCACCAATCCGGTCCCGATGGCCGGCGACCATTTCGGCAGCGCAGTGGGCGCAGTGGGGAGCGACCGGATCCTCATAGGCGCAGGGGATGTCTCGAAGGTGTATTTGTTTAGCCTCAGCGGCACGTTGCTCACCACCTTCACCAGTCCCTCCCCTACGGCTGGAGACAACTTTGGTTTCCCGGTGGTGACGGGGGTGGGGAGCACACGGGTGCTCATCAGCGCGTCTGGAGACAGCGCGGAGGCGTCTGCGTCCGGGCGGGCCTACCTGTTCAGCACCAATGGCACGTTGCTCAATACCTTCACCAATCCCACGCCCGCAGCCGGCGACTATTTCGGCGACTCGGTGGCGGCGGTAGGGAACGACCGGGTGCTCATCAGTGCGAGTCACGACGACACGGGCACAACGGATGCCGGCTCGGCCTATCTGTTCGACCTGCCTTATCCGTCTCTGAGCATTGCGCGCAACACCGCCACGGTTTCCGTCAAGTGGGTCACGCCCGAGGCCGGGATCGGCTTGCAACAAGCCGGCGCGCTCGGCAGTCCGACCGTATGGAGCAACACGACCGATTCGGTTTCCGTCAACGGCCTGACGAATGTCGTGCAACAAACGATAGTCACCACCAACCGCTTCTTCCGCCTGCACCGGCCGTAGCACGAAAAGAGAACAGGCCGTGACCGCGCTGACCATTCGGTTGCAGGAAAGCACGAACCGCGCGCTGCCGAATGCGTGGTCGCCAGTGCCGCAAGCTTCCGTGACCAACGGCGCGCAAATCTCCGTCACCGTTCCCGCGAGCGTGGCGCGGAAATTCTTCCGGCTGAAGTCGCAGTAGAGGCAATGTCAGCTTGCCGCTCAATTTTAGATCGCCCGGCTGTAAATCCGCTGAAATACCGCACTGCTGGAATGCGGGTCCACAATGGTAATGCCGTCGTCACCAAAACGCGCGGTGACGGGCGCGCCTTTGCCTTCGGCGAGATATTTGAAATTCAAATCACGCACGATGGCGGCGGCGTGGACGAGCGCGACCGTGATGCGTGCTTCTTCTGCCGTCGGATAAATTCCGGCAACCGCGTCGCGTGATTTGCCGAAAAACTTCATCCGGCAAATCGCCGCGAAGCAAACCGTCAAACTATCCACCCCGTAGCCGACATAACTTTTTGTTCCGTCCGGGCGTTTCACGTCGCGCGTGAAATGGTTGTTTGAGGTGCGACTGCCGCCACCGCTGTTCCAGAAACGAAAGCCGCGATATTGCTGGTCGCTTTCCACTTTTCCATCCGCGCCGACGATTTCATGGCCTTGATTCACCGGCCCTTCAAAATCGGCAGGCGTGATCCAGTTGTTGTGAAAATTGATGCTCATGCCGTTCTCAAATTCGACGCGCACCTGCACGGCGTCGTAGGCATTGATGCCTTCGCGCACGAGGCGTTTCTTCTGACCAACCGCCGTGAGCGAAACCGGTTTGCTTTTGTAATAGCTATAAATCAAATCGGTCCAATGCGGCCCGACGTAACTGAACGGATCGCTTTGCTCGGCCCATTTGAACGTGCTCAGAGAAACTTCAAGCGGCTCTTCGAGATAAGCTGTGCCGTAGAGCGGTTCGCCAATACGTTTCTGGATGTCGTCGCGGATACGAAGGTGATCCGGATCGTAACGCTTGTGCATGTCCACGCCGACGATGAGATTTTTGTTCTGCGCGAGCGAAATGATTTCGTCCGCTTCGTGAATGGAAAGGCACATCGGTTTTTCCGTGATGACGTGAACGCCGCGTTCGAGTGCAGCCAAAATAACTTCGGTGTGCAAATTGTCCGGCGTGGCAACGGCCATCACGTCGAGGTCGGGAAAATCGCGCAAGACATCGAGCCACGGAGTCGCGCCGTGATAGGCCTTTGGTTCAAAACCGGTCCAATTCTTGAAATTCTTTTGCGCCAGCTTTGCCGATCTCTCCGAGCGCGTGGCCACAGCGACCAATTCAAATTTGATCGGCGCAAAATCGCGCGTCCATTTGTCCAGCCCAACGCGACCGAGTTGCGAGGCGATTCCCGCACGTTGCAAATCCGCATAAGCCCGCGCGTGAACATCGCCGCCGAACATGCCCGCGCCGATGAGAGCAATTTTAATTGTGCCGTCCATAATTTTTGTAGCGGCAGTCTGTGACTGCCGGAAATAGCCGTCCAGTTATTATTGTTGAAGACAACGAGGCGTCGCAAAAAATCATTGTTCCAACTTCACGGCGACTTTAGCCTCTGCCCGATTTTATGTCCGACAAAACTTTTAAATACGTCAACAATCTCTGGAACGACGCCGAGGTTGCAAAACTCGATGCAGCGGCGCGATTGATTTATCGCTCGAACAAACTCGGCAGCGACCAGCGCATCACCAACACCGGTGGCGGAAATACCTCGGCGAAACTTCAGGAAACCGATCCGCTCACGGGCGCGCAGGTCGAAGTTCTATGGGTCAAAGGTTCCGGCGGCGATTTGCGGACTTCGACGAAGGAAAATTTCTCGTCGCTCTATCAGGACAAATTGATGTCGCTGCAAAAGATTTATGATGCGGCCAAAGTCAAGGGTCCCAAAACGCCCGCCGAGGACAACATGGTGGCGATGTACAATCACACCACGTTTAATTTGAACCCGCGCGCGTCGTCCATCGACACGCCGCTGCATTCGTTTATTCCGGCGAAGCACGTTGATCATACTCATCCGAACGCGGCGATTTCCGTCGCGGCTTCGGAAAATTCCGTGAAGCTCACGAAAGAAATTTACGGCGACGAAGTGATCCACACGCCGTGGTTGCGTCCCGGATTTGAACTCGGCCTCGCGATGCAGAAAATTTGTCAGGAGAATCCCAAAGCCAAAGGAATCATGATGGGGCAACACGGTCTCATCAATTGGTCGAACGATGATAAGGAATGCTATTTTCTTTCGTTGGAGCTGATCGACCGCGCAGCGCAATTCATCGAGAAGAAATATTCCGAAAAGGGCGGCGACGCGAAAGCATTCGGCGGCACGATGCACGAGACTTTGTCGGAAGAAGTGCGCAAAAAAGTTTTCGCAAAATTGTTGCCGTGGTTGCGCGGGCAGGTGAGCCAGCAGAAACGTTTCATCGGCACGATTCAGGATGACGAAAAGATTTTGCGCTTCGTGAATTCAAAAGACGCGCTGCGTCTGGCGGAACTTGGCACGAGTTGCCCGGATCATTTTCTGCGCACCAAAATCAAACCGCTTTATGTCGCGCTCGATAAGAGCACGCCGAAAAACGATGCGGAAATTGAAAGTTTCGTTGCCATGCTCAAAACAAAGTTGAGCGATGGATTAAAAAAATATCGCGACGATTACGCGGCTTATTACAACAAATGCAAACGCGCCAATTCTCCGGCGATGCGCGACCCGAATCCAACGGTCATTTTGATTCCCGGCCTCGGCATGGTCGCGTGGGGCAAAGACAAAAGTGAATCGCGCGTGACGGCGGAGTTTTACAATTGCGCGGTGGAAGTGATGCGCGGCGCGGAGGCGATTGATAAATATATTTCGCTGCCGCAACAGGAGGCCTTCGACATCGAATATTGGTTGCTCGAAGAAGCGAAGTTGCAACGGATGCCTGCGGAAAAGGAATTGGCGCGGCAAGTCGTCGTTGTGGTCGGTGCTGGTTCTGGAATCGGAAAAGAAGTGGCGCATCGCATCGTGAAAGAAGGCGCGCACATCGTTTGCGTCGATTTGAACGCCGACGCCGCCAAAGCGACAGCGAAAGAAATCACGGACAAATATGGTTTGGGAATCGGCGTCGCAGGAACGGGGATTTCAAATTGCGGTTTGGCGATTGGTTTGTCCGCGAACATCACCGACCGGGCGAGTGTTCGTGCGATGCTCGATGAAGTTGCGCTCGCTTACGGCGGATTTGATTCAATTGCAGTGACGGCAGGAATTTTTGTCGCGCCCGACACGACCGGCCACATCCCTGACGACAAATGGGCTTTGACCTTTTCCATCAACGTAACCGGTGGATATATCGTCGCGGACGAAGCAGCGAAAACCTGGAAGGAGCAGTGCCTCACCGGAAATCTCGTGCTTACGACGAGCGCAAATGCAGTTGTCTCTAAAAAAGGTTCTGTTGCTTACGACACATCGAAAGCGGCGGCGAATCATTTAGTTCGCGAATTGGCCATCGAACTTTCTCCACTCGTACGCGTGAATGGCGTTGCGCCCGCGACCGTCGTGCAAGGCAGCGCGATGTTTCCGCGCGACCGGGTCATTGCGAGTCTTGCGAAATACAACATCCCTTACACCGACGACGAAGCGACGGACTCGCTCACGACCAAGCTCGCGAAATTTTACGCAGATCGAACGTTGACGAAATCTCCGATCACGCCGGCCGATCAAGCTGAAGCATTTTTTCTTCTGTTGACCAAACGACTCAGCAAAACCACGGGGCAAGTGATCACGGTGGATGGCGGATTGCACGAGGCTTTTTTACGATGAACCGGAGGAAAACATTTCCGAAATCAATCCGCGCCTCCGTCGGAACTCGTCCATGAGATTCGTGCTCCTGCTAATCATTTTGGCGGGAAACTTTGTTGCGCAGGCGGAAAGTTCGTTGATCGGCTTGGAGAAAATTACTCTGTTCGGCAAAGAATATATTCGTGCAACAGAGTGGGCAAAGGCGAATAAAATTCATTTGCAGTGGGTGGTCAACGAACGGCAGTTGCGCGCCACTAATTCCGCAGTGCGCCTCTTGTTTGAGATGGATTCCCGCCGCGTGCAATTCAACGGGGTCAATCTGACCCTCAGTTTTCCGGTAATTTTTCAGAAGAAAACGGTTTTCATTTCCACAGTCGATTTGAAAGCGACGATCGAGCCTCTTCTTTTTCCAGCGAAGGAGCCAGAAGGGTCCAGGATTAAAATAATTTGCCTGGATTCCGGTCACGGTGGAAAAGATCCCGGCAAACTCGACGGCAAAATGGAGGAGAAAAAATTTACGCTCTTGCTCGCGGAGCAGGTGGAGAAGTTATTAATCCATGCCGGTTTCAAAGTGGTGCAAACGCGAACGCGTGATTACACTCTCGAGTTGACAGATCGATCCAGGATTGCGACTCGGAACAACGCCGACCTTTTTGTCAGTTTGCATTACAACGCAGCGCCAACAAAATCGGTGGAAGGGACTGAAGTTTATTGTCTGACTCCCGAGGGAGCGAGTTCGAGCAATGGTGGAAAATCCGCTGCCGCCTATCCAGGTCACAAGCAAAATGCGAAAAGCGTGCTGCTGGCTTACCAGATGCAAAAATCATTGGTTAAAAATTTGAAGGTGGAAGATCGCGGCGTGAAACGTTCGCAGTTTCTCGTTTTGCTCGATCAAAAATGTCCGGCCATTTTAATCGAAGCCGGTTTCATGACCAACCCGGGCGAATCGAAACGCATTTATGATCCGGCGTATCGCAAAAGAATGGCGCTCGCGATTGTGGATGGAATTTTGGCTTACAAAAAAGAAGTGGAACGATGATTTGTTTATGAGTATCGCAACGAAAACCGGGGATGCGGGTACGACGGGTTTGATGTTCAACCGAAGAGTTTCCAAGTGTCACCCTCGCGTGGAAGTTTACGGCGCAGTCGATGAATTAAATACCGCGATTGGAATGGCGCGAGCCACGGCGCAACAGGATTTCGTTCGGGAAAATTTATTGCTGGTGCAAAAAGATTTGGTCCTCGTCATGGGCGAACTGGCGACGCAAGTCGAAGATTTGCCGCGTTATATCAAAAGCGGATATTCCATCGTGACGAGTGCGCTGATCGAAAAACTCGATCATCTTGTGGGAAAAATTGAGGCTGAAAAAATTTCGTTTAAAGGCTGGGCCACGCCGGGCGCGAATTTAAATTCGGCGGCGCTGGATGTGGCGCGCACCACCTGTCGCCGCGCCGAGCGACGTGTTTGCGCGTTGCAGGAAGCGGATCAATTGCACAACGCAGAAATTATTATTTATCTCAACCGATTGTCGGACACGCTTTGGTTGCTGGCGCGCTGGGTGGAAACGAAACTGGAATCGAACCCAAACGAACCGTTGCTCACGTAATGAGCATCGCATCACCGTAGCTGAAGAAACGGTATTTTTCCTCGATCGCTTTTTTGTAGGCGGCCAAAATCATTTCCCGCCCTTGGGATTCTCCAGGCGCAGCAAACGCGCTGACCAGCATCAGCAACGTGGAAGAGGGGAGATGAAAATTTGTCACGAGCACATCGACGATTTGAAATTTGTAAGGAGGAAAAATAAATATTTTTGTTTTATCGCGGGCGGCAACGAGTGTTCCTGAATTTTCTCTTGCCACGCTTTCCAGCACGCGCACCGCCGTCGTTCCCACCGCAATGACTCGACGTTTTTGCGATTTCGCTTCATTGATTGCGCGGGCGGTTTCAGCACTGAGTTCAAAACGTTCCTCGTGCATGACGTGGTCGGAAAGAGTTTCCGCTTTCACAGGAGCAAAGGTGCCAAGTCCGACGTGCAAAGTGACGCAATGAATTTCCACACCACGATTTTTTATTTCCTCCAGCAGTCGAGGAGTGAAATGAAGGCCGGCCGTCGGTGCAGCGACTGAGCCGGCCGTTTGCGCGTAAACCGTTTGGTATCGCTCGCGGTCCGACGCGAGAAGTTCACCGCGTTCGATGTAGGGCGGCAGAGGAATTTCACCAAGTCGCTCCAGTTCGTTAAAAATATTTTTGGTTCCCTGAAGCCGAATACGTCGATGGCCTTCCCCATTGATTTCTTCGACGATGGCGGAGATGCCCGATTGGTTTTGTTGCAGGTCGAGCAAATCAATTTGCGTTCCGATCTGTGCGCGCTTGCCGGGTCGCAGCATCGCCCACCAATCGTTTGTGTCATTTTCTTGAACTAAC
Source organism: Verrucomicrobiota bacterium (assembly GCA_043775015.1). Taxonomy (GTDB): domain Bacteria; phylum Verrucomicrobiota; class Verrucomicrobiia; order Limisphaerales; family CANJXF01; genus CANJXF01. The sequence continues at coordinate 16,425 of JAYVSV010000043.1, forward strand.
AAGATTTCAAATTTTCCGCCGCTTTTGGCGTTAACTCCACGGAGCCGGGCAGGAATAACTCGCGAATTATTCAAAACGATAACGTCATCGGGCCGTAAATAATCGAGTAAATCGGAAAAATGCCGATGCTGAAGCTCGTTGGTCCTTCGATTCAACATCAGCAACCGCGACTGATCACGCTCCGCGACCGGCACTTGGGCAATCAATTCCAACGGCAAATGGTAATCAAAGTCGGCAGTTCGCATCGGCTCAGAAGGTAGTCATGAGTGGTTGCCAAATTCAAAATAGAATTGTTTGCGCGACTGGTTTTAACACCACCTGACAACTTGTGAATAACTTTTGAACAAGTTTCCAGTGATTTTCACTTGACGGCTGGGGGAGTAGAGTGGCATCAAATGGGGCGTGGTGGGGAAGAGTGGGTTAAAAACGGTGTGAATAAGTTTTAAAATGGGTCACGAAGAGACAATTGAGCCGCCGACTTATTACAACTCCTTGTATCAACATGGGGTTGACGAGAAACGTCGTGTTCAGATCCCGGCCAAGTGGCGGCCCGCTAAGCCTGAAATCGAATTTACCCTGATCCTGTGGCCCAAAGCCAAAGAGGGTCCGTGTCTCCGGGTTTTGCCGCCCAAAGAAATGGCGGAGTTGATGAGCGCCATCGATGCGATGTCGAACGGCGACTCGAACAAAGTGGTTTTGAAACGGTTCATCGGGATGGAATCAATACAGGTCTCGGTTGACAAGTCTGGGCGGATTTGTTTGCCCGAAGAAATGGCAAAGGCTGCTGGCATCAAAGACCAGGCGAAACTGGTTGGCTTGCTGGACCGATTTGAAATTTGGAACCCGCAGCGATTTGAAGCGGTGAAAGCGTCGGATGCAGTCATGGCACACGAGGCGTTCAAACTGATGGAATAATTTATGAAGTTGGTAAAATTACTGAGCGTTGGCCGGAGCTTGAAGAGTGGACAAACCATTCTCGGTAAATACAAGCTGACCCAGGGAAGCTTGTTGCCGAAATTCGGCGCGACCTTCCGACCGATTTCGCCGGACACCTTCGCTGCTCCAAAAGTAACGGCACCGGCCAGCCTCGAAGTCACTTCGCCAGTTGTTCTCGTTGAAGAAGCAAAACCGATTGTTGCCGCACCCGCTGAAGCGATGGCGATTTTGCCGACACCCGTTCGCTGGCAACAAACGCAAAAAATTCCAGCCGGGCAAATTTTGCGCCGCGTTGAGGAAGTAGCGCCGGGTGCGCCACGGATCAGCCTGGCGGTTCAGGTTTGGGTCAAATTCGCCGACAAAATTTTCGCTCTGAAACAACGTTTGGCCCCGGCTCGTTCGAGGAGGAAGCCGTTATCAACACCCGTTCAAACGGAGTGGTCCCTGGAAAAAGTGACGGTGATGAGAAACGATTTGAGCGAAGCCGACCTGGAGGTGATTTCGCCGAAAGCGTCTGCGGTTTTGCAGAATCACAAAGTAAATTTGCCCGAATTGAATTCGGTCAAACACGCGGGCCGAAGTTGGATCAAAAAAACGGCAGGCCTGTTCAAATCCGGTTCGCCGTTTGAATCGACGGCGGCGGAATCCAATCAGGAAACTGCTCCGGTTCAAGCCGAGAAACATTCTGAATTAGCGGACCGAGTTTAAAAGGTTTTCATGCCACGTGCCAAACTTCGTTCACAAGCCAGTGATGGTGGCGGAGGTGCTCACAGCGCTGAGTCCGCGAGCCGGCGGTCGGTACGCCGACGGAACGCTCGGTGGGGCTGGTCACGCAGCGGCCATGTTGGAGGCGAGTTCTCCGACTGGATGGATGTCTGGATGCGATCGAGATTGCGACGCGGTTGAAGCGGCTCGAGTGCGGCTCGCGGAGTTCGCGGGACGTTTCAAGATTCGGCAGGGGAATTTTGACGGATTGGCGGAGTGGATTGAAGCGGGGAGTTGCGATGGTGTTTTGCTGGATCTGGGGGTGAGTTCGCCGCAACTGGATTTGGCGGCACGAGGATTCAGTTTTCAGCAAGACGGTCCGCTCGATATGCGGATGGATAAAAGTCAGGCGTTGACTGCGGCCAAACTGGTGAACGAGTTCAGTGCGGAAAATTTGGCCAACATTTTTTGGGAATTCGGTGGCGAACGGGATTCGAGGCGAATGGCCCGCGCGATAGAGCGAGATCGGCAATTAAGACGGTTTGAAACCACGCGGCAGCTCGCGGAATTGATTGAACGTATTTCGCCACGGGCCGGAAAAAAAGCGCATCCGGCCACAAAAGTTTTTCAGGCGTTGCGGTTGGCGGTGAACGACGAAATTGGATCACTGAAACGCGGTCTGGATGGTGCGGTGAAAATTTTGAAACCGGGCGGGCGATTGGCGGTGATCACATTCCATTCGCTGGAAGATCGAGTGGTGAAAGAATTTGGGAGGACAATGTCGCGGGATTACACGGTCATTGGAGAGGTGGACGTGCCCGAGTTGCGGAAACCGGCAGTGCCGAAGTTGAAATGGGTGAGTCGAAAAGCAATACAGCCGACGTCGGCTGAAACCGACGAAAACCCGCGCAGTCGCAGCGCACAATTGCGAGTTTTGGAAAAAATTTAAATGGCTCGAAACAGAAAAAATCAGTCCGCCGCCGTCCGGTTTGCTCCGGCTCTGAAAGCGCTGCTCCTGTGTTTGTTCATCGGCGGCTCGGGAGTGGGCTATGTCTGGTACAAAAACCAAGTCGCCTTGCTCGGTCGGCAAATCAAGGAACGGGAGACGCGCCTCGCCGAATTGCAACGCCAGAATCGCAAAAGCCGCGCGCAGTTCGACGCGCTCTGTTCACCAGTCATGCTCGAACTAAAAGTTAAGCAACTCAATCTCGGGCTTATGGCCCCACCGGTATCGCAAATTGTGCGTTTGGTTGAAAGACCGGCTGAAATTTTTTTAAGCGAACAACCGATTGGATCGAATGATTCGCGTCAAGCGCAAGCTGATCCTCGGATGCGAGGAAACTAATTTTACCGCCGCCCGGGCATGTTCGGAGGAGGAACCGAACGGCACGGGCGGTAGGTAAATTCAAATTAAGCAAAAAAACCATGGCGAAAGCAGTTCAACTTTTGAGACTTCGAATGCTCGCGCTATTTCTTTCGCTCGGGTTGGGCTTCCTCGGTTATCGCCTCGTTGATTTACAGGTTTTCCGACACGACGAATTGCGCTCTCAAGCCAATAAAAACTCGCAACGGACGGAAACACGCAAGCCGTTGCGCGGACAAATCCGCGACATTCGCGGTGTGCCTCTGGCCACGAGTGTTCAGGCGAAGATTGTTTGCGCCGACCCGAAACTCGTCGGAGAACGTTGGCGAGAAATGGCCCGTCTTTTGTCGCCGTTGCTCAAGCTGGACGAAACCTTTTTGGCGCAACGGCTCCAGCCGAAAATCGTTCGTTATCACACCAACGGTGAACCGGTCTTCGACCAACATGTTGTTCTCAAAAATAAGGTGAAAGTGGAGGAATGGGGAAAAATTCAGCAGGCGCTCGCCCTGAACGATTTTGGAATGGATGAGGATGCCCTCACCAAAGCGCAGAAGGAGACACTGAAAAATCTTCGTCAAAAAGCGGTGTTCACCGAGGAAGACGAACTGCGGACTTACCCAAATCAGTCGCTCGCGGCTCATGTCATTGGCTACATCGGAGTGGGCGATGCGGGTAGAATGATCGGCGTCAACGGAATCGAGCGCAGGATGGACTCTCAGTTGAGCGGTGTGAACGGCATGCTCAGCACGGAAATTGACTCGCGCCGCCGGGAACTGGTGGCCTTCCGAAATCACGACTTGGAAGCCCGCGACGGCATGAACGTCGTTCTTACCATTGATGCAGGGTTGCAACACATCGTCGAAACGGAACTGCTCGAAGCCTCGAAGCAACATACGCCGATCAGTATTTCTGCCGTGATGGTTCGCCCTCGCACTGGAGAAATTCTCGCCATGGCCACGCTGCCAAACTACGACCCCAACCGCCCGGGTGCGTTCCCCGTGGATTCGTTGCGCAATCGTGTTATCTCCGACATTGCTGAACCCGGTTCGACATTCAAAATTGTCGTCGTCTCTGGAGGTCTGAACGAAAGCGTGGTCAAGCTCACGGACCAATTTGATTGCGAGCATGGCCGGTTCAGTTTCGCTGGGAGAACGTTGCACGATCACGATTCGCACGGTTTGCTTTCGGTCAAAGAGATTATCACGCATTCGTCGAACATCGGAGCGGCCAAAATCGGAATCAAAATGGGGCCAACGCTGCTTTACGATTACATCCGCAATTTCGGTTTTGGCGTGAAAACAGGATTGCCGCTGGTCGGCGAAGTTTCGGGGATTGTTTATCCAACCAAAGATTGGAGCAAAGTATCCATCGCCCAAATTCCGATGGGCCACGGCGTCGCGGTGACTCCCTTGCAGATGGTCATGGCGATGAGTGCGATTGCCAACAACGGGCGCTTGATGCGGCCGATGCTCATTGATCGTCTCGAAGATGCTGATGAAAAAGTTGTGGCAAAGTATCAGCCGCAAGTGGTTCGCGAAGTGGTGAGTTCGACCACTGCGAGGGACATGGTGACCGCGCTGAAAACGGTCGCTACCGCTGAGGGAACTGCGCCAAAAGCCAGATTGGATCATTACACGGTCGCTGGAAAAACCGGCACGGCGCAAAAGGCGGAACATGGTGTTTATGTTCAGGGGAAGTTTTTTGCGTCCTTCATTGGTTTCTTTCCGGCTGATAACCCAGAACTCTGTATCTCCATTGTGTTGGATGAGCCAAAAAACGGTCATTACGGAGGTCAAACCGCCGCTCCGTTTTTCAAGAACATCGCCGAGCGCGCCGCGAATTATTTAAACCTGAAGCCGGATATTTTGGAGCCGGAAGTGAAGGAAACGCTGGCGCTGAGAAGGTAATGCACGATGAACCATGGACGACCTCATCTACTGGGTTTGCTGGCGGGATTATTCCTGGCCGCAGGTTTGATTTGTTCGGCCGCGCTGGTTACGCGGGCGTGGCTGAAAATTGCCGAATCCCAGACCATTAATTCCACTGGTTCTGCGCGAAAAAATGTCCGCTCGGACTTGATCATTTGGAGAGGTTCATTCTCTGCGGAAGCGCCCACACTTTTGGAAGCACAGCATCGTTTAAAGGAGGACCTGCCAAAAATTGAAAATTTTCTCAAGTCCAACGCCGTCACGAACTATCTGCTTTCTGCAATCGGGATTCAGGAATTGCGATCCAACGACAACACGCAACGCCGGGTTGGGTTCAACCTGACCCAGGGTTTGGAAATTCGTTCGGATGCAGTGGATCAAATTACGAAATTGAGCCACGAGTCCACGATATTGGTTGAGCAGGGCGTTCAATTCACGACGCAACCTCCCGAGTATATTTACACCAAGGCCGGAGAAGCGAAAATTGAAATGCTGGCCGAGGCCACCAAGGATGCGCGTTCGCGTGCTGAACAAATCGCTTCCCAGGGCGACCGGAAGATACATCAGCTTCGCTCGGCGCGAATGGGTGTTTTCCAGGTTACTCCGTTGTATTCGACGCAAACCAGTTCTGAAGGAGTAAGCGATACGTCATCGTTGGAGAAAACCGTGACTGCAGTGGTCACTGCATCTTTTTCGTTAAAATAAATGGAACCGCGCTCTCTAAAATATCTGGCGGATGCCTGCGGGGGAGAACTGCGCAACGGTTCCCCGCAACGGCTCGCGTCAAATATTTGCACTGACTCGCGCAAGGCCAAACCCGGCGATCTTTTTTTTGCTTTAACGGGCGAGCGTTTTGATGCCCACCATTTTTTGCCGGAAGTCGCCAAAACGGGCGTGATCGCGGTCGTCGCCGAGCGGACAAAAATTCCGGCAAATTTTCTCACCACCGTCATTGCCGTCGATAACACCCGTCGCGCCTTGGGCAGTCTTGCAGCCCGTTATCGTCAGGATTTCAATGCCCCGATCATCGCGGTGGGTGGCTCCAACGGAAAAACGACCACGAAGGAATTGCTGGCTGCGGTGTTGCGGCAAAAGTTCAAAGCGTTATGGAGCGAGGCGAGTTTCAACAATGATGTGGGCGTGCCCGTCACGCTGCTGAAACTGGAAAGCGCCCATCAAGTCGCCGTGCTCGAAGTCGGCACCAATCATCCCGGAGAGCTGGCTCCATTATTGCAGATGATTCAACCAAGGTTAGGCGTCATTACCAGCATCGGTCGCGAGCACTTGGAATTTTTTGGCGACCTCGCCGGCGTGGTGGAAGAGGAAGGCGTTCTGGCGCAGGCTTTACCTGCGGATGGAGTGCTCGTTGTGAACGGGGACAACGAGTTGGTGGAAAAAATAATTCGCCGAACTCGATCCAAAGTGATTCGTGTTGGGTTGACCGAGAAGAACGATTTTCACCCACGCAACATTCGATTTGAAGAAAGCGGTGTCAGCTTCCTGGCCCAGACGCCTCAAGATCATTTGTCCGGCGAATATCGAATCAAACTTTTCGGTCGCCATCAGGTTTTAAATGCGCTGCTGGCGCTGTCGGTTGCGGGCGAACTCGGGTTGAACCGCTCAGAAATTCAGCAAGGTTTTGACGATTGCCCGCCCGCGAAGATGCGCCTGCAACTTTGGACTGTGAACGGCATTCGCATTTTGGACGACAGCTACAACGCCAACGCTGATTCCATGATCGCTGCATTGGAAACTTTGCGCGATTTGCCGTGCAGCGGTCGTCGCGTCGCAGTTCTGGGTGATATGGCGGAATTGGGTGACCAAAGCATTTCTGCTCACGTGGATGTCGGACGTCGAGCGGCGGAATGTGGTGTTCAACATCTTTTTGCAGTAGGTGCGATGGCGGGAACGACCGGTAAAGCAGCTCGCGCGGCTGGTCTTGATGACGTGACTGAGTTCGGGGAAGTGCAAAGTGCGGGCGATGCATTAAAAACTTTTTTGCGTCCGAACGATCTTGTTTTGCTGAAAGCATCCCGTTCGGCGCACCTCGAACAAATCGGAGCGATTTTAAAAAACTGATTCTATGAGAAATATGAATCAAAAGAAGATCGCCGCTGATAATGCCGCAACCAAACCGAAGCAGGAGCGCCGGGACGCAATTCCGGCGGTTGCGGCGGAGCAGGAGATCCCGGCATACATGATCCGGCTCGCGCACAAGCGGCACGTCAAAATTTCACAAGACCAAACCATTCCCGAACACCGCCACGACTAATGTTTTATTACATCAGCCAGCAACTGCTCGAATGGACAGCGGGAACGCAATGGGAAAACGAGTTTTCATTTCTGCGGCTGTTTCGTTACATCACTTTTCGCAGCGCGGGCGCAGCGATCACCGCGCTGCTGTTGAGTTTGTGGCTTGGACCGAAAATTATTGCCTGGCTGAAGCGATTGAAATTTGGGCAGGACTACGCAGACAAAGCGGAAGAGGGCGGAAATCTGGGCGCGCGAGTTTTGAGCAAGCGCGGCATCCCAACCATGGGCGGAATTTTGATCGTCCTTGTGCTGGATTTAACGGCGTTGCTTTGGGCGCAATGGAACACATTAATCATTCTCACACTGTTCTCGGTGATCGTCATGGCGGGACTTGGTTTCTACGACGACTACGCAAAAATTACGCAGCAAAATAACAAAGGAGCCGCTTCCCATGTGAAATTGTGGGTGCAAGGGATTCTCGCCGCATTCATCGCCGTTTACCTCTGGCAATTGCCGTCCACCTCCAAGCTGATCACCGATGTCATGGTTCCATTTTACAAATATCCCGTCGCAACCGGAACCGTCGGCGCAGTGATCGGGCTGATTCTCACCTCGCTCACGGTGGTTGGAAGTTCGAACGCCGTGAACTTAACCGACGGACTGGATGGGCTCGCCATCGGCTGCACGGTGATTGTCTCGTTTGTTTTTCTCGTGCTGACTTATGTTTCGGGCAACTCAGTTATTTCAGCATATCTGCAAGTGCCTCATGTGTCCGGAGCCGGTGAATTAACAGTTTTTTGCGCGGCAATGATTGGGGCTGGCCTTGGATTTCTTTGGTTCAATTGTCACCCTGCCCAAGTTTTCATGGGCGACACCGGATCGCTGCCGCTCGGCGGTGTTCTCGGGATTATCGCAGTGCTGATTCATCAACCTTTCGTGCTTGTGATTGCGGGTGGAGTTTTCGTTGTCGAAGCAGGCTCCGTCATTATTCAGCGCGGCTGGTTCAAATACACCCGGCGCAAATATGGCGAGGGCCGGCGCTTTTTCCTGATGGCCCCGCTTCATCATCACTTTGAAAAAAAGGGCTGGTACGAATCGCAGGTGGTCACTCGTTTTTACATCTTGTGCGTGCTCTGCGCTGTCGTCGCCTTGAGCACACTAAAAATCCGTTAATGATCGATCTCGAAAATAAAAAAGTCGTCGTGCTTGGATTGAATCCCAGCGGAATGGCGGCATCCCGTTTGATGGCGCAGTGTGGGGCGAAAGTTGTTGTCGTTGATCGTTTGAGCACGGACGGACTCGAACGTGCCGCGAAGGAAATTGAACAGGATAATAAGATTTCTGTGAGGTTGGACGTGACCGGGCTGCCCGCTGAGAAATTTGATTTCGCCGTCGTGAGTCCGGAAGTTTTTTTGCGCGATCCCTTCATCGCTGAATTAAAGGAAAAAGAGATTCAAGTCATCAGCGAGCTTGAATTGGGCTACCAGCAGTCGCTTTGCCTGAACATCGCGGTGACGGGAACCAACGGAAAAACGACCACGACGCAAATTATCGAGCGTGTCCTGACCCACTGCCATCGCAAAACCGTGGTCTGCGACGAAACGCGTTTGCCCTTGTCCGCAGTTGTGGCGCAAACCAAGGAACTTGATTTCGTCACGCTCGAAGTCAGCTCGTTCCAGTTGGAGCACACGAAATTTTTTCGCCCGACCATCGCCGTGTTGCTCAACACCGCACAAGATCATCTCGATCGTTACGACAGCATGGCGGAATACGTTCGGACCAAAGCGCGCCTCTTTGAAAATCAGCAATCATTTGATTGGGCCATTGTGCAAAGCGAATCGTTGGCGCAGCTCCGCGCCTTGAATTTGCCGGTGCCTGCCAAAGTGATTACGTTCAGCGCCAATAATCGTAATGCGGATATTTTTCTTGATCGCGGATTAATTGTCAGCCGTCTCGAAGATTGGTCGGGGCCTTTGCTCGATATGGATCACTGCAAGATTCGCGGGCCGCACAACGCCGAAAGTTTGATGGCTGCGCTCGCGGTGTGTCGGGTGCTTCGTTTGCCGCTCGAACAAACGGCTGAGGCCCTTAAAAATTATGAACTGCCGCCGCACCGATGCGAAGTCGTGGCCGAAGTGAATGGGGTAAAATACATCAACGATTCCAAATCGACGAATGTCGGTGCGTTGAACCGGGCGTTGCTCTCGTTGCCCGAAGGTCGCGCCGGAGAACCGAACGTGTGGCTCATCGCCGGCGGACGCGATAAAAAATTTGATTTTCACGAAATTGGGCCGCTCCTTTCGCAACGCGTCAAGGGCGCTTTTTTGATTGGAGAAGCGCGCGAAAAAATTCGTGCGGCGTGGAGTCTCTTTACTCCTTGCACCTTGGTTAATTCATTGCTAGAAGCTGTGCCGGAAACGGCGAAAATGGCTGTTCCCGGCGATGTAGTTTTACTTTCACCCGCTTGTTCGAGTTTTGACCAGTTTCGGAACTATCAACATCGGGGTGAAGTGTATCGGGATGCGGTAGCCGAGTGGGTGCGCACAACAGATAGTGCAAGCGCATCCGGCGACCACAAGGGAAACGAAAGCAAATAAAACATTGAGTCGAGCCAGCGGGGCTAAAAAAAGAAAAAGTAGAAAAATTCAATTTGCATCGAGGTTTTTTGAGGGAAAACCCCGGCGCAAAAATAAACCAACACCTCAAAAAAATAACGAACTAACGCCAAATTAAAATGAACACACCAAATCCACTCGTTCCCCAGGGATCGCTCCAAAAGTCCCGGGAAAAAACCACCGTTCGCACCGCCTTTTTCACCATCGCCGCCATTCACGTCGTCTTTTTCGGCGGATTGTTGATTCAAGGCGGTTGCAAAAAATCCGAAGACAAACCCATTGTTCCGCCCGAGGATACGAATGCGGCATTTCCGCCGATGACCAACAGTGCGCCGCTCGCGGATAATACAAACCCAGTAGCGCCATTTCCCACAAACTCGGTCGTTGATCCGACGCCACCCGTGGTTAATCCAGTTCCCCCTGTCGCTCCTGACCTGAAGGAATACGTCGTTGCAAAAGGTGACAGTTTTTCTTCCATTGCTAAAAAATTGCACGTGTCCGTCAAAGCCATTGAGCTAGCCAATCCCACGGTCAATTCGAGTAAATTGCAAATTGACCAAAAGCTGAAGATTCCCGCCGCTTCAAGCGGAACGACTCCTGGTTTGCTTCCACCAACAACCGGCGGTGACACTTCTGTTTATGTGGTGAAGTCCGGCGATACGCTGGAGAAAATTGCCAAAAGTCACGGCACGACGGTAAAAACGATCATGAGCCTCAACGTCTTGAAATCGACCGCCCTCAAAATCGACCAGAAATTAAAAATGCCGGCGCCGAAAACCGTTGAGCCCGCGCCGTTGGCCGCACCAGTGCCGGTTCTGACGAAGTAAGTTTTTTCAAAGGACGCCGAGATACCTCCTCCCGGCGTCCTCTAATTTCTGAAAACACTGATTCCAAAAATCTAAAAATAACATTGATCCGGTGCAGACAGATTTCTTGAGCATCTGATGAAGTTAGCCACCACCACTTTATTTTTTTGCGTAGCCGCTCTTTTGTCGCTGGGAATGGTGACCCTTTACAGTTCCAGCACGGCGCAGGTCGGGACCCATTATCTGATGATGCAATTGGTCTGGTGCGCACTTGGACTGATCGGAGGAACGATCGCTGCCACGCTTGATTATCACCTGCTCAAAAAATTTTCGTTGCCGTTACTCATTTTCGCGGTGCTGCTGCTGCTGCTGGTTTTCGTGCCGCACATTGGGATCAAAGTGAACGGAGCGCGCCGCTGGATTGGCCACGGCTCCATTCGTTTTCAACCTTCCGAATTGGCTAAGATCGCGTTGATCATTTTCATCGCTCATTACGGAGAACGCTACCAGCGACTCATGGGCACGTTTGGACGAGGTTTAGTTGTTCCTGGAATGTTCGTCGCCGTTGTGCTTGCTCTGATATTTGTCGAACCCGACCGGGGCTGCACCATTTTGCTCGCCGCTGTTTCCGGAACAATGCTGATCATTGCCGGAGTTCGTTTAAAATTTATTATTCCCCCGGCAATTGCTGCGGTGACTGCATTGGCTTTTTCTTTTTGGCACGATCCGATGCGCATGAAACGAATTCTCGCCTGGCTGCATCCCGAGGAAAATCGCGACGGTGTCGGTTACCAGGCTTATCAAGCGATGATCGCCTTGGGCACTGGTGGTTGGACCGGGCTTGGACTTGGAAATGGTCGGCAAAAACTAGGCTTCGTTCCAGAGCATCACACCGATTTTATTTTCTCAATTATCGGCGAAGAACTCGGTCTCATCGCCACGATTGCTGTCGTCGTCGTGTTTGTTCTCCTCGTGATTTGCGGAATCTTTATCGCCTCGCGTGCGCGGGATACTTTCGGATTGCTCCTTGCATCGGGCATCACTTTCATGATCGGCTTCCAGGCGTTCATCAATATTGGCGTCGTCACCAGCACGTTGCCAAATAAGGGAATGCCGCTTCCATTCATCAGTTATGGCGGATCGAATTTGTTGGTCATGCTTCTCGCTGTGGGAATTCTGTTGAGCATCGCGCGTCAGGCGCTTGAACCGACGCGCAAAAAACCCAATCCATTCGACGAGGAAGCGACTTCGCCGCAACTCACCTGATGCAACGCAAAACTTCATCTCCCTTCATCGCCATTGCTTGTGGTGGCACGGGTGGACATTTGTTTCCCGGACTTGCCGTTGCCGAAGAACTCGTGCGCCGCGATTGCGAAGTCACACTGCTCGTCTCACCCAAAGAAGTGGATCAACAAGCGGTGAGATCGTTGATCGGCATTGGCGTCGCAACTCTTCCGGCCGTCGGGTTGACCCGTGGCGGCGCGCTTGGATTTCTCGCTGGCTTTGCCAAATCATATCGAAGCGCGAAAACTCTTTTCCGCAAAAAAGTTCCGCAAGCCGTGCTCGCGATGGGCGGATTCACCAGTGCGGCCCCGGTTCTTGCCGGGAAAAAACTGGGCGCAAAAACTTTTTTGCACGAATCGAACACCATTCCCGGTCGCGCCAATCGCTGGCTCGCCCACTTTGTTGACGAAGCCTTTGTTTATTTTCACGAAGCGTCGGGTCGAATGAGCATCACCCGCGCGCAAGTCACCGGGATGCCGGTTCGCTCGCAATTTCTGGAGGAGATTGACCCGTCTTCCGCGCGTATGGCGCTCGGTCTTCGCGCCGACCAGCCGGTAATCCTCGTCATGGGCGGCAGCCAGGGCGCAAGCGGAATTAACAATTCTGTTTTGGCCGCGTTGCCGAATTTAATTTCCCGCGCCCCGGATTTGCAGTTCCTGCATTTGACCGGAGCCAATGATGTTGAAAAAGTTCAGAAAGCCTACGCAGCGCACCATCGAAAAGCGGTGGTCCGCCCGTTCCTGACCGAGATGGAATTTGCGCTCGGGGCCGCGACCGTTGCCATCAGTCGTTCCGGCGCTTCGTCCCTCGCGGAATTGGCCGCGATGAAAATCCCTTCAATTCTTATTCCGTATCCAACGGCGACCGATCATCACCAGTTCTACAACGCGCTGGCTTTTGTCGAATCTGGCGCGGCAAAAATGATTGAGCAACCCAGTGCGACACCCGAAAAACTTTCGCAAATGATCCTAAGTTTGCTGAAAAATCCAAAGCAACGCGTTTCAATCCAGCAGGCTCTGTCCCAATGGCATTCCGCGCAGGCTGCGGAAAATATCGCTGATCGGATTCTCGCTCAAATTATTGTGCCGAATTCAAAACATGCTTTAGAAAATCAGGCAACTGGACATACTGATTTGTCACAAAGCAAGCCGCTGCATCGCCACAAAACGGAGGCAGCGCATGTTTGACACCATGGCTATCGCAAAAGAGCAAATCGTGGAAGAACTTGCGCTGAAGTTGTCGCCGGACACCATTGTGCGATGCGACGAGCCGCTCGCCAAAAAAACCACGTTGCGTGTCGGCGGCCCGGCCGATTTTTACGCTGAGCCGGCGTCGGAAGCTGATCTCGCGGAGATCCTGAAATATTGTGCCGAAAAAGAGTTGCCGTTCTTTCTGCTCGGACGTGGCTCAAATCTTTTGATCAAAGATTCCGGCATTCGCGGTTTCGTGATTTCACTTGGGCACTCCTCGTTTTCCGAAATTAGGACGGACGGTGAATTTCTTCGTTGCGGCGCAGGTGCAAAACTCAAAGTAATTTCGGTTGAAGCGCGCAAAAATGATCTGGGCAGCCTCGAATTTTTGGAAGGTATTCCCGGAAGTTTGGGTGGCGCGTTGCGCATGAACGCGGGCGCGATGGGCGCAGCGATGTTCAACGTGGTGGAGAGCATTCGCATTATGGATCGAACTGGCAGAATTCAGGAATTGAAGCGCAGTGGTCTGCAAGTGGAGTATCGAAATTGTTCCCTGTTGAAAAATCATATCGCGCTTTCCGCCGTCCTCAAAGGTTCGCCGGAAGCAGGGGAACTTGTTGCGGAACGGATGAGAACTTACAGCACGAAACGTTGGGCCTCCCAACCGAAGGAGCCGAGCGCCGGTTGCATCTTTAAAAACCCCGAAACAATCCCTGCTGGAAAACTGATTGAGGAACTCGGCCTCAAGAATACCCGCGTCGGCGGCGCGCGTGTCTCGGAGGTGCATGGAAATTTTATTGTGAACGATGGTGACGCGACGGCGGAAGATGTTCTCAAACTTATCGAGTTAATTAAATCTCGCGCCAAAGAAATGCACGGATTGGACTTGCGAACCGAAGTGGAAATTGTCGGAGTATAAATACGGATGAGCGCCGGAATAAAATTGAATATCACGGTGATGCTGGGAGGGCCTTCGGCAGAACGCGAAGTCTCGCTGCGCACCGGTGCTGCTGCGGCAAAATCGTTGCGCTCACTCGGTCACACCGTCCACGAACTCGATCCGGTAAACGCAAATTGGACTTTACCGCCGAAAACCGACGTCGTTTTTCTGGCGCTACATGGAACCTACGGCGAAGACGGCACCGTTCAGGATCAACTCGAAAAATTGGGCGTGCCTTACACCGGTTGCGATCCTGAGGCGAGTCGTCTCGCGTTCGATAAAGTTTTGACCAAGCAACGTTGCGTTGCTGCGGGAGTTCCCACCGCGAAGTTTGAAGTTTTTGATTCGGCCAGCGCCAGTTGGCCGCTCGGATGGCAACCGCCCGCGATCTTGAAACCGGTGCGACAGGGTTCGAGCGTCGGTTTGCAATTTGTCGATCGCGTCGAGCAATGGCACGAAGCGCTGGCCGAGGCGCTCCGCTTTGATTCGCAAGTGTTGATGGAAGAAAAAATTGTCGGGCGCGAAACGACGGTTGGCATTCTCGACGGAAAAGCATTGCCGGTCGTCGAAGTAAAAGTGAAGCAGGGTGAATTTGATTACAAAAATAAATACACACCCGGCGCGAGCGAACATTTTTGTCCGGCTGATTTCGATGCGGAGACAACGAAAGGAATTCAAGATGCAGCTCTCGGCGCTTTCCATGCGATTGGGGGACGCGATTACGCCCGTGTCGATGTGATGGTGCGCCCCAGTGGCGATCCGATCGTGCTCGAAGTCAACACGCTGCCGGGAATGACGGAAACAAGTTTGTTGCCGGAAGCCGCCGCAGCTGCTGGAATCAATTATGCTGAACTTTGCCAAACCATGGTTGACCTAGCGATGCGCCGCGCATCCTCCAAATAAAATGTGGTTCAAACAAAAACAAAAAAATCGGCGCTTTAACCGGCCTCAATTGCTGGATGTAAAATTGCGCTCCAGCCAGACACGCGCCGCGCGCTTTCGCCTGGCCGGAATGGGATTGAGCATCGCGTTCGCCCTTGTCGTCATTCTTTTTGTTTTCTGGCGCGGTGGCGAGTGGGTGCTCGACTGTTTGATTTATAAGAACGATGCATTTGCAATTCGGCAGGTGGACGTGCAAACGGACGGCGTGATCGCGCCTGAACATTTTCGTCGATGGGCCGCGATCAAACAGGGAGAAAATTTATTGGCGCTCGATTTGATGCGAGTCAAACGCGATCTCGAATTGCTGCCGCTCGTGAAATCAGCTGCGGTGGAGCGCGTGCTTCCGAACACGTTGCGGCTTCGGGTCGTCGAGCGGGAACCGGTGGCGCAGGTGGTGACGATGCAACTGCGTCGTCAAGGCGGCTATGAATCGGTTGTTTATCATGTGGACGAATCAGGTTTCGTCATGTTGCCGCTGGATCCCAAACTGCGCCTGACTCCGCCAGCGATTCAAAATGATATTTCGTTGCCAGTCATTTCAGGTGTCCTGGCGAGCGAGTTGCGGCCCGGTCGAAAAATTGATTCGGCGCAGGTTCGCGCTGCCTTGGAATTGATTTCTGAGTTTGATCATTCGCCGATGGCGGGATTGGCCGAGTTGCAACGCATCACGGTCACAACCCCGGAAATTCTCGAAGTCACCACCAGCCACGGCAGCCAGATTATTTTTTCGCTCAATTCCTTCGAAACACAGTTGCGCAGATGGCATTTGGTTTTCGACCAATATCAAAAATCAGGCAAGACGATTGCGACGCTTGATCTTTCGATTTCCAACAACGTGCCGCTTCGATTCATCGAGGCCGCGTCTCTCCCGCCAGTTCGCGCCAAATCTGCCAAACCTTCAGCCAACAGGAAAAAAAATGTTTGAGTCATCCAACATCATTGTCGGTTTGGAAATCGGCACTTCAAAAATTTGCGCCGTCGTGGGCGAAATCAATTCGGCTGGTGTCTTGAATATCATCGGAGTTGGCCAGGCCCGGTCGCGCGGCGTCCGCAAAGGCGAAATCGCTGATCCATCGTTGACCGAGGAAGATGTTCGCAACGCCATCGTCGAAGCGGAGGCGCGTTCCAACGCTGAGATTCGCAGCGTTTATCTTGGCGTCACCGGAAATCACATTCGCGGATTTAATAATCGCGGAGTTCATCCCGTGGTTTCCGCCGATCGCGAGATCACGGAAGAGGATGTCCAGGACGTCATCAAGAATGCGAAGGCGATTAATCTGCCGACCGAGAACAACGTCGTTCACGCGATCCGCCAACATTTTCACGTCGATGGCCAGGACGGAATTTCCAATCCGGTGGGCATGTGCGGCTCTCGGGTGGAAGTCGATGTCCATGTGATTCACGGCAACATCCACCGTTTGCAGAATCCAATACGTGTGGTCACCGGGTTGCAATTGGAAGTTGAAGCCGTGGTTTACAACGGCATGGCTTCATCGCTCGCGCTGTTGTCCAACGAGGAAAAAGAACTTGGCGCGCTTGTCATTGATTTCGGCGGCGGCACGACGGAATACGTGGTCTATTGCGATGGAATTATCAAGCACACCGGAGTCCTCGCGCTCGGCGGCGATCACATTTCGCACGATCTCGCGATCGGTTTAAAAGTCCCGATGGGCCGCGCGGAGCAATTGAAAATCGAACATGGTTCTGCGCTGCTCAACGAAGCGGTCAAAGGCAAAACGATTACGATCAACGGCGAAGTTGGTCAGACGAGCAAGACCATCAACCTCGAACATTTGCGTCGAATCATGTCGTTGCGCGTCGAGGAAATTTTTCAGATTATCGAGCAGGATTTGGCGCACGCCGGTTTGCTCGATTACGTCCGTGCCGGAGTGTTTATTTGCGGCGGCAGTGCCCGCATTCCGCAAATACAAAATCTCGCCGAGAAAATTTTCCAGCTCCCGGCCTCGCTCGGCAAAGCGAATTCCATCAACGGCCTTACTTCCGCGTTGGATCAGCCCGAGTTTGCCACGGCCATTGGTCTCGCGAAATTCGGTTCGCTCCAGCAAAAGCGCCGCGGGAGCAGCGGGTTTTTTTCCAGTGGTATTAAATCCATTTCAGAGATCTTCAAAAAATAAGGAGGCAATTGCATTATGAATCAATCCCCTGAGTTGAATTCGCCAGGCAGCAAAAAAATTTCCATCAAAGTATTTGGCGTTGGCGGCGCTGGATGCAACGCGAGCAGTTTCATGGCGCGCCAGCAATTTCCCGGCGTGACGCTCATTGCGATGAACACCGACGCACAATCTCTCGCGGACTGCACCGTGCCGGAAAAGTTTTGCCTGGGCGCATCGCTCACGCACGGACTGGGCGCGGGCGGCGATCCTGAAGTCGGTCGCGCTGCGGCGGAAGGTGATTTCGATGCGCTCCGTGAATTTTGCAAGGCAACGGAAATTGTTTTCATTGTCGCGGGACTCGGAGGCGGGACGGGCACGGGCGCGAGTTCAGTGATTGCCCGCGCTGCAAAAGATTCAGGCGCGCTCGTCCTTGGCATTGTCACGATGCCCTTTGATTTTGAAGGTGGACGCCGTCAACGTCAGGCGCAGCTCGGTTTGCAGCAGATTAAAGCGGTCGCCGATGCGGTGATTTGTCTGCCGAACCAAAAAGTTTTTAAATTGATCGACGCGAAAACGACCGTGCTCAACACGTTCAATGTGACGAATGAATTATTGGCGCAAGGCGTTTTTGGAATCTCGCGACTGCTCACTCAAACCGGTTTGATCAACGTGGATTTCGCCGACCTCGCTTCAGCCACGCGCAACTTGCATGCGGAAAGTTCGTTCGCCACCGCCGAGGCGACCGGCGAAAAACGCGCGCAAGAAATTGCGGAAAAATTGTTCGCCCATCCCATGCTGGAAAACGGGCAACTTCTGGGTGAGTCGGAATCCATCTTGGTCAGTCTTGCCGGCGGCAGCGATTTGACCCTCGCGGAAGTGAACGAGGTCATGGAGGAAATCAATGGCCGCTGTGAAAATGCGAACATCATTTTCGGCGCGGTGATTGATGAAACATTTTCCAATCGATTGTCCGTGACCTTGGTTGCCTCTGGAAAAGGGAAGCGCGAGGAGAAACTGGTCCCCGCGCCACGCGTCCACACCCGAACCATTCAGCCCGCTTCGCCACCACCGGAAACTGCATCGCCACTTCTCGATGTTGCGCCGACAGTCCGACCTGCCTCACGCTTCGTTGCGCCCGCGCCGGAAATGTCAGAGGAAAAGAAAACCGAATTGCTCACGAAACAGGCGGGTGGACGCACCAGGAAAACGGTGAGCCGCATGCGCCAAAATGAATTGCCGCTGGAAATAATTTCCAAGGGACGTTTTGAAAAAAGCGAGCCGACCATCCATCGTGGAGAAGATCTGGACTTGCCAACCTACATCCGTCGCGGCATCGCGCTGAACTAGGGTAGGGCAGACGAGTTGGTCAGGCTTGACAATAATATTTCCGGAAGCGGCTCACTTCCGACTCTGCCTACCTGCTCACTTCGACTCAGGCCAGATCGGTGAATCCCATCCAGCCAAATCTTCCGGAGTCACTCCCTCGGCGCGCTTGGTCTTGCCATGCCAGGTGGGACGGAACGGGCCGACGAACCGAATATCGGAATTGGGCTGGATGGCTTGCTCCAGGCCGCTCGCCCAGAAGCAGGCGTTGACCACCATGCGGCGGAATCCTTCGTTCACGAGATCGCCCGAAGCGCCATAGGTGCTGGTGAAGACGCGGCCAGCTTTGCCTGATGCACTTTGATAGGTGCGCACCCATGCGCCCGGCATCGGCTTTTTGGTTGGGTCAACGGGTGAGGTAGGTTCCATGCCACTGAGGGGCAGGGCCATGGCCAGTACTTCGCTACCTTCGATGGGATACGCGTTATAGGCACCGATCTCCGCCCACATGTTGCTCACGCCGATCAGGATGGGATGATTCGCTTTTCCCGGAACGAGATCGAGTCGCGTGCTGGATTGATGATTCGGTCCGTAATGTCCAACCCATGTTTCGCCGAGAATTTGTCGGCCAAACCCGCCTTTGTAATCGTTGCCTTTGTAGTCGTAATCGTATTTTGCAAATGGGCTGTTGGTCGGGATATTGAAACCATGCGTTGCGGTGCGCAGTCCTACGACCGGTCCGCCGCGATTGAGATAATCAACGATCGGTTGCATTTGTTCCACAGGCAGATTTTGGAAACGAGTGAAGATCACCAGCAAATCGGCGGATTTCAAAGCGTCGGTGCCCGGGATGTTGGAAAAGCCTGGGATGATCGCGCGGGTTTTTGGATCAACGCCAAAGAGAACGGTGCATTTGAAGCCGTGGTGCTTGGCCAGAATCCGGGCGAGCGCGGGTAAGGCTTCTTCGGATTTGTATTCGTGATCGCTTGCAATGAAAACGATATGCTTGCCCTTGCCCGGACCGGTCGTGCCTTCGTAGATGAGAGGTGAAGCATTGGTGTGTTCCTTAAAAAACTTAACGATGATTGCAGGAGCGTCGTGCGGAAACTGGTGCGTGCCGGAATGAACGTAGGTCACAACTGGCGCACCAACCTTGGACGCATAGATCGTGCAGCGCTGGTCGGCACCCCAAGGCTTGCCTTCACCGCATTGATTCTGTTGGCGCAACGCAGCGATCATCTTATTCTGCCACTGAAATTTCACGAGCGTATCGTTTTCGCCCGCGACGTGTAATACCGGCTTGGGCAGAAACGTGGGATGGTTGGCTGTGTCTCTGGCAGATTTTTGCGCTGCGTCGGTTTTCGTGGCGGGAGGTTCAACACGGTTCGCGGTTTCCTCGGCGGCATTTGCCCGGCTTCGCATCAACTCGCGTAGTAGAGCAGGATCATTTTCAACCAGCGTCCGGCTGACCGCTGCAGAGGGCGCAAAGGCAGCGAACTGTTCTCCGCGCGCTGTCCAAAGCAGGTAGGTGAACCCGCCGCCGTTCGAGTGGCCCGTGGAATAAACGCGCCTCTTGTTCACGCGATAGTCCTTCGTCAAACTCGCCAGCACCGCGTCGAAAAATTTCAAGTCGCGATCTCCCTGGTCGCCCACACTTTTTTGCCAGCCGGGTTTCTTGCCCTCGGGATCGGTGAGTTGGCCGGGCGTGTTGAGTCCCTGCATGTAAACGACAATTGCCTCCGGCCAAATCGTTTGATAGCCGAACATCTTCGCGGCGTTTTTCATCGAACCGCCGTGTCCATGAAATGCGAAGACAACCGGCGCGGCATTGGTTGTCGCCGTGGCGGGAATATAAATGAGCGCTTCGCGCGTGACTCCATCGATTGTCCATTCGCGACGAGTCAGCGAATCTTCGGCGTTTGCCAAAGGATTGAAAATCGTCAGAGTAGTAAGGAGAACGATGATCCGTGTAATTTTTGTTAGCATTTTAGTCGAGACGCGATGAACTATTTGTCACCACAGTTTAGTTTCCAAGTTTTCAGCGTGAAGTTGAGTTAACCAAGAGTTTAACTTTTCCAACTGATTGAGATTCGCTTTTATTGAATCTTTCACCTGCGAACTCTGGCGAATGCAATTCGTCGAAATAAAGCGCCACGTCGGGTCGTTTTGCAACTTCATTTCCTATTTGGCGGAGGAACCCAGACAAAATTTACCGGGTCGATTGAGACGAGGCCCTCGGATGTCTGTCGGAACGTAATGAGAATGTTCTGATTTGAACTTAACGCGCATTCCTTTCTGTCGCGGGGCGAGCAAACCAGGACAAGTCGTGTAGTTAGCAAACCAGGACTCGGCTTGTCGGCACGTCCCGTCTTTGAGGAGGGCGAGCGAAGCGATGCCCGACGAAAAGACGGGACGTGCCGACAAGTTCCCGCGTATCCTGCGCATCTTT
>JAYVSV010000044.1:0-6722 GCA_043775015.1 Verrucomicrobiota bacterium
AAAGATGCGCAGGATACGCGGGAACTTGTCGGCACGTCCCGTCTTTTCGTCGGGCATCGCTTCGCTCGCCCTCCTCAAAGACGGGACGTGCCGACAAGCAGAGTCCTGGTTTGCTAACTACACGACTTGTCCTGGTTTGCTCGCCCCGCGACACAAACGCCGCCTGCCCCCGAAGCTGAACACCTTCACGATTGCCTCGCGCAACTCGATGGCCCGTTGCGCGAACTCATCACGCTCAAGTATCGCGATGGCCACGACACAGACGAAATCGCCGCGCGTCTCAAACGCAGTCTCGTCTGGGTGCGCGTGTCGCTCTTTCGCGTGCGGGCGCAACTCCGCGAATGCATCGAAGCCAAACTCAAGGGAGGCCAGCCATGTTGAACGAACAAGAGCGCATCGAAGCGGAGTTGGAACGCGACCCGCAGTTGCGGCGGCAACTGTTACAACACGCGCAGATGGAGCAAGCCTTACGCGCCTCGCTCGGCGGAGCAAACTCGAACGAGCGCGTGAAACAATCCGTCCTGACCGTCGTGCGCGGCGAACAGGAAGACGCCCTCAAGCAACGCGTCATGGCGGATGCGACTCGTAACGCAGACAGTCTGTCTGCTGTTTCGCCGACTGGCAGTCGGCAGCGCGCCCACCCGTCCGCAGGTTGCCAACCTGCGAAACGGCAGACTGCCAGTCGGCGCTACGGCGTGCTGGCCTCGCTGCTGAATTCATTTCGTCGCCCGGCATTTGCCGTGGGACTCGTGGCGGTGAGCCTCGCTATCTTTGCTGCGATCTGGTTCGGCGCACGGCCGACAGTAATCGTTGCCAACCTCGAACTGCCGTCGCGCATCCAGCTTGCTTCCGGCGCAGTCGTTCCGAAAGTTGGTGACGCGATTCAGGTGAGCGATTCCGGCTCGGCCACCGTTACGTTCGCTGATGGAACAACCGTTCACCTCGAACCGGGAACGGAAATAATTTTTCAACCTGTCGCGAATCCACCACGACCCGGCGGCAAACAGCTCAAGCTCGTCTCCGGTTCACTCTCCGCCGATGTCGCGAAGCAGCCGCCCGGCCTGCCGTTGCTCATCCAGACACCGCATGCGCTCGTCACCGTCGTCGGCACGGAATTCGATTTGAGCGTCGCCACCAACCAGACCGCGCTCGAAGTCACGCGCGGCCTCGTGAAGATGACCGGCAGCGGTGAAAGGAATCCCGTGAGTGTCGCGGCGGGCGAGTTCGCCGTAGCCGCACCGCGCGCCGCATTGCAATACGGTCGCCTTCCGCGTAATCCATTCTTCTGGCCGTTCAGCAGCACGAGCATCTGGAATCGTTCGCTCGGCAGCGGCGCGCAATTTGCGCCTGTGCCGGGCAAACCCTTTCTCGCGGACGGTCCGCTGACGAACGCGCTGCACGGACGTAAACCGTTTCTCGCTCGCGCGACCGATCCGTTGCGCAATATCTGGGTCAACGGTGAGGTTCGGGCGGACGCGCAATTGAGTGATGCTGCGCTGCCCCACGCTGGCATCCGCGACTCCATTGTGCTTCTGCAACGCGCCCGCCGATACGCGCTCGAACTGCGGGACGTGACCGTGCGCGCTGATGGAGACCTGGCGGCTACCGACAGCGAGCGCACGGATTTGGCGGGTGCAGGCGTCAACGCGCACGCCGTGGCCGCGTTGCCCTTTGGACTCTCCAATCTCGGCGGCCTGATCCGATTCGGTGAAAACCAACAAGGCATCCGGCACGCGCTTTCGGCCCGGGTGCAACGCGAGCGGCTCGGTGGCAGAAAGGCTTTTGCCAGCCCCAGCACGATCTGGCCAGCCACTGGCGGTGATGCGGTTGGAAAAAATCTTTTGAGCGTCGGCGCGCTGCTCGCCATTCCACCGGACGTGGACATAAAACAAATTGTGGGTAATTCCGGCCCGTCCTACGAACTCGCGCGGGCGATGCAGGATTACGGTGTTTATATCACCGGCTACATCAACACACCGTTTGTGCTGGTGACCGGTGAGGTGCGATTCGACAACGCGGATGAACTGCTCAACAAACTCGTTCCCCTGCTGCAAGTGGTGACCAACAACACGCCGCAAACTCCCGCTGGCGGCGGAACTCCGCGCCGCGAAAGCGCGCCCGCCCTGCCCGGAGAAGCGAAGTAGCGCAGACAGTTTGTCTGCGGTTTCGCCGACTGGCAGTCGGCGGGGTGCGGATGATTTTGACCCGTTGTTAAATTTCATCGCCCCGCAGGTTGCCAACCTGCGATACGGCAGACTGCCAGTCTGCGCTACGACGGCAGCCTGCGTCGCAAAAGCGTCACAAAGTGCTTTACCGGCCGGGGTCACTTGTCTTACGATTTCTTCATGCACCCGGACGAATCCAATCCCGGTTTGGAACGCGTAAAATTTCAACTCCGCGCCGACGGGATTGCGGGGGAGCCGCCCAATCCGTTGCGTTCCGGGATTCATTCGCGCGGCTACCTGCCGCACGTCAAACGCGAAGGCGCTTCCTACTTCGTCACGTTTCGCCTCACGGATTCATTGCCCAAGGAAGTCTTGCTGAAGTTTGAACACGAACACGCCAAGGCATTGCGTCGCCTGCCCGCAAACAATTCATCCGCAGCCGCCGAGGAAGTTCACCGCGAACTGCGCCGAAAGGTTGAACGCTATCTGGATCAAGGTATGGGCGAATGTCACCTCCGCCCACCCGACATCGCGGACATGGTGGCAGCCGCGCTGCGCCATTTTCACGGCCAGCACTATCTGCTCGATGACTGGGTCGTGATGCCCAACCACGTTCACGTCATTCTCTGGCCGATGCCGAATTTCACGTTGAGCGAAATTCTGAAAAGCCGGAAGCGTCACACGGCGCGGCAGGCCAACCTGCTTTTAAAACGAACCGGCGAAACGTTCTGGCAGCGCGAATCGTATGACCACTGGATACGCAACGACGACGAGAAATCGCGCATTCGTCGCTACATCCGGCTGAATCCCGTGAACGCCCGTTTGTGCCAAGCCCCGGAAGACTGGAAGTGGAGCAGCGCGTGGCCCGGCTGGCCAACGGAGTCGCCGTCGCCGCAACCGTAGCGCAGACAGTCTGTCTGCGGTTTCGCCGACTGGCAGTCGGCAGGGCGTGGATAATTTTGCCGTGCGGCTAAATTTCGTCGCCTCGCAGGTTGCCAGTCTGCGCTAATTCGCTGTAACATCCCGCCTGGCTCGGGCTATTCCACTTTGATGAAAGCATTTTCAACTCTCACCCTCGCGCTGATGCTTGAGGTCAACGCGTCGGCTTACAACACCAATGACTACATTCAGAACGGCTCGTTCACGAATGGGTTTTCCAGTTGGACCACCAATGCGCCGGCCACGGTAAAATTCCTGCTCACGACCAACACGCCCGATGGCGCGACCGCCGCCAGCGTCACCAACCGCAGCAATCTCCTGCACACGCTGAAGCAGGATTTGCTCAACGCACTCACGAACGATTTCGCCGCGAATGGTCGCACGTTCACCACGCGGTATCGCATTCGCACCGACGCGCCCGCCGCCACGCGACTTTCACTCACGCTCACCACCGCCGTTCTCACGAACAAATTCATCATCGCGGAACAAGTCGTGCGCACCAACGGCGTGTGGCTGGACGTGCGCGGGACGTTGCCGTTGAAATGGACACCGCCGCTTTTGAGCGCGTCGCTCGCGGTCGAGGTGAGTCAGATTTGGAATACGAATTATCCGGGGTTCACCATCACTGGCCTTCGGATGCATGAGGATCGCGACGCGGACGGAATTCCTGACGCAGAAGAAATCACCACGAGCGCGGACCTGGCCGACACCGACGGCGATGGCCTGCCGGACTTGTGGGAAATTGAGCACGGCCTCAACCCGACGAATTCCAACGACGCCCTCGCCGATCCCGATCACGACGGATTCAATAATTGGACGGAGTTCGCGTGCGCCACCGAACCGTTAAACACGAATTCATTTCCGGGCAGGCCAGCCAACACGAATCTTACCACGGCCGCCCGCGCGGTGTTGACGTATCTGGCCACGTTGCCGGCGCAGACGAACAACCGCGTGTTGTGCGGCCAGCACGTCTCGTATCCATTTGAGTTCACGAATCTCGTCACCGGATTGTTCACGAACACGGGTTACTGGCCTGGCTTGGTGGAGTTTCAATACGACGACGACGCAAAGCCGATGCAGGTCACGAACGTCAATCCGCTCGCGCTGGCGTGGTGGCAGAGCGGCGGCATCCTGGCGATCAAGTTTAACCCGCGCAATCCGTGGACCGGCGGCTCGCAGCAGGCCGTGAACAACGGTCCGGTGGATTTGCCCGGACTGCTTGACCCGGCGGGAAGCGCGCCCGCGAGTTACGCCACGAATCTGGTGGCGCACAACCGGCTCATCGCGTGGCTGGATGAAGCGGCGGCGGGCCTTGCGGAATTGCAGAGCAACAACGTGCCGGTGATCTACCGCACGCTCGCCGAGCAGAACGGCCGCTGGTTCTGGTGGGGCGGAAAAGCGCAGGCGGATTACGTCGCGCTCTGGCGTTTCTGCTACGACTACTTCACGCAGACGAAAGGTTTGAACAATCTCATCTGGACGCTTGAATCCGATTCCGGCGTTCATGCGAATCAGCCGAGCGATTACTATTATCCCGGCGACGACTATGTGGATGTGTTTAGTTTCAATATGTATTGGGACGTGTGGGATTTGCCGTTCGCGGCGAATGAAATTTTCCGACGTTACGGAAAAGTTTTCGCCCAACCGCAAGCGGGCAGCAACAATAACAACCCCCGCGACGGCACTTGGAGCAACACCAACATCCTCGCCGGTCTCACCGCGCAACTACCGCGCTCGTCGTGGTTCGGCGTCTGGAATAGTTTTACCGTGAGCAACTACACGGTCTATTTGCACATCGCCATCGTGGACAACCCGGACGCGCTCGCCTTGATGACGCATCCGTGGATTGCCACGCGCGAGGAAGTGAATTGGAAATACTGGCTGCCTTTTTCATTGAGCCTCGACCGGGTTGGCGCAAATCAACTGTGCGTGAACTGGCAGGGCGGCGCGTTGCAGCACAGCACCGATCTGGTGAACTGGACGAATGTCGCGAATGCGACGCAGCCTTACCTGCATGACACGAGCAGCGAGACCTCCGGCTTCTGGCGGCTATTGAAGTAGCGGCGGGCGTCCGCGACTGCCTCAGCAACGGTGTTAGCTGGCAAGCTTAAATTCGGGATTTTTCAAGAGCCGATTCATCAGGATGACGAGCTTCCGCATGGCGGCGACCAGGGCGTCCGCGCTGGCCGGAGTCAATTTCCCCAACTCCGGCATCTGGGCCAGCACCAAGGCTGCCGTGGTGAAGGCGACGCCGGGGATGGCATCCAGCCGCTCCACCTTCTTTTGCAGATCGGCATCTGCGGCGACCAAGGCCATCAGGGCATCATCACACTGGCCGATTTGTTTTTCCAACCAGGCCAGCAACTGGCGGGATTGCTTTTGAGAAAAACGATCCTGGTAATGCTCGGCGCGGTTGCCTTCGATGTTTTTGAGATCCAGCAATTGTTGGTGGCGGGCGGCGTGGGCGCGGGCTGGAAGGTTGTGCCATAGTCGGAGAGCACAGCGGCATCAATGGGATCGGTTTTCGCGCGCAGCCCCTGCGCTTTGGCGAAGTGGCGGACGCGACCGGGCTCCAGGAGGCTGACCGGAATGGCCGCCGTTTGGAGGACGCGCAAAACCGCTTGCTCATAACCGCCGGTGGCCTCGCAGACGACCTGAGCTTTTGGAAGGGGGCGCAGCAATTTGAGCAACTGCTGGTGGCCCTTGGGGTCATTGGTGAGGAGGTGGAATTTGCCGACCAGATGGAGTTGCAAGGAAGCCTTGGCAATGTCCAGGCCGGTGAAGAGGGTCACGGATTGGGTGGTGGGATTGGTTATGAGGTGGGTGGTGGCGGTCATAATGTTAGTGGTATTGGTCTGACTCATACTTGTAAATGCGAGCCGATCCGGGTTAGCGGTAATGCCTTTCGGGAATTCATGCTCGCACGAGTTGGAAGCGGACGGGGCCTTCCCACGACTGGTTGCGGCGCAGGCGCGGCCATTTGCTCACGGGCTGGCGCACCGCGCGCGGACAATGGCGGGGACGCTTACGCCGCCGCGTCACCAGCCGTCCGGCCCGTTCCAGAAATCGCTCGGTCAACTGTTCCTTCTGTCGCGCGCTGAACAAGTCGCCCCCCAACGCCAGCGTCAGCCACAGGGGCCGCATCAATTCCAGCGTCTTGACGAAGCTCACCCGCAGCACGCTCGTTTCCTCCTGCGCCCCCGCCGCCGCCTGCGCGCGCGCCCGCGCCAGGAGCGCGCTGGCCAGCACCACCGCCGCGATCTTCTGCGCGCCCTTTTCCACCGTGTGACTTTGCAGCACCTCGCTTTTGCGCAACTGCCGTTTCAACTCCCGGTAATACAACTCGTGTTCCCAGCGCCGCGCGTAGAGTTCGCTCAACTCCCGGGCCGGGGCGTCCTTGGGCTCAAGCAGGCTCGTCCACAAACGCAACTCCGCCGCGCGCTGGCCGGGCCGCTGCACGCGCACGCGGATTTCCCGCAGTTCCAGCCAGGACGCGATGACGTGGCGCTCGCCCTTGGCCCGCACCGGCACGCGCACCAAACGGCTGCCATCCTTGAAGCGCTTGACCACTTGCACGCGGATATTGGAGCGGGCCCGAATGAGAAAATGGCTGCCCAC
>JAYVSV010000045.1:0-24226 GCA_043775015.1 Verrucomicrobiota bacterium
ACCGTAATTGCCAACGTAATGATAAGTAAAATCGGAATAAGGCATCCCGTAATTGCCCGAAACCAAAGGCAATGTGCTTAACCAATCAGGGGCATTTAATGGACCCAGGATACGCAGTGAAGAAACGAGATCCGCGCGTTTTTGATTTACATCAAGGTATTGATATTGTGCCGACCCGGTAATCACGGCAGCGAAAAAACAGAGAGAAAAACAAATGGTTTTCATGGTGGGAAGATTCAAGGTTGATATTGCAGCCGGTAAAAGCCGTTTGATGAACTGTTGGTGTGGGGGAAGGTCTGCGCCGCTCCATTCCCGTTCGTTGTCAAAATATTCGTCCAGGCTGAACCAAGCTGTGATGTGTAGGAAAGCGTGTGCTGTTTGTTGCTCACGCTTTGCCAGCTTAACGAACGAACATTGTTCAAGAGGGATTGCAATTGCAGGTTCATGTCCAGGGTGATGATTCGATAGGTAACGGTGAGTAGATCATCGTAAGTGACAGTAGAAACGGTGGCCGTGGGACGAACCGGCGCTTCGGTGAGATAACCACCCAGGTTAAGTATTTTGATGGTGGTATTCGTCGCCGAAGGATTGAGCTTGTCCAGATTTTCAAGTCCCGAAATTACCCGCCCGAACACGACGTAGGCATTGTTCGTGTCCGGTGCGTCGAGATAGGTGTTGTCCGCCAGGTTAATAAACCAGTGGCATGTGGCGTTATTGGTTTGGCCGGGATAATGGGCCAGGGCAATCGTTCCACGCCCATTGCTGAAAAACAAACCCGTCATTAGCTCATTGGTTACGGAAGGTTTCTCCGATACAGGGACAACCGCTTTGCTTCCGCCGCCGAAATCAATGATGCGCAAACTGCCACCTTGAAAAACCGAATTCGTTGCGGCGCGATGAATCAGGCTATTGGTGTAATCGTTGCTGAAAATATACTGGAGAAAGTTTTTTACCGAGGCTGGCTTGTCGCGGTCAAACAATTCCAAACGCAGCGTTCCCACATAACGCACTTCCAGATCGACAATCGTACGTCCGGGTGAATTGGTATAAATAGGCGACGGTGGACAATTCGTGCAGGAGCTTCCACCGCCGCCGGGCGGAACAGGTTGAGCTTGAAGAGTGGGAAAAAATACCGGGGTTATCGTGAGTGTCAGCAGAAGCAATGTGGTTTTCATGAGTTGTCTTTCTTTTGCGCCACAAACCTCCGCAAAAAAAAGGGGCGTGTCTTACTCACGCCCCATCTCAGGCACTGGTATGCCTCTCAAAAGGCGCTTTCAGGCACGCCTTTTTGGGGCGTGCGCTCAACGCTGTTTTTTGAGAGTCCTTGAAATTACCAGTTTCGAGATGGACCTGCGGCTGAAGCTCGCAAAATGATTTATTGTTTAAGTTACATATTTTTTAAAGGAACTGCGGCGACTGAAACATATCGAGAACTTTTCAGCAAGAAGCATTACGCCGCCAAAAAATGCGGCGCTCACAGAGCCACCGCTAAAACCGCGTTGCGTTTTAATTCTATTTACGGATCAGGTCGGCCAATTTTGCTTCGATGGCCACCGTTTCCCGAAGCGCAAGAAAATGCAGCCAGCGGCGGGTGACCGGACGCTGGTAAATTTTCTCGAGCGCATCCGCATATAACGCGACCTGCTGCCGATAATAATTCGCCCTCTCCCCCAGCTCGGCTGCTTTGATCTGATCGGTCTTGAAATCCAAAACCCAAATCTCGTTTGGCAAAATCACGGCGAGATCGATCACCCCTTGCAGCACGATAAATTCGTCCGCAAAATTCGCCCGGTCACCACTCAAACCAAATTTGCCGAAATTATTTCCGTTGAACCGCGCCGTGAACGGATGTTCGCGCTGCAAGTGGGCTGCTTGCGCTAAAATCTTTTGCCCGATTTCAGAATTCCAAAATGCGGCAATGGCCAACAAATCCAGCGCGCCAACCTCTTCGGCGCTGAGAACTCCGCTCTGCTGAATCCGTTTTGCCTCCGCTTGCAACGCGGCCGTGCTGCCAACTCGATCCAGCGAAACGAGTTCGAGAAACGTGTGGTGGGCCGTTCCGATTTCTGCCGAAGTGATCGTCGATTTGTCGCCCGACTTTGCAGTGCCGGTTTTTTTCTGTCGAAATCGGAACAAGGGCAGCGCGACATCGTCTGCCTCCTGCGCCCGGCGGCGCAACGCGGAGACAGACGTTTTGGCAGGTTCGCTGGTCGCCGACGGGAAGTCGTAGCTCCAATTAATGCGCGCCTTTAATTCTTCCAAAACTTCAACGTGGATTTGATCTTTCGTGGTCGGACTGGCTTTGACATCGACGTTGGCACTAATCATCAGCCGCGGGTCGGCATCGCTATAAATCGTCCAGCGCAACAGTCGATTCTCGCCCGACTCCAAAAGATTCGCGCCTCCACCCGCCAGCCAGGGGCCGACCCAGTCGAGATATGTTTTCGCGTCGGCGATTTCCTGCACGTCCAGACCGCGAGCGGCCAGCGCCGGCCATTTTTCGCCGCTTGCTTTAGCTGTTGCCGTTCCCGTCAAAATCAGCCGATCCACCGCGCGTGTCGTGGCGACATAAAGCAGGCGCAGTTCTTCGCCGAGCGTTTCTATTCTTTGACGCCGCTGAGAAATCCAATACGGAAGACTCGGGTAAGTTTGTCGCGTACCGGGAGGCATTACTTGCGGACAGATTCCGTAAAATTCGTCGAGGATCGCCTTTTCTTTTGTGTCGGAAAAATTAAACGGCTTGCCGAGATCCGCGACAACGACGATGGGAAACTCCAGGCCTTTGCTCTGATGAATGCTCATGAGCCGGACGGAATTACTGGCATCAGCTCCGGCAGGTTCCAAATCGATTTCGGCTTCCACCTGGGATTCGATCAAGCTGAGGAAGGGAAATAATCCCTGGCCTTGCAGCGAATCAAATTGGCGGGTCATGTCGATCAACCGCTCCACATTAGCGCGCCGCTGCTCGCCTTGCGGTTGCGCGAGAAGCCAGTCGGAATAATGAGTTTCGTCGAGAATGGTTTCGACCAATTGCGACAACGACATCTGCTGTTTCAACCGACGCCAGCGCTTGAATTGAGTCAGTAACTGATCGATTTTCGAGAAACCGGAGGCGTCGTTCAGAGGTGTAGAATCTTTTTTCGCACCAACCTCGTGCCAGCGACGCAAGGCTGTCCAAAACGGAGCGTTTCTCTGCGCCACGCGAACGGCCGCCAGTTCATCCAACGACAAACCAACCAACGGCGAACGGAGCACAGCCAGCAACGGCAAATCCTGGAGCGGATTGTCCAGGAGTTTTAGTAAGTTGAGAACATCGGTGACTTCGAGTGTTTCGTAAAATCCGCTGCGCGCTGTAGTCAGTGGAATATTCATCCGCCCAAATTCTTTTGCGAACGCCTCGGCTTTGTTTCGCGGGGAACGCAGCAAAATCACCATGTCATTCCATTGCACTGGCTGTTGCTTTCCCTCTTTCCACACCGGATAGCTTTCCGTTTTCAGGTCGAGCAGTCGCCGGGCGATCAAGCGCGCTTCCTTCTCGGTATCCGAAAGTCCGTCGAGCGCAGAATCGGCTTCGTCTTCCGCTTCTCCAGTGATCCGCAAATGAAGTTCCACGCGCAACCCGGGATCAGCGGTCACCGTTAAGTTCGAGCGGCCCATGCGATCGCCAAATCCGAGCTTCGCCGCATCGTCGTAAGTCACTCCACCGACTTGCTTTTTCATCAGCGCGGCGAAGAGCGGGTTAACAAAATTGAGGATCGCTTCGTGGCTGCGAAAATTATCGGAAAGCGAAATGACCTGGCTGACCGGCGCGGTTTTCCAGCGCTCTTCGTGATCCAGAAAAATGTGAGGATTGGCCAAACGAAACCGATAAATGCTCTGCTTCACATCGCCGACCAGAAAACGATTTGCGCTCTCGCCTTCCCGCGCCAACGATTTCAAAATCGCGTCCTGCGCCGCGTTGATGTCCTGATATTCATCAACGAGCACCAGTTCAAATTGCTTCCGCCACTGCTCAGCGGCATGCGTCGGGGATTTCTGTTTTTTATCCCACAAAAGCTCCAGCGCGAATTGCTCGAGGTCATGAAAATCGAGCACTCCCTTGTCCCGTTTGGCTTTACTGAATTGTTCCGTGAATTGTTGAGCGAGCTGCAACAGTGCGTTCACCTGCGGCTTCACCCATGCCCAATCCTGCGCCAGCGGATCCACGCCGTCTTTGATTGAACACAAGGAGTCAAAAAATTCTGCGTCCGAGAAAATCTTTTTGATTGGATCACGGAATACGCCCTTTTTTCCCTTTGGCCAATCGGCATCGGCGCTGAGAATTTCCTGGAAAACTGCGGCTGCATCCGGCGCATCGCATTCGGCGGTAAGTTTCGCAAGAACGCGCGCACATTTCTGCGCGACGATATTTTCCGGCTCTTGTGTGCGCAGCACCGGCAACCACCAACTCGCCCATGAAACCCATTCTTCGCGAAGCCATTTGCGCCATTGCACTGGCTCATCGCTGTTGAAATTTTCAAACTGCGCGGCAAACCAACCCGCCGGGTCGCGCAACGTTTGGGTGTAGGCATGAACGCGTTTCACTAAATCGCGAATCGGTTTGTCCCAGCCACGTCCTTGATCGGTGACGAGACGCTGAACCGGTTCGGCGATGGAGCTTTTCCCCTCATAAATCTCTCGCATCAAGCCATCGAGAACATCCCCCGCCAACAAGCGGCTCCGCTCGTCGGGCAGGACGCTGATCTGCGGATCGAGGCCGAGCGTGTAGAAATGTTCACGCACCATTTGGAGACAGAAACTGTGCAACGTGCAAATGCGCGCGCTGTCGAGCAGGGCAATTTGTTCCGCGAGATGGGCATCGTCCGGCGCGCTTTTGATTTTCTCTTCGAGCGTTTCACGAATCCGTTTTCGCATTTCTGCAGCAGCGGCTTCCGTGAACGTGACCATCAGGATATGGTCGATCGAGCCGTGGCGATTTTCGTCGAGGATAAAGGCGAGGCAACGTTGGACGAGCGTTCTCGTTTTCCCCGCCCCTGCGCCAGCCACGACAAGCACATTCCCGGCGGATTCAATCGCGCGTCGCTGGTTTAAAGTGGGTTCGTGCATCAAAAATAAGTCAGCGCAAAAGCCGCTCGCGACTGCTGCTGCAAGCCGTGGCATGTGCGCTGCTATAAACGGAGACAAGATAGAAAAGCATGAACCTTTGTCCAACATTATGACGATTAGCTAAAACAATTATGAATAATACAACCATCGCGCCGCAGGTCAGCGGGTTCATCACCAGTTTCATTCGCAAGAACAAGACGGCGGTGGCCTCGGCGCCTGTCCTGAAAGCGGCCATTCGCATGCCGTATGCCCCATTTAAGTTCGATGCGAGCTTGACCGTCGGATGCCCATTCGAAGTCGAAGCGTCACCCGATTTGCATCAGTGGACTTTAATCTTCTCCGGCACTGCGGAAGATGATTTGCTTCAATACGTTGATCCTGACGCGTCGAAATTTGGCGTTCGTTTTTATCGCGCCACCTGCGGCGGACTGGCCTCGCGCAATCTGATTGGTTATGCCATGCAGACGCTGCCGCCCGGTTTCTCGATGGTCGCAAATCCATTTCGTGCTTCGGATAACACTATTGCCGCCCTTTTTCCGAACATGCCTGAGGCAACCACGCTTTGTAAATTTGACACCAACTTATTTCGCCTCAACAACAACGCGGTGAAAAATGGCATTTGGACGAAACCAGACGAAGAACTTCTTCCGGGCGAAGGAGCGATTGTTTTTAATCCGACCAACAATTTTAAAACGCTCAGCTTCTCCGGTGAGGTGATCCAGGGCCTGCTTGAGAATCAGATTCCGGCGGGATTATCCATCCGCAGTTCGCTGGTTCCGCAATCAGGCCGGTTACATTCCGATCTCGGGATGGCCATGACCGAGGGCGATGTCATTCATATCTTTGATCGCGACCAGCAGAAATATGTGATCCATCCCTACTCTGCCCAAGCATGGGAAATCAACGAGCCTGTCGTTGCGATCGGCGAAGCTTTTTGGATCGGAAAAACGAACCCGGGAAACTGGGTGCGCCATTTCGAGGCTGCTTAAAAATTTGCCCACTCACTGTGACCCGGCTGGTTAGTTTGTTCAGCCGGAGAATCGGTGAGTGGGCGAAATGTTTTACTTCAAAACGCGGTATTCGTGGGACCAGGGGTTAATTCGGCAAATCTGGGCGTAATCACATTGATCGCACGCCCGCATTTTTCCTTTTTGATACGGATCGATTTTAACCGCTCCAGCAAAAATTTCTTCCCCCATTTTCGCCAGATGTGTCTCGACGTCATCCAGCAATTTCAAAAAGTTTTCCGTGGCTAAAATTTCCCGCGACGCGCCGTGAGGTTGCCCGTCCACCTTCAGGCGATAATTAAATTGGGTGCCGGTTTTTTCATTGCGGTTATCAAGTTGGGCCAACGCGGCAAAATCAAATCGCCCCGAATGTTGGAAGGCTGCCTGGCGCGAGTCCTTCAAATTATCAAGGACTTCATTTCGGGTTTTTCCACCACCGAAATCGCCACGCAAATTCACGAAAAAAACTCCGGCGGGAATCAAACGGCTGGCGCTAAAAAGATTTTGCGGTTCCGGCAGGTGTCGCAGGAACGCCAGATAAGCGAGCAGTTGCAGTTGCAATCCGTTCGCGAGTAAAACTGGATCAAGCTGCTTCGCGCTGGATTTGTAATCCATGATGACCGCGAGCGCATCGTCCGTTTCAGGTCTGTGAAAAAGATCCACGCGATCAATGATCCCGCGCAACGCCAGTTTGTGGCGCTCGTCCAAGTCGATTTCCCAGGCGGGCAACGATTTCTCTCCTGCTCCAAAACCGAGTTCCACGAGCTGCGGATTAAATCTGTATTGCTGCATCCAACCCACAATGATCTCAATAAAATCCTGAATTGATTCAACCATGCTCTGGGCCGTAAACGCGCTTTGCGCATCGTTGCCAAACAAGCCGTCGCGAAAAGACGATTTCAATTCCGTGCTGATGGCGCCAATTCGCGCTCTCGCCTGGGCTGGAGAAAGGTCGCGCCAAAGCTTGTTTTCCTCGCGCAATTGCTCGTGAAATTTCGCGAGCACCGCGTGCTGAAAACTTCCTTTCTCGCGCACATCCACTTCGAATACCCGCCGTTCCTGCGCGCGTAATCCGGCGCTGACAAAAAAACGAAACGGACAGGCCGCAAATTGTTCGAGCAAGCTGACCGAGGTTTTCAGCGTGGCACCGTAAAGCTCCTCCGCTCTGTGCGGCGAAAGAATTTCCGTGTTCGAAATCGAAGCAAAATGCACGAGCGGTTTTTGCAGTGAAGCGAACAACGGCGATTCCGCAAGGGTCGTCAGATCCGATTTTTCACCTGCTGTTTTGGCGCGAACGAGCGGCGCGATCAATTCATTGCGATGCTCGCTGGTGAGCCAATTTTTATCGCGCGCAAACGGTTCCAACGGTGCTCCGGGAAAGAGTTGCTCGATCAGCGAGAAAAATGAGGAGGGATTTTTTGCGTGCGCCTCGCTGTCCTGGGCGGCGCAGGTCAACACCAGCCGTTCACACGCGCGAGTGCAGGCGATATAACCGTAAAAACGCTCGCGGCCCATTAATTCCAATTTGTTTGGGCCAAGCGCCATGCCGCGCAACGACATTTCAGTTTGATCCGCTTCGGTCAAAAGAGTGCCGGATTTCGGTGGGGCGGGAAAAACGCCTTCGTTCAAACCCAAGACCAGGACGAGTCGCAAATCAGGATTTCGCGAACGATCAATCGTGCCGATCAAGACCTGGTCGAGCGCCGGTGGGATCACGCCAACACTCATCCCGCTGAGGCCGGATTCCAAAATCGGCAGCCAGTCATTGATCCGAATGGGTTCCCCGGCAAAGGCGAGCGCGATGTTCTTCAACCATTCCTGCATCTGTTCCCAAACGGTGCCATGCACTGGATTTTCATCCGACCATTCCGCTAATTTATCTTCGACCCGGAGTTCGGACCAAAGCCGCTGGAGCGCATCGGCCAATTGCTCGCCGTCGGGTGCCATTTTAAATCCAGCGATGTGTTCAACAAAATTTTGAAAAGGGGGAACAATTCCCTTCCGCAATTCTTCGAGGTAAATCGGGGGCGAAGATTCCTCGTGGCGAAAAGTGAGCGGATGCAGCCACGCCTCTTTTTTCCAACCACGCGACAACGCTTCGTTTTCCAATTGATCCACCGCGTTTTCGTCAGTCGTGACCAATCCCGTTTTGAGAGTGCAAAACCAGTTGTCATGTTCCCAGCCAAACGCGGACAACGCGAGCGCGCTTCGGGTCAATTCCGCCAGCGGGTGATGGGAAATAGATGCGCGACGATCCAGAAAAAATGGGATTTCGTAGCGCGTGAAAATACGGCGGAGTAAATCGTGATAGCCATCGAATCGTCGCAGAATTACGGCCGCTTGGCGAAATCGCCCGCCGCGACGGGCAAAGCGCAAGATCTCGTGCGCGGCCAGAATCACTTCGGCTTCGGGATTCAATGCGGTGGCCAAGCGGAGGGACGTTTGCGGAGTTTCGCTTTCAATGAACGGCGTTGGCGCAGTCCAACATTTTTCCAGATGACGGAGTGCTGGGGAATCGGCGAAACGACTGGAAGCAACCTCGCGGGGCAGAGAAATAATTTCAACAGGTCGATGCGGGAGCGCTTGTAGTCGCGCCAAACATTCCTGAAACGTTTTACGGACGATTGACCAAATCGAGAGGCTGGAGATTTTTTGTTCGGGAGTGTGGTCGAGGCAGAAGGCGAGCGTTGCCTCATCGCAACACGGAACAAACGCGGCGAGCAAATCGATTTCTTGTGGCGTCATTTCTGCAAATCCATCCAGCCACAAAGCCGAAACGTGGATCGCGCGCTGCGCCGGCTGGGTTTGCGCTTCGACCTTCAACGCGTGCGTCGCCAGATCGAGCAGACAATTTCCGTCCTGAAGATTGTGCTCCTTCAACCAATCGAAATAGGCGTCGAGCAGCAGGGAGAGATCGCGCAGCTTCGCGCGGAGTTCTCCATTTTGATCCACCTCGCCGCCGAGTTTCAGAAGGGCGGCCGCAGTGATTTGGTGCCGCTGCAATTCACGCAGCAGCAAACTGAGTTGTTGCGCAAAACCGGGCAGGCGCGCGCTGGAGCGGAAGATTTTCAACCTCTCTCTATTTCGCGAGAGCAACGCGCGGAGCACCATGACGCGCCCTTCTTCCGAAAGTAATTTTGGCACAGGGCATTTTAGTTCGCTGAGAACAAAATCGGCGAGCCGCTCGAAGGATAGAATTTGCAGGCGCGTGTAGCCGGAAAGCGCCGGGTCCGCCAGGAGTTGGCGTTCGAGTTGAAACGTGGCCTGCTTTGGCGCCAGGAGAATGAGCGGCGGACCTTGCGGAGCGTTTTTTAATGCCGTGCGAATCTCGGCGAGCGTCCGGAAAGTTTTTCCACTTCCAGCCCGGCCAAGAATAAATCGCGTCTGCACGTCTCTTTTTCGCGCAAAGCGGAGGAGGCGCAAAGTTTTATTTTTCCCTGACCCACAAAACCGAGTTCGTCCGATGATCAACGGTCGCGCAAAGAACCCTCTTTTGGCGAATGGTGATCTGCCGTCAAGGTTCGACCAAAACGGGCGTTCCAATCGTGACGAGCCTCAGCAAAAACTCCGCGTTCCAATTCGCCAGCCGAAAGCAGCCGTGCGATTCAGTGCGGCCCACATCCTCGGGTTTCGGCGTTCCGTGGATTCCATATCCCGGTTTATCCAATCCAATCCAAACCGTGCCGACCGGGTTATTCGGTCCCGGCGGAATAATTAATTTTGTTTTCAACTGGCGGGCTTCCGCCGACTCCGGAAAGACCTCCGGGTTGAAGGTGTAATCCGGGTCGGGAGCAATCGCGGCAATCCGCAGTTCGCCGACGGGCCGCTTCTCAACACGCTGCGCAATGCTGCACGGAAAATGCGCGAGCAAATTAGTGTTCGCATCGAATGCCTGGAGTGTTCTGTCCGCCAAGCGAACTCGAACAAATGCTGCGGAACTTCGCGGCTTCAACTTCTCAACACTCACGACGCGCAGCGCTGTGCCGGGAACGATACTGGCCCAATTGACCGACGGATTGAGTTGTTTAAGAAAATTGGGGTGGCAACACGTTTTCTCCGCGACCAGTTCCAAAATGGTTTCGTAATCCAAGCGGCTCTGCTGCGATTTGCTCAACCAGTTCGTGCCCACTGGATGCAAGCGCGCGAGGTCATTTGTCGTAATCACAAATTGCGTGTAAGGCGGAGTCGTCAAAACCAGTTTGTCCTTCGTGGCAGGATCAAGCTCGCCGGTGACCGGCAGTTTTTCGCTTTGCTGGAAGGCGCGCAGGGCCGCGCGGGTTTGTGAGCCGATCATCCCATCAATAGAGCCGGCGGAAATTCCCTGACGCGCCAAAGCAACTTGAGCCTCAAATATATTTTGCACCGGTCGAACGGGAAAAACTTCGCTCGCGATTTCATTGGTGCGGCTCACGACCAGCGGCGTGACGGGCGGGGCCGCAACCGTTTTAACCAGTGGTTTGACTTCTGAAATGACCGCCGCATTTGTCCCTTTGGCCGGCGTTAAATTGGTTTTGGTCATAACCAAAACGGGGGTTGGAATTGCTGCGGGCTTGTTCACTTGACCTGGAGCGGACGGCGCAATCGGCTCTGCTTTCGGCTGGGGCTTGCGCGGTTTTTCCTGATACCAGATCCAAATCAGGAGAGCGACGCCGATCAGGATGACGGTGCAGAAAAACGCGTTGCCGGGCTTTCCCTGCTTCGGACCGGACGCGAATTGTTTGAGGATCGGCACGCGAATAGTTTAGATAGGAAACCCGCCTGCAACCCAAGCTTTATTGAATCAGTGTGAAAAGCCGGTAAACTGTTCACGAACATGTTCGATTTCGTGGGTAAACATTTTTCCTCGCCACTTCGCGCCCTCCTCATCTGCGGCATGGCGGCAATCAGCTTTTGCGGCTGCTGCACGATTGAACAACATCCCGCGAAAAAGGTGAAGCCTCCCACCTAGGTTATGCTGACCAATTCGGTCGGCAAAATTGTGGCTTGGAACATTCCCAATCTCAAGCCACGCACTTGCGAGAAACTCAATCCGCTTTTCTGGTTTGGCAATATCGATGATCCCGTTCCGCCGGATTGGTATCGGCCAAAAAGCAAAATGCGGAACTTTCTTTGGAATTGTCGAAATCCGTTTCACAACTTGTTTTTTTACGTCATTGGAATTGCGGACAAGGAATTTAAAATCGTTGGACGCTGCCCCGGCAGAATTTCCAACCCGGACGGCGGTTGGAACTGGACGGTTTGCCAATACAAATGGCTGCGCCTGCCTCTCGTTTCCTACCAGCGGGGGAAGTTTTATTTTTATCTGGGCTGGAGGAGCCGTGGAAATTTCGGGATGAAACTCAACTACTCGGATAGAAACCCAGGCCGCACAGTTTTGAAACCTCACCATGACCCACCCGCCTGCGACATCCTCCGGACGCAAATCATTCCCAAATTATTTATCCGCCCTGAAGCGGCGGCAGAGCTTTTCTTCACGCAACTGGACAGGTAATCTTTTTGCATGGCAACGGCCCGGCACCCAAAGGCATCCACCTTCGTTCAACAAAAGCTGTTCGCTGGATTGTCCACCTTCGCCGAACTGGAGCAGCGCATCGCCGATCTTCCCGAAGAAAAATCGCGCGGCGACGCTTTTGAAGTTTTTGCCGAAGCCTATCTCGCCACCCAGCGCAAGCACGATGCCGACACCGTCTGGCCGTTTGCCAGCGTGCCGACCGATCTGCTCACATCGCTCAAGCTGGGCACGCAAGATTACGGCATTGATGGTGTGCTCAAGACGCGGCTTGGAAACCACAGCGCGTATCAGGTCAAGTATCGCACCGGCAGACCTGCGCTTACTTGGCGCGAAGTTTCAACTTTCATGGGTCTGGCCGACAGCCCGAACATTCACAGCCGCATCCTGCTCACGAACTGCGACGAACTGCCCGCCGTGCTGAATGACCGGCAAGGATTCTTCTGCATTCGCGGCTCGGATTTGGACCGGCTGGAAGCCGAAGATTTCAAAGCTATCGAAGCGTGGCTGGCCGATGCCGCTTTTGTTGCGCCCAAGAAAACGCCGCAGCCGCACCAGACCGAAGCGCTGGAAAAAATCCTGCCTGCGTTCCAGACACACGACCGCGTTTCCGCCATCATGGCTTGTGGCACGGGCAAAACGCTCGTCGCGTTGTGGGTCGCGGAACATTTATCCAACGTTGGTGGGGCGAGCGTCCTCGCGAGCCGTGATGACCATCCGCAAGAAGCGGCTCGTGAGGACACTCGCCCCACCAGTCTCGGTTTCAACATCCTTGTTTTGCTGCCCTCACTCGCGTTGCTTCGGCAAACGTTGCACGAATGGCTGCGCGAAACCCGCCTCCCGTCGCTCGCCTACCTCTGCGTGTGTTCCGATGCCACCGTGAAAGAAGGCGTGGACGCGCTGGCCACCGCGCAATCCGATCTGGATTTTGAAGTCTCCACCAACTCCGCCAGCGTCCGCGCGTTTCTGGACGCCAATTTTGCCGGCACGAAAATCATCTTCTGCACCTACCAATCCGCCAGCGTCGTCGGCGCGGCGATGCAGGCCGGAGAAAGTTTTGATCTCGGCATCTTTGACGAGGCGCACAAGACCGCCGGACGCGAAGGCCGCAACTTTGCCTTTGCGCTGGAAGACAAAAACCTGCCCATCCGCAAACGCCTGTTCGTCACCGCCACGCCACGCCACTACAATCCGCTCAACAAAAATAAAGACGGTGACGCGCAACTGGTTTTCTCGATGGACAAGCGGGAGACTTACGGTTTGCAAGCTTATCGCCTTCCGTTTGGCGAAGCGGCTGAACGCGGCATCATCTGTCGTTACAAGGTCATTATCTCGGTCATCACAACGGACATGGTGACAAATGACCTGTTGAGTCGTGGTGAAGTTTTGGTGAACAACGACCCGATTCGAGCGCGACAAGTTGCCAACCAGATTGCGCTGGTGGATGCCATTGCAAAATATGGTGTGAACAAAGTTTTCACTTTCCACAGCACCGTTGCTTCCGCCGCATCATTTACCAGTCGCGGCAACGAAGGTGTAGTTACGCATCTGCCGGAATTCAAAACGCTCCACGTCAACGGCGCTATGCCGACCGCTTCGCGCGAGCGAGTGATGCGAGAATTTCGCGAGTGCAAGCGTGGCATTATTTCCAATGCCCGCTGCTTGACGGAAGGCGTGGACGTTCCTGCCGTGGATATGGTCGCGTTTCTCGCTCCGCGTCGCAGCCGCGTGGACATTGTGCAAGCCACCGGACGCGCGATGCGTCTCGATCCGCCGAACAACAAAACCACCGGCTTCATCCTCGTGCCGCTTTACCTTGAACAAGCCAGCAATGAAACCATCGAGCAGGCCGTGATGCGTTCTGATTTCAGCGAAGTTTGGGAAGTGCTGCAATCGTTGCAAGAACAAGACGAGGTGCTGGCCGACGTCATCCATGATATGCGCGTGGAGCGCGGTCGGACGAAAGGTTTCGATGATTCGCGCTTCCGCGAAATCGTCACAATTTTAGGCCCGCCGGTTTCGTTGGAAGTTTTGCGCCAATCAATCACTGCCGCCTGCCTTGAAGCAATCGGCGAGAAATGGTTTGAGCGTTATGGGCAACTTCTCGAATACCACAAGGAGCATGGTAATTGCGATATGCCCGCACGCTGGCCAGCGAACCAGAAACTTGCAACGTGGGTTGTGAATCAGCGGGTGCTTCAGAAAGAAAACAAGCTGGAGGAGGAAAAAATCAATCTGTTAAATCGGATTGGCTTCAAATGGTCGCCGCATGAAACCAAATGGCGGACATATTATCTGGCTCTGTTAGAATATCGGGAACGTTTCGGCGACTGCCGTGTGCCGCAGGACTGGAAGGAGAATCAGAAACTGGCGCGATGGGTAAGCGCGCAGCGGCTTGATTACGGTCGGGGCGATCTTTCTCTTGAACGTAAGACCAAGCTGGACGAAATCGGGTTCGATTGGTCACTCGGATTGCCAACTTGGGATGATCGGTTTGCCGAGTTGTGCGCCTACAAGGAACGATTTTGTAATACGCTTGTCCCAGTCAAATGGCCGGAGAATCCTTTGCTCGGCAGATGGGTGTCAGCCCAGCGCTACAAGCACACCGCCCGCAAGCTGCGAAAAGAATTTGTGGATCGCTTAAATGCAATCGGGTTTGAATGGAGAGCACCCAATGCCGTGCAGCCTGCGATACCCGCAACAAAAAGAATCGAAGCATTGCTCGCCCACAAAGCCGAATATGGACACTTGGCGGTTTCACGGCGCAACAAAGAACATCGGGGCTTGGCTGAATGGATGACAGAGCAGCGAAGGCGGCTCAAGAATGGAACGATTCCCGAAGAACTGAAAAGGCAGTTGGATGAAATTGGTTTTCCATGGAAGCCAGAAGCCGTGGACACTGACAAGCTTTGGTTTGAAATTTTCGAGCGCTTCAAACAATACGCGGAGTCGAACGGTGTCCGAACGGTAAAGGTTGTTGATGAGGAAACAAGCAAGCTAAACGCCTGGATACTGACACAACGACAAACCAAAAAACGCGGAGATTTGAGCGACAAGCGGATACGCGCACTGGATGAGATTGGTTTTGTCTGGCAGGTGAATAGAAGAAAATCCGATCCGAGGCCACCGCCGATTCAATCCAAATTCAAAGCGTCATTTCGTCCTTGGGTTGAAATGTTTTCCGAGTTGGTGGAGTTCTTCAAATTGCATGGGCATTGCAACGTGCCGGTTGATTGGCAGGCAAACCCCGAGCTGGCACGCTGGGTTGCTCATCAACGTCTGGCCAAGCGGCAGAATCGTCTGACGGCGGATCAGTTGCGGCAAATGGATGAACTCGGTTTCGCTTGGACGGTGCACGATGGCGAATGGGATGCCATGTTTGCAAAGTTGGCAGAACAACTCCGCCCGATGCACAACGGCAAACCACGCAACGCAGTCTTAAGTCCCGAACTCAACCGGTGGATGCTAACCCAGCGGCAGTTTCAGAAACGTGGCGAACTCGACACGGAGCGCAAACGCAAACTCGATAGCATCGGATTCGAATGGCAGCCGTATTCGAAGCAGTGGGAGCAAATGTTCGATGCGCTGAAAAACTTCCAGGCCAAACAAAGTCACTGTCGCGTTCCCGGCAGGTGGCCGGAAAATCCGAAGCTCGCAAGCTGGGTCGCAACGCAACGTGCCCGCAAGGCTGTGGGAAAACTTTCGCCAGAGCGTATCGCACGACTTGACGAGCTTGGCTTTACGTGGCGGGTCTATTCGGCTGAATCACAGTCCAACCCAGAAACTCCGGGTGTTCATGAAGAGGCTTGGAATCAAATGTTGTTAGAGCTTCAGGCATACAAGAGCGAACACGGCAACTGCAAAGTGCCAGCGCAGTGGCCGCAGAATCCCAGACTTGCGCGATGGGTTGCAACGCAAAGACAGTCCAAAAAATCCGGCAAAATAGAACCAGAACGCGTCGCGGTCTTGGATGCAATCGGCTTTGAATGGGTCATCGGTCGGGGGCAAGCACAGCCAGTGAATCGGCGTCATGGGATTGCGTTGGCGAACGCGCAACTTTGGGAAGAAAGGTTTCTCGCGCTTCAACAATACAAGCAAGCACACGGAAACTGCCTTGTGCCTCAACGCTGGAAAGCAGACCGCAGACTAGCCGGTTGGGTTTCAGATCAACGAATCGCTCGGAACAAGAATCGCCTCGACGCCGAGCGCGTGCGGCGGCTTGATGAATTGGGCTTCGGCTGGAATCCAGTCGGCACAAAATGGGAAGCGATGTTTCAGCAGTTGGTAGAATTCAAGAATGAATACGGTCACACAAACGTCCCGCAACGTTCCGGCAAATATACGGCACTCGGGACATGGGTGAGAAATCAGCGAGGGGCAAAGCGATACAAGCGCCCTATCATGGTGGAACGTGCCAAGCGTCTGGACGCAATCGGATTCATGTGGACACTCGTCGAAACAGTCAGTTGGGAAGATATGTTTGCGGCGTTGGTTGAGTTCAAAAAAACTCACGGCCATTGCAACGTCCCGCAAAAATCACGCGAACATATAGCGCTTGAACAAAAGCGGCTTGGAAAATGGGTTAATAGTCAGCGCACCGCAAAAACTCGTGGCAAGCTTCTTCCAGCCCGCAAGCAATTGCTGGATTCAATCGGCTTTGTTTGGAATTTGCGTCCAAGCCATGCGTCTGCACGGTGAAACTTTCTCCTGTCTCTTCAGGACGGATGATTTCTTAAAACGATTGGCTCTGGGTGGTCGCGTTGCTCCAACGCTGGGTTAATTTCTTTTGCCCCGCTGTGGCAATGACTTCGTCTGAATCAAATTTTTTTTACTGAATTTATTGGAAGCGACTCCATCAGGCTCCCCTTTGCGTATGGAAGTTCAAACTGTGTCACTGCCGAAAACCACAAATGCAAAGGCCCGTCGTTTACGCGCCAACCTGTTGCTTGATCATGTCGCAGATTTTTTTGCTCCACTTTTCCAGCACAGCGGCATCGCGGCCCTCGATCAGCAGGCGGGCTTTCGGTTCTGTTCCAGAATAGCGGAGCAGCACGCGACCACCGGTCGGGGCGACTTCGGCCTCGGCTTGCGCGAGCGTTTCCAGGACGCCGTCGAGTTCTTCGAACGGTTTTTTTTCGCGGACGCGCACGTTGGAAACGAGTTGCGGATAGCGCGTCCAACATTTCACGAGTTCGGAGAGCGGTTTGCCGCGTGCTTTCATGATGCGCAAGATTTGCAAGGCCGCGACAAGACCGTCACCGGTGGTGCCGTAATCGCTGAAAATAAGGTGTCCGCTTTGTTCACCGCCAAAATTAAATCCATTGCGCAACATTTCGTCGATGACGCTTCTATCGCCAACCGCCGTACGCACGACCTTGCCGCCCGCGCCGTTGATCGCAACATCCAGCCCGGCG
Organism: Verrucomicrobiota bacterium; assembly: GCA_043775015.1. Classification (GTDB taxonomy): domain Bacteria; phylum Verrucomicrobiota; class Verrucomicrobiia; order Limisphaerales; family CANJXF01; genus CANJXF01. The sequence continues at coordinate 17,037 of JAYVSV010000045.1, forward strand.
TTGCTCATGACTGTGGTGACCAAGGTTTTTTGAGCGAGCGTGCCTTCGGCGAGCATATCCAATCCGGCCATGGCCATGATGTCGTCGCCATTGATCAACGTTCCTTTTTCATCACAAAGAATGACGCGGTCGGCGTCGCCGTCGTGGGCGATTCCGATATCAGCGCGCATTTCGCGAACTTTTCGGGCGAGGTGTTCGGGATGAATGGAACCGCAATCTTTGTTGATGTTCGTGCCATCGGGTTGGTTGCCGAAGACGAAAACCTCGGCGGCCAACTCGCGCAGAACACACGGTGTGGATTTGTAAGCGGCCCCGTGCGCGCAATCGACGACAATGCGCAAGCCTTCGAGAGTCGAGCCGCGCGAAAATGAGGCCTTGGCAAATTCAATGTAGCGGCCGAGGGCGTCGTCGATGCGAACGGCTTTCCCGATTTCACCAGCGGTGGGCCGGATGTTTTCAATTGCGCCGCTGAAAACGAGTTCTTCGATCTGCGCTTCGATGTTGTCATCGAGTTTGTAGCCGTCGGCGCGGAAAAATTTTATCCCATTGTCATCGTAAGGATTGTGCGAAGCGGTGATGACGATGCCCGCATCAGCGCGCAAACTGCGCGTGACATAAGCCACTCCCGGCGTGGGCAGCGGGCCGATGAACAAGACATCGACGCCCATGGAAAGAATTCCTGACGACAAGGCATTCTCCAGCATGTAACCGGAAAGGCGCGTGTCTTTGCCGATGACAATCTGGTGGCGACCACGACCGCGCGGCTTCTTTTCCAGATGTTTAAAAACGTGAGCCGCCGCGCGACCGAGCTTCAAGGCCGTTTCGGCAGTGACCGGTTCGACATTCGCCCGACCGCGCACGCCGTCGGTTCCAAAAATTTTCTTGAGCGAACTCATGGGCGTAATTTTATATTTGATTTTTTCAGGGAGAAACCTGTTCCACATTGACGGCGCGCGGGGTGACATTGACCACCGTGACTCCGCTCGGAATATCCAATTTTACCTGCTGATTTGTTTCGCGCGTCGAACGGCTGTCGGAAAGGTTGACATAAGCAGCAACGGCATCCGGCGTCAGGTCGCGCAACACGGCCTCTTCTCCGGTGATCGTCACGACCACTTTGGCGGGATCGACTTTGAACACGCGCGCATCCTCCGGCTGGGTGAGGACCCGCACGGGCAAGCGGAGAAACTGCGTAACCGTCGGGTTCGTGATTGGATTTTGCGGGATGCGGAAATCCTTCGCGGTCCCAAAATAAATTGCAAACCAGATCAGCATGGCGAGCAAAAAAGAGAACAGCTTGAGCCAGAAATTATGCAGGATTAAAGAGCGCAAAGACATGTTAGTCCGAATCAGTTTTGTTGGCGACGGCGGCACCAGGCGAAATACGATTGGCGTTCCACGCGCGAATCCACTCGAAGAGGTTGCGCGATTTGCTGCGCGAAACGAGAACGGAAGTGAGGAAAGCACGAAGCTGTTCCAGCGAAACACCCCGCACGAGCTGGCTTTTGTAGGCGTAGGAAATTGCGCCGGTCTCTTCGGATACAATGACGACAATTGCATCGGTCTCTTCGCTCAAACCAATCGCCGCGCGATGGCGTGTGCCGAGCGAGGGGTTGAGATCCTGACGTTGCGTGAGCGGAAAAATGCAGGCGGCGGAGGCGATGCGGTCGCCTTTGATGATCACTCCGCCATCGTGCAGCGCGTTGTTCGGGAAAAAAATAGTTTCCAACATTTCCGGCGTTGCCTCGCAATCGACCGCGATCCCCGACTCGACGACTTCCTGGAGATGAATGGATTGTTCGATGGCGACGAGCGCGCCGATGTGGACTTCGGATAAACGCTCTGCGGTTTGAATGATCACCTCGATGTTTTCGCGTTGTTCTCGCGCCGTGTTAAACAAAGGTTGATTCCCCAATTCGGCCAGGATTCTGCGCAGTTCCGGCTGGAAAATAATCAACACGGCGATGGCGGAAAAAGCGGCGAACGAACGCAGCAGCCAGTTGAGCACTTCGAGTTTCAATACGCCGGCAAAAATGGTCATCGTCACCAGCACCACGACGAATCCGTAAACGACCGGCACGCCACGAGTGCCCCGCACGAAATTGAAGGCGTGATAAATCGCAATCGTGAGGATGATCACCTCCAACACGGGTCGCCAGCCGATTTTAAGAATGTACCAAAGGTCCCACATGATTTAACAAGGTTTCCGTCATCCGAACCGCCTGCCTCGTCGCCGCCACATCGTGCGTGCGAATGATTTGCGCGCCGGATTGCACCGTCCAACAGGCGCAAGCCAAAGAGGCAGGCAGCCGCTCTGCCGATTTCGCGCCGGGCAATTTGCTGATAAAAGATTTTCGTGAAACGCCCAACAACAACGGGCGATCCCATTTCGTAAAACTGCTCCAGCGCCGGAGCAACTCTAAATTATGTTCCAGCGTTTTTCCAAAACCAATTCCCACGTCCAGAACGATTTGCTCGGGATTGACACCGGCTTCCGTTAATTGGCTCAATCGTTCCGCAAAAAATTCGTTCACTTCAACTACCACATCCGAATACTGCGGATTGTCCTGCATGGTTGGCGGCGTGCCTTGTCTGTGCATGGCCACATAACCCGCGCCTGATTTAGCGACGATCCGCCACATTTCTTCGTCGGTGCGATTAGCGGCGATGTCATTGACCATGCTCGCGCCCGCTTGGATCGCCGCTCGCGCGACGGCCGGTTTCACCGTGTCGATTGAAATGGGCAATTTAATTTTTCCCACCAATCCTTCAATCACCGGAATGACCCGACGCAACTCCTCCGCCTCGGACACCGGCGTGGCTCCCGGCCGCGTCGATTCTCCGCCGATGTCGATGATGTCGGCACCTTGTTCGCATAAATCCAACGCGTGTTTCATCGCCGCGCTCGAATCAAAAAACTGTCCGCCGTCGGAAAACGAGTCCGGCGTCACGTTCACAATACCCATGATCAACGCCGGGCGCGGGAACGTGAAATCAAATTGACGGGCGCGCAAACGCATCAGTAAGTCTCGGCTGGGCGAACCTGTTTTGAAACTTGAATGAGTTCGACTTCATAACCTTCGGGCGCATCAATAAAGGCAAATCCGCCGCTGCCATCGGCGCGCATCGTCGGCCCGTCAGAATATTTTAATCCCAACGAAGCGAGGTGTTTTCCAAATTCCTCCAAGCTGTCCATCGAGAAGGCCAGATGAGTCAAGTCGGGTTGCACCTCGACCGGTCCGCTGTTCGGGAAATGGCAGAGTTCAATTAACTCCTCGCTTTCCGGCGCTTTCATGAAAACGAGTTCTGAGCCGCGCGGTGATTTGTGGCGGCGCACCTCTTCGAGTCCGAGGACCTCTTTGTAAAACTTCACGGATCGTTCCAAATCGTTTAACCGATATCGTGTGTGCAAAAGTTTTCTCACGTTCATGCTAAGAACATAGGCGCTCAAATGATGTCAGCAATCTCATTTCGCGAAAACGCCCAAACCGGAGCCAGGCGGTCGTGGTGAATTTTCATAAATGCAAAGCCATCGAATTCAGCCAGGGCTGACGCATCTAAATTATTTCTCATTAACACCGCGGTTTTAGCCCGGTGTTCCTGCGTGCCCATCCGAGTTTCAGCCGTTTCAACGGCTTCCCGAAAGGCGCGCAGAAGCCGTTGAAACGGCTGAAATCCTTTTTCCCCTCCTTTCACCGGGCTAAAGCCACGGTGTTAATGAGAGTGAAGCATCCGCACTGAATTAGATGCGTCAGCCCTGCGATTTCAGCTTGCTGGAATCCTTTGTTTTCCAGTAGGACTCTGACGTGCGTAAAGCATTCTGTTTCGGGATATTTTTTCTCGGTGGATTAATCTGCGCCTTTGGCCAGATCGATCCAGAAAAACGGCAGCTGTTTCAAATCGGATTCAACCAACCGATCGAAGGGCGAGGCCCTATTTCCGCTTACGCGTTTTATTTGAACAACCATCCCGGCTTCATCCGCACGAACATCACGCTGCGTCTGGCGATTGCCCCAGTTTATGTGGATTCCGAACTTGGTTTCGCGCACGCGCTCGGCGAGCAGACTGATTTTGCAATCGGTGTGGCAGGCGGTGGTTTTGCGGACAGCTACTCGGAAGTTCGTAGCGGCAAACTTGTGGACGAAGAATCTTTTACCGGCCACGGAGGTGAAATTTCCGCCAGCATTTATCATTTATTCAATCCAGATAAACTGATTCCGCTGAGCGGAATTTTACGGGCCAGCGCTCATCAATCGGTTTACGAGCGAGATTCCGATACGTCCGACGATTTTGAACTGCCGCCCGATCATGCCTCGCTCAACGTTCGCGCCGGACTGCGTTGGGGCGGCAAAGAACCGGTGCTTAGTCCCGCCCTGGCGATGGAACTTTCCGCGTGGTACGAAGGGCAATTTCGCACAGAGCACGGCGGTTATGGATTCGACAACGATCGGGAACTTCGTCCTTCATCACACTTATTTTGGGGACGCGCTTTGTTGATCTACACACTGCCGGAATTGAAACACAACATCAGCCTGAGCCTCACGACGGGAACCAGCCTGGAATCGGATCGCTTCAGTTCGTATCGACTCGGCGGGACACTTCCGTTGATTGCAGAATTTCCACTGTCGTTGCCGGGATATTATTTTCAGGAAATTAGCGCGCGTCGCTTCGCGTTGTTGAGCGGTCAATACACATTGCCACTGGATTCCTCGAAACAATGGATCGTGTCGGCCACCGCGACCGGCGCAGCGGTTGATTATACTCAAGGTCTTTCACAGCCGGGCGATTTGCACTCCGGTGTCGGCGCGGGTTTCGGCTACAAATCCAAGAGCGGCGCGTGGGAGTTGATCACCAGCTACTCTTACGGATTCGAGGCGATTCGCAATCACGGTCGGGGCGCTCAGAACATCGGCATCCTTTTTCAATTCGATTTGGAAGCGCGAAACCGCTCGCACGAGCCCTACATTGACCTCGAAAGTCCTTACAAATCTCGCGGACTGTTTCGGCTTTTCAATAATTAATCGGTCAACAATTCAAAGCTCCTCATGAAAAACAAAATCGAAATACGCCGACACTTTGCCAGCGACAACTACGCTGGAATTTGTCCGGAAGCGTTTGCGGCACTTACCGAAGCCAATCAAAGTCATGCGCGCAGCTACGGCAATGATCCGTGGACAGCGAAAGCGGCGGATTTAATTCGCGAGATTTTCGAAACGCCGTGCGAAGTTTTTTTCGTCTTCAACGGGACGGCGGCGAATTCCCTCGCGCTCGCTTCGATGTGCCAGTCCTACCACAGCATTCTCTGTTACGAAGGAGCGCATATCGAAACCGCTGAATGCGGCGCGCCGGAGTTTTTTTCCAACGGCTCAAAAGTTTTGCTGCTGCCCGGCGCGAATGGAAAAATTGATCCCGCCTCCATCGAGGGAATGGTGAAAAAGCGCACTGATATTCATTACCCAAAACCACGCGTGCTCAGTCTGACGCACGCCACCGAAATGGGAACGCTTTACTCGCTGGATGAATTGCATCAGCTCACGGAAACCGCTCGAAAATTTGACCTGCGCATTCACATGGATGGAGCACGCTTCGCCAACGCGGTCGCGGCTTCGGGCCTGTCACCCAAACAAATCACCTGGCAGGCCGGCGTGGATGTCCTCTGTTTTGGCGGAACGAAAAACGGATTGCCGGTCGGCGAAACGGTCGTTTTCTTCAATACGGAACTGGCCAAGGAATTTGATTATCGCTGCAAACAAGCGGGGCAACTGGCGTCGAAAATGCGTTTTCTTTCCGCGCCGTGGGTCGGTGTTTTGCAGGATGGCGCGTGGCTCCGGCACGCGGCGCACGCGAACGAAATGGCGCGGCAACTGGAGCAGGGACTTCATCTGATCCCGGATGTGGAAATCACTTTTCCGCGACAGACGAACACGGTTTTTGCGCGAATCCCCCAACCTCAGATCAATACATTGCGGGAACGCGGCTGGCAATTTTACACCCACGTCAGCCAGGGCGATTGCCGGTTAATGTGCAGTTGGGACACCACGGAGGAGGATGTCAGAAGCTTCTTGAAGGAATTCTGAAGTGGATCAGCCGGGCGTGTCGAAGGGGAAAAAACGCAGGGTGACGTTCACATTCGAAACGGGACACCCAACCTGTGCGGTGTCGGGTGTCCCAGCGCTAAAACGCCGGGCTTTACTGCACGCGTCAGCGACGCGGGCCGGTCTGGGACTTTTTTCAAGCCAGCCTCCAGCGCACCGGTTCACCGGTGCATGGGCGATAATATCCGTCGTCATCGACACCCCCGCCGCCACTGCCCGCCGCCTCAAAAACCTCCAAAACCAAGCCCATGCACTCCATATGAAACTCGTTCCAGCTTAACTATGACCCAGTCCTGTTACTCAGGAGGCCGCACGGCTGGGAAAATCGCGCACGACGTCATGGCGTGTCCGGTTCATTTTGTTTTGGCTGGTTGGGCATTCCTTTTTTAGGCGAAGCCTTCCGGAGTACGCGGAGCTGATAGCTCTTATCATCGAAGCTTTTCGGCGCCTTTCCCGCGTCGTCTGGGGCGCCGCCTTCTTCCGCGGCCAAGGTCAGGATCCCGCCCTCAACCTTGTAGATGGCGATGACCACTTCGCCGGTGTGAGGATTTGATGGCGTACAAGCTATGATGGTGGCGTGTAGTTGGGGTGGGTCGGTGCCGGCAGGTAAAGTAAATGTGGTGTGAAACCAATGGTTCGTTCGCGCAAAATAGTGGAGCGAATTGCCCGTGATGGTTATTGAGTATTTGTCTCCCCGCTCTTCGCCTTCCCAATAGCCTTGGAGACGTCTTAGTTCTGCGGCGGTTCGCGTCGGCGTACTTTGGCAAGCGGTGAACCAGGCCGCTAACGACAAGGCGAATGCGCCCAACCAGAACGGGCCGTTTCGTGCTTTCTTCATAAGGTGTCGAATTCGGCTAGTGTGCGCTGCCGCCTAGACCGCATGGCTTAGCGAAAGGTTTAAGAGGGTGTTTGGATTCGTTATAACGAGGGTTGCTTCGCGCGAGCGAAGTAGAGCCAGAATGTTAGAGGTCCGTCGATTAAATGAACCATCAATAGCAAGAGAAAGGAAACAAACACCCATGAACAAAACAGTGCACTTTATCGGTTTAGACGTCCATAAAGAAACGATCGCGTGTTTTTTTATGAATGTCCCGG
>JAYVSV010000046.1:0-4640 GCA_043775015.1 Verrucomicrobiota bacterium
CGGGCTTCCGAGTCCCAGCTCGCGTTGCCGCCGGTCGCCACCGCGTAACGGACTCGCCCGCCCTCGCCAACAGGCGCGCCGAGAATTATCCAAACTCAATCCGCGTAAGAGGTTAGCCACAATTAATCGCTTTCTCATTTTGTACCCGCAAAAATTCTCCTTTTGAACTCCCGCCGACAGCAAGAACTGAATTCCTTGACTTTTTCTAATTTGACGCTACAAGACTATGCTCATCATGTTAGCCACGCGGGGAAAATAAGTCGCGACCCAGCCAGAATCAGAATATTTCTAAATTTGCTGCTCTGATGATTAGTTCATACTGAAAATTTTATGAAAATTGCCGTCAAACTCTGCTCGATCGGAACGTTCATCCTGTGCGGGTTGAGTTCACCAGCCGTTTATGGCCAGATCAATGATGCATGCAGCGACGCCTATCCCATGACGAATGGAGTAACCTATTCGGAAAGCACGATGCAGGCGAATTCCAATGGAGATCCAACACCCGGTTGCCAGGCCAATTTCGGCAGAGGAGTTTGGTTTGCGTTCACGCCGTCGATTTCTGGGCGGATCACTATCAGTACTTGCGGCAGCGATTTCGATACGGTGTTGCAAGTTTACACCGGCGCTTGTGCTTCGCTCACGCCGATGATCTGTAACGACGACGCAGGCTCGGCTTGTTTCGCGGTCACAGCCAGCGTTACTTTCGACGGCGTGGCGGCGACGACTTATCGGATTTTGACGGGAGGTTTCAATAGCGCGCGAGGCAATCTGAGAATTATTGCTACCGTCGCTCCAGCTCCGGCCAATGATGTTTGTACCAACGCGATTCCGCTGATTGCCGGCGTGACGAATTTCATGAACACGATTGGCGCGACAACCAACGGCGACACGCCGCTGACTTGTTGGACGAATTATGGTCGCGGCGTTTGGTTCAGTTTCACTCCATCTATCAGCGGCACGGTGACCGTCAGCACTTGCAGCAGCGATTTCGATACGTTGGTGCAAGCTTACACCGGTGCTTGCGATTCGCTCACGCCAGTCGCTGGCGGATGCAACGACGATTTCGGACCGATCTGTTCAACCAATCGAGCGAGCATTAGTTTCAACGGAACCGCTGGAACAACCTACCGATTGTTGGCAGGCGGATTCGCGGGAACATTTGGAAATCTCGGAATCGTCGCCACGGTAATTCCGACGAACGACACTTGCGGCAGCGCGGTCGCCATGAACGTAAATACGATTTACACGTTAGACACCTCCGGGGCCACTTCTCTGGGCGATCCAGCATTGGGATGCGGGACAAATTCTGACAAGGGAGTCTGGTACACATATAAACCTGCGGTGACGGGCCCGGTGAGGATCAGCACCTGTGGAAGTGATTTTGATACGGTTATTCAAGTTTTCACTGGCAGTTGTAATCTCCTTTCACCGTTAAATTGCAATGACGACTTCGGTTCCGCATGCGCGACCACGCGGGCAAGCACGTCGTTCCAAGCAACAGCCGGCACAGCTTATCGAATACTGGTGGGCGGCAAGAACGGGGCTGGTGGCATATTGAGAATTATCACAATAGATTGTGTAAATGCTGGAGCGGTAACGAGCCAGACTAATTGTCCTGGAACGACGGCGAATTTCAGCGTAAGCGCGAGCGGAACTGGATTGAGTTATCAATGGTATTTCAAAGGGAATCTGCTGGCGAACCAGACAAACAGCGTGTTGAGTTTGGCTTCTGTGACGGCCACCAATGCCGGAACCTATTCCGTCAAGGTTTCGGGCGACTGCAATAGCGTGACCAACTCCGCTGCGCTCACCATCGACACCAACACGGTCGCCACGGCGTTGATCAATCTGGTCAAGTGTCCCGGCGATTCTGCTACCTTCTCAACCGTGGCTTTGGGCACCGGTCCGATCACTTTCCTCTGGCGCAAGGCTGGCTTGGAGATCGCCGGCGAAACCAACAACTCGTTGAATCTCCTGTCGCTGGTGGCCTCTAATGCCGGAACCTATTGTGTGAAAGTCAGTGGCTTCTGCACGAGTGTGACCAACTGCACCACCTTGACAGTGCTGACCAACACGACGGCGACGCCGTTGACAAGTTTGACGTTGTGCCCCGGATCACCTGCGACGTTCACGACGGTAGCCTCAGGCACCGGACCGTTCACGTATTCATGGACAAAGGGTGGAGTGCCGATTGCCGGCCAGACGAGCGCGAGCTTGTCGATTCCGTCCGTTGTTGCTGGTGATGCTGGTCATTATTGTGTGAAAGTCAGTGGCTTCTGCACGAGTGTGACCAACTGCGCTGACTTGACAGTGCTGACCAACACAACGGCAACGCCGTTGACGAATGTGACCAGCGCATGTCTTCAATCGAATGCAAACTTTAGCACGGTAGCCTCTGGCACCGGGCCGTTCACATATGTTTGGACAAAGGACAACGTGGTCATCCCGGGGGCAAATTCGAGCAGCTTGAACCTGACAGATGCCACAAATTCTGCAGAATATTGTGTGCGAGTCACTGGTTTCTGTAGCGCTGTTACCAATTGCGCTACCTTGACCGTGTCGAACTGCCCTCCGAACATCTGCGTGACCAAAGAAATCGCTTGCCTCTTGCCGAATAACAACTGTGGCACATTCGGTGACACAGCAACAGGGGTTAGCGGTGACACGCAAGATCCAGCGTTCTGCTACCGCGTGGTAGTTCGCAACTGTGGTCTGGCGACATTGAAGAATGTGACGGTCATTGATGATAAACTCGGAGATTTGACAACGAACTTCTTCGCGACACCTACAACGGAATTTGCCGTGGGCGCATCAATCACCAACGAATACAAAATGAGTTGGGATAGGACGACCACAAATGTGGTGATCGTTGCTGGCCAGAGCGTCTTTGATGCTTCAACAAATGGCGCGGTTACTGCCACCGCAGATGCCGTGGCAGTTGTGATCGATGCCAGCATCGGATGCCGTAAGCTTGTTTCGGTTGACGGCGTTCCAAGCGACAGTGTGGCCATTCTCCCCGGCGATGGAGCAAGCCATGTGATTGTCTGGAGTGTTGTGGTTGTTAATACCGGTCATGCCAACCTGTCCAATATCAGGGTAACCGACACGGGTTGCAGTAACCTCGTGGTCGCTTCCTTGGAAGTTGGACAGTCAATCACGAACGTTCTGTGCCAGGCGAATGTTACCTGCGCAGATGCACCGATTACGAACACCGTAACTGTGACTGCGGATGTTGCGACAGGCACGAACCAGTATTGTGCCTACGACATCAATGGAACCAACATCACGGTTCGTAGCGAATGTGAAGCCGTGGTTCTTTGTGATAAAGGTGGATGCCGTGAAACAGGCGGTGGCAGACAGCCTGGCACATTGACCTACACCAGTCCTGCAGTCTTGGCCTTGGTTGGTGGCACACCACGCTACACGACACACGGCGGCCAGATCGGCGCTCCGGTTGGAAATGAAACAGCGTTCGATCCGGACAGTGACTGTATCCACGGTCGTCAGACCTACGTTCGCCATATCAAGGGCGGTTTGGTGGGCAACTTCCAGGCACGCAGCTTCGATAGTTTGATGTGCGCCTGCCTCGGATGTCCGGAAAATCCTGGATCTGGTGTAATTGTGGACGGGCTCTGTAATCCTGGTGACCGCACCTGTGGACCAGAACCACGTCGAGCTGGGGCAAACAAGATCGCGTTCTCTGGAGTTGGCAACTATACGCTGACCAATGGCCGCAGGACTCCGCGTTCTGTGTTGTTCCGCATTGACATTGAAGACCGCAGCGAGCCGGGTGGTTCGAAGCCGGGTGGAGCGACACCGCCGGCAGATCGTTATCGCATTCGCATCTGGGTCATCAACGCTGCGGATCGAGCTCAGTATGGCCAGGATCTCTGTGGATTCAGGCAGGCGATTGCGGCGTCCAAGGCCAATGTAGCGATCCAAGACGGAGCGCCGGGGGCACTCGGCACTGCGGTGTTCGGTATGCGCGCACCTGACATTGATGACGGTGGTGAACTGGAACGCGGAAATCATCAGATTCATCCGATGATCAAGGAATGCACCAAGCCGGCGCATACCACCTGCTCACTGGTGCCATAATAGGCAGATAGTTTAATCACAACAGGCGAGGTGCAAACCTCGCCTGTTTTTTTATCCACATTTATTATTATCCTCGCTTTGTCGTAAACATTACGCCGTGCCTTTCAACTACCCGCAAAATTATGGGCCGAGGAGAATTCCAACTGGATGGACTGGATGGCATTGAGCCGAGATGGGCTTCGTCAGATGACCAAGGTTACGTGGCGGGGATCGGGGTGACGCCAGATAATTTCAGGTGAGTGCAATCGTTATTGTTAAATCCGAATTAAGGCATCGCCGTGCAAGCCGCTAGGGTTCGCCTTTTTATCGTGAAGAAGTTTAAAAATTGAAAAGCAAGACCTCGCCCCGCCAAAACCACGGTTAGCCGGTTGGTTTCGTCAGGTCGATCTGACGGCGGATACGAATGCATGCAGTTTATTGATGTCCAAATTTCCATCGCTGCGCACGCCGCTTGTATCTTTCTAATTGTCCTCGCTGGCTGAAAGGCCAGACTGGAGTCACCGTTCCGGTTGCAACCGGAACGGTGACGGTGCGCGTGGGAA
>JAYVSV010000047.1:0-151366 GCA_043775015.1 Verrucomicrobiota bacterium
TCGCGCGCTGATCCGCCGGGCGGGACGCCACGGCTCCACGGCAGGCGAGGACGCCCGCCGCTACACCGCCCGTTTCCAAATCTGATTTCGGAATTCGGGTTGAGAATTTCTTCGGTCTTGCTAGCTTCCAGCAACACTCGAATATAAAAAACATGAACAACACAATTAGTTTGCAGGGCAAAGTCGCACTCGTTACCGGCGGCGGCCGTGGCATTGGCAAAGCGATTACCCGCCGTTTCGCGCAAGCAGGAGCAAACGTCGTTATCGCCAGCCGGAAAATGGAAAACCTCGAAGCAACCGCCCGTGAGTTTTCCACGCTGCCTGGCAAAATTTTTCCCGTCGTCTGCCACGTTGGGCGCAAGGAACAGCTTGAGCATCTTGTCAAAGAAACTGAATCTCACTTCGGCCCGATTGATATTCTCGTTAACAACAGCGCGACAAACATTGGCCAGGGTTCTTCGCTCGAAGCCGAGGACGAAATGCTCGATAAGATGGTGGAAATCAATATCAAGTCGGCTCTTCGTTTGGTTCGATTGATCGTTCCTAAAATGATCGAGCGTCAAAAGGGCGGGGCGATCATCAACATTGCCTCCGTTGCTGGTTTGCGCCCGCAACCCGGTGGTCTCCTCTACAGCTTCACCAAAGCGGGCTTGCTCATGATGACCCGTTCCTGGGCGCAGGAGTTCGGTCCGTTCAACATTCGCTTCAATGCGATTGCGCCCGGGTTGATTCAGACTGATTTTAGCGAATTTTTATGGAAGAGCGACTCCACACGTGGCCAGTTCGAAGGCTCCACTCCTCTGCGGCGCATTGGACAGCCGGATGAGATTGCCGGCTTGGCGCTCTACCTCGCTTCCGAAGAAGCTTCGTTCGTGACCGGGCAAGTGATGGTGGCGGACGGCGGTTTTACGGCGACGTGACTGCTTTTATGGAAGTTCGTTCTTGAACCCAAGAGATGTCCTAAACTATTAAAGAATCCGACTTCCAGTGAGCTTTTCGCCAGGGGTTCTTTCAGTGTAGAAATTAAGTTCTATTTTTTAGCTTTGAAATGCCCGCAAGCGCGTGGTAAAAATTCATCGACCACAAAGAACTGAATGTTATGAAACCGTATAACGATACCTCGAAGCGGCTTTGGCCAAACAGGGCCTTCACTTTGATTGAATTATTGGTGGTGATCGCCATTATTGCCATCCTGGCGGGCTTGCTGTTGCCTGCGTTGGCCAAGGCCAAGACGAAGGCCAAGCGCATTGCCTGCCTTAACAACATGCGACAGGTGGGCTTCGCGCTGCACATGTATGACTCCGACTCCAATGGCAAACTTCCCAATCCGAGTAGCACGAGTGGCAGTCCGGCGTTCGACTTCAACAATCAATTTGCCGAGAATAACGTGTTCAAGGCCTTCCGTCCTTACATCGGGGTGAAGAGTGCCACGGCTACAACCCCAGTTTACATTTGTCCCACGGCAATTCCTTCAAAAAAGCCAGGTTATCAACCTACGGTAATCAGTTCCACTGCCATGCTGGTGAGTCAACTGGTGTTGGACAAAGGAGTCAACAAGATCAAAAATCCCTCCCGAACCGTGATCTTTCAGGAGAATTACTGCTTGATGAACGCGTTCTGGTACGAACCGGAGGGCTCGGGCGACACCTACAGCCAGTGGCACACGTGGACGGCCAATAGTGGCAGCGGCAACGAATGGAGCGGTACTCCCCGCGAGCATTACAACAATCTCCACGAGCAGGGGGGAAATCTCATCTCCTGTGATGGTCATGCCGAACATAAGAAGAACACACAAACGTCGAGCCTGGACTTTGGTCTGGTGGATGCCGCTCTCAAAGATTCTCGTTGGCAACCGACCGAAGCGCATTCCCGAGCGACGTACTTTTATCGTTGAACTGCTTTGCTTGCGAACCATGAAATCCTCAATTCTATCCTTATTCCTCGTCTTGGCAGCCACGGTACTTTTGCTGGCGAGTTGTAAGGAGGCCAAAACAGATGCAACTCAAACGCTCCGGCAGTCATTTCAAACCGCCGACCCGGAGGTCAAGAAAGCCATTGAGACGGTAAATAATAGCCTTAAGACAGCGAATTATTCAGAAGCCGCCCGGACATTGGCTCCGCTGGTTGACCAGCGCCCTATGACTGGCGCCCAAAAACAGGCTGTCGGCGTGGCGCTTCAACAGATCAATCAAGCGATAGCCGTTAATCCCGCCCTTGACACCAAAGAGATGTACGAACTCCGCGCAAAGATGTTTCAAGCGGTCCAAAGCGGCCCGCGCTTCTAGTTACCCGAGAGGCCGACCAATACCAAGCAAGCCGAGGAGAGTTGAAAAAAAGTAGGCGCAATTAGCAACCTCCCTTTTTGAATCAGCGACTACTTTCTAGTGCTTCTCTCCATCAGCCAGAGAACATCCTGATTATTTGCCGAGAGGACATTGAGCGGCAGACCTTGTCCAGCCTTGAGTACAGGTACGGTTCGACTGTCCTTCCACTTGTGGATTTCAGAGTGTCCGTCGGCAAACGAAAACGATCCAGCTTGATTGTGATAACTGGCAGGAAAATCGACGATCATCCAACTCCCCGGCTGGTCAGGATAGCCGTTCATGCTAACCACGAACTCGCCATCGTTAATACTGTCTTCACGCTCATCAAGGAAAACCCAGGTTCGGCTTGGGCCGGGGTTTGTTAAATCGCTCGCTTTCTTGTAGATCCGAAATCCCGCTGGAGCAAACCCGGCCACATCCGTGCTGTCAAACCAGGCGTTCATCGCAATACTCCGGACGCGTGGCACTCTTTGTTTTGCAAAAGGTCCTGAATTGGGAGTAATCATGGATCTATCGGCGGGACACTTCCAGATGCCCGCGCTTTTGCCGTAGGGCCAGAGAAGACTTTTCTTTATATCCCAGTCAATGTCCCAGTTGCTTCGATTAGCTGGATCGAAATTCATATCGCCACTGATCCATTCGCCCGTTCCATAGGACCGAGGAACTCTGTCCCGGCTGTCATCCGTGTAAAGCCTCCACGCCAGCATCATCTGTCGGCCATTACTGAGGCAGGCAATTCCCTGAGCCTTGGTTTTCGCTTTGCTTAATGCAGGCAATAATAATCCGGCCAGAATGGCAATGATGGCGATAACGACAAGAAGTTCAATCAGCGTAAAAGCGCGCGCGCCATGTTGTGAGTTGGTTTTCATTTCTGCAATTGAGTTACTATCCTAAAAGAAAATCGACCTGGCAAGCGGCTAATGATGAAAAATATCATGTCGTAATGAAGTAATGGGTGTGATTAAAAGTGGGTGAGGGCCACGCGGGCGCGATTGACTGCCGGGGCCATCGGAACGCCGCCCCGCAGTGGCGGGGCGGCAGCACGGGCAACGGGCTACAGGGCTGCCGCCTAAAGGCGGCGTTCCTCAGCCTCACCCACTTTTAATCACACCCTGAAGTAATCTTCTCCAGCCATATTACTTGAAAAATGTTCCGAAATTTTGAAGAGTGCAATTGCGTTTGGCGTCAGATTGCTTATTGTGTCAACAAGACTGTTTAGAAACACTCATGCGAATCAGGAAAAAACAATTTTGGAATGGCTCGTTCATTTGTGCAGGGGTGGGGTTGACTCTGGCGGTTTCTACAGTGCGCGACCGCTTCGCCGAGACGCCAGTGACGGGCTGCGCGATTAGCTTTGTCTCAGTCGCACCGAAAGATTTCAAAACCGTAAACAAATCCGTTTGATTAAAAGTTTTATTTATCTATGAATACCGGAAAAAAAATTGCGCTTAGCTCGACACTGCTTGTCGTGGGGGCCGCGCTCATTGTCGGCGCACTTTGGGTTTTCAGCCCTGAAACGATCAGAAAAGCCAGCCCGATGTTGGCGGGTAAACTCAGTCAGGCCGCGAGTAGCCAGGACGCCGCCCCTCAAAAAGTTGAGGATTTCCACCTTTTGGATCAAGAAGGCCGTTCGCACTTTCTTCATCGCCAAACCAAGAGCAAGGTCGTGGTGTTGATTGCCACCGCCAATGGCTGCCCCGTTGTGAAAGAGGCTGCCCCCCGGATCAAAGCCTTGCAGGATCGTTTTGGGAAAGACGGCGTCCAATTCTGGATGATCGATTCCAATCCGCAGGACGACCGGGCCAGTATTTCCAGCGAAGTGAAGTCGCTGGGCCTCGACCTACCAGTTCTGAGCGACAGCATTCAGTTGGTCGCGAGTGAATTGGGTTTGACTCGAACGGCCGAAGCCGTTTGCATCAATACGGCAGATTGGACCATCATCTATCGAGGCGCAATTGATGATCAACTCGGCGATGCAACCAAGGCGACGCCCTCGAAAACCTATCTGGAAAACACATTAACTTCTTTCCTGGCGGCCAAGAAAATCTCACCGAGTCGCACAATGGCGAAAGGCACCGAGATTTCCTTTGCCGAAGCGAAAGATGCGGCGAAGACCCCGATCTCGTACGCGAATGAGGTCGCCCCCATTCTTCAGAAGAGCTGCGTTCCTTGTCACAGCCCGGGCAACATCGGGCCGTTTGCCATGTCAAATTATGAAAAGGTAAAGGGCTGGGCGTCCACTATCCAAGAGGTTTTGTTGGCTCAACGCATGCCGCCGTGGCATGCGGATCCTCACTACGGCGACTTCGCAAACGAACGTGGCTTGTCGGCTGAACAAGCTCACACTCTGGTTCAATGGATTCAGCAAGGGGCGCCGCGTGGTGAAGGTGAGGATCCACTAGCGTCCAGCGCCGCAGTTCCAGCAGACCCGTGGCCGCTGGGCAAGCCAGATCGAATTGTGGCGTTCTCCAAAGCGGAGGAAATTCCTGACAACGGTGTTTTTGAGTATCGTTACATCTACGCTCGTTCTCCCTTTCCGAACAATGTTTGGTTGCGCGCGGCGGTGGTGAAGCCGGGCAATCGAAAGGCCGTGCATCATGTTCTGGTCACGATTATGACGCCACAGGAATTGCAGGCCCGCAGGTCTCGCCAAGGTAATACTGCGGGTAGCGGTATCGATGGTTTTTTCGCTGCGTTTGTGCCGGGTTATGATTCAGTGACTTTCCCCGAAGGGACTGGAAAATATTTGCCAGCAGGCTCAATCATGGTGTTTCAAATGCACTACACGGCAACGGGTAAACCGGAAAGCGATCTGACCGAAATGGGTCTCTATCTTTCGAAGGAGAAGCCAAAGGTGGAGTTGAAAACCCGCTCGGCTTTTAATGTTCAATTTAAAATTCCACCCGGCGAATCCAACCATGAAACCGTGGCGGAATATCGCTTTGCCAAGGAAGGCCTGCTTTACGAATTGATGCCACACATGCATCTGCGCGGGTCGTGGTTCAAATACGAAGCGATGTATCCGGACGGCAAGAGCGAGGTGCTGCTCTCAGTCCCGAATTATGATTTCAAATGGCAGCATCTCTATCGGTTCAAAGAACCGAAACGTCTGCCTGCTGGAACACGTCTGGTCTGCCGTGGCGGTCACGACAATTCAACGCAAAATCCGGATAATCCTGACGCCACCAAGACGGTTGGCTTCGGCGAACAGACTTTCGATGAAATGTTCATCGGCTACATCAACTACTCCGACATTCCCCCAATCACGGTGGCCAGGAATTCCGGGAATTAAATGATTTGTGGCGCGCTCCTTAACTGGAGGAAATTCGTCGAACTGCATTTCGTTACCTTTGAAATACTCCGAACTTTTGAAGAGCAGGTTTGTCTTCATCGTCATTTCTCATAACGTTTAGCAATTTTTTTTTTAAATGATCATGCGAATCAGGAACAGTTTATTTTGGAAAGCCACGCTCCTTTTTGCGTGGGTCGGTTTGGCACTTGCGGTTTCGGCAAAAACGGACAGCACCAAAGACAAGCCGGAAAAATCATCGAGCGATGTCGTCGATAACTTTCGCCTGCTCGATCACGAGGGTAAGTCGCACGAACTATACCGCCAGACACAGGCTCCGTTCGTGGTTCTGATCGTTGGAGGCAATGGATGTCCCATCGTCCGGCAAAGTATTGGGACGATCAAAGCCTTGCGGGAGCGATTTGTGGAACAGAAGCCGGTTTTCTGGTTCATCAACGCGAACCCGCAAGACGATCAGGCGAGCATTGCCGAGGAAGCGAAGGAATTTGGTATCACCATTCCCGTGCTGATGGATGGATCGCAGATCGTTGCCCGCTCGCTGAAAATTACCCGGACGGCCGAAGTTATCGCGATCAGCACGAAAGATTGGAAGATTTTTTATCGAGGTGCCATTGACGATCGACTCGGCTACGGCACGCAAAAAACCAAAACCACGAAGAATTTCCTGGCTGATGCTCTGGACAATTTTCATGCCGGGAAAAAAATCTCACCCATCAACACGCCGATAAAGGGCTGTGCGATCAGCTTTGTCTCAGTCTCACCCAAAGAAGGCAAAACTGTTTCTTACGCAAAAGAGGTCGCCCCGCTGTTGCAGAAAAACTGTGTTGTATGCCACAGCCCCGGGAACATCGGGCCGTTTGCCATGTCGAGTTACGAGAAGGTCAAAGGATGGTCTTCGATGATACGTGAAGTGCTTTTAGAGCAGAGAATGCCGCCGTGGCACGCCGATCCGCACCATGGCGCGTTCGCCAACGATCGATCGCTGAGCCCAGAACAAACCCGGATGTTGATCACCTGGATTGAACAAGGTTCGCCTCGTGGTCAGGGTGAAGACCTCTTGGCGACCGAGGCCGCGCCCACCGTCGTCGATTGGCCGTTGGGCAAACCTGACTACTTGGTTTCGATGCCAAAGGAAGTTGAAATACCTGCGACGGGAGTTTTTCCCTATCGCTACGTTTTGGTGGAATCGCCCATTCCAGAAGATGCATGGTTACGCGCTGCCGTCGTGAAAGCGGGCAACCGGAAGGTGCTTCATCACTGTCTGGTTTTTGTAATTTATCCGAAAAACTCGGGCCATCGGCAGCCCGATGATAGGGGCGGTTTGGGCGGTTTCTTTGCTTCGTTTTTGCCCGGCACCGAAGAGGTCACCTTTCCGGAAGGGACTGGAAAATTTTTACCGAAAGGAACCAAGATCATTTTCCAACTTCATTACAGCGCGACGGGCAAAGTGGAAAAAGATTTAACCCAGATGGGTCTTTACCTGTGCAAAACGAAACCGCCGATGGAGTTGCACACTCGTTCCGCCGCGAAACATATTTTGGACATTCCACCTGGCGACCCCGATTACCAAGTCGAGGCACAATTTAATTTCCCACGCGATTCAATGCTCTACTCGATGAGCCCGCACATGCATTTTCGCGGGTCCCGAGTCAAATATGAAGCCTTCTATCCAGACGGCAAACGCGAGGTCATTCTCTCGGTGCCCAATTACGATTTCAATTGGCAAACGCTCTATCGCTTGGCGGAACCGAAACGAATTCCTGCGGGCACCCGGCTGGTTTGCACGGGCGCTTTCAATAATTCTGCGCAAAATCCGGCGAATCCCGATCCTACGAAGCTGGTTCACTTCGGTGAACAGACGTTCGATGAAATGTTCATTGGCTATTTCAATTATGCCGAACTTCCTTTGCCGAACGCTGCTGCGGTGATTGATGCTGCGACAAAACAGGCTGCCAAGTAGATTGGTTGCAGAGGTCTTTCATCCGCGCCGCCGGGCGTGAACCAAAACGATTTGTCTGAACCGCGCCGGTGCCGCCAAGGGCCAGCGGCAAGTTTTTTGTAGGAAGGAATGCAAAAGTACTCGGCGCAACGCGCTCCGTTTCAACACCAGCCGACGCATCCTCACTACTTGCAAAATAAGCAATGGCGGAAATCGCGAAGAGAATCCGATTCGTTTCGATCAATGGAACCTTAATTTTCGCAGAACCGTTCCCGCCGGTTTTCATTCACCTGGCTTGGGAGAATCATCCACGAATTTCAGCACCTCGTTGACGAGGATTTCGCCCGTTCGTTCGCCGAGGCTGGTTTGCGAAATGTAAGAATAACGTTTGAAACTGTCGTAATCTTCTTTGGCCAAAATGTAGCCAAACGCGTCGTTGGTCAGACCGAAGAGCAGGTTGTGTTTCCCGCGCATTTTACGCTTCAAATAATAGCCGATGTTCGGCAAGGCTTCTCCTGGGATGGTGACAATTTGCGCGTCGCCCAAGTTCACGAGATTCATTTGCGTGGAGATTTTTCCGTCCGTGAAGCCAGCTCCACCGGGCAATTGTTTGAGCAGCGCACGCATCAGCGGCGCATCTACGGGAAAAGAAATCGATCGTGCGGCACAATAAAGTTTTGGCGACTCTTGCTCAGGCGCATCCTGGATTATTCGCAGCGCCTCGTCCGCCAATAAATTGCCGATGCGCTGGCATTCCGCCCAATTGCGCGCCTCGCCATCGGGTTTGCGGTTGTCTGCCGTGATCATGCCGCCTTGCGCGCTGTTCATGAAAATTCCCGTCCCGCCGCCTTTCTCCGCGATGCGACTGTAAAGCGGTCCGACCATGTCGGGACTGCAAACGCCGACGCCGCTCCCGATGACTTCGGGATGGATCGCATAATTGACCAGCGTCGCAAATGGTTTTCCAGATGCGTCCAAAAATTGAATCACGTTGCAACGCGGATCGTACAATTGCTCTGCGTAATAGTTGTAGGCGATTTTTCCATTGGCTTGACCCGTGGCGATTTTCATCCGTGCAGTTTGAAGGTTCGCCGTTGCTTCGTTAATTGCTTCGGCCATCCGAGCGCAAACCAGTTCCAGATATTTCGGATCGCTGGAAGTGCCACCTTTGCCGTCGGGGAAGCCGTAGCAATCCGGCGCGCTGTGGGTGTGCGTCGCACCGATTAAAATATTTTTGGGATCAATGCCTTTGACCGCCGCGCGGACTTTGTTGCCGAGCAGCGATGGAAAACCAAGGAAATCCGCGCTCACAATCGCGATGCGGGTTCCTTCTTGATCAACGACGAGGGCGCGCACATTGAGTTCGCCATCTTTGCGCGTGGTTTTTTTCGACGGACCGACCCCACCGCTGACCGGCAGAAGCGGATCGGGCGTGACATTGCGAACGGCGATGCCGACGCGCAATGCGGCAGACGCCTGCAAGGCGGAGAGTGTGAGGCAAATCAGGAGTGTGATTGATTTTAGTTTCATAACTGCAAAGGGATTGTTTTGTGATTGATTAGATAGAGGCGATTTTCAAAAGCAAGGTTCAAACGTTCGTGAAAGCAAATTGCCTTCGATCTCAGCGACTTTTATTCGCTGCCCGTTGCTTGTGTTGAAGGTCGCGCAACGGTTTGTAGCCGATGAGAATAATTTTCTGATCAGCGATCAGCTTCTTCATCTCTTCGTCGTGGGTGAACACTTCGAATTGTTGCGAGCGGGTGGACCATGAACCAGTCACAGCTTTCAATTCGTCGTTTGGGAATCCAGCGTGGATGTAAAGTTCAGTTACGCCCGGCTTCAAATTTTTCACGATGTCCAACCAGAATTGTTTCACCCCATTATTTTCCTTCTTCAACTGGTCGAAAACAAAATAGTCCGGTGAAATAATGCCCTTCGCCGCAAACTCGTTGCGCAATTCCGGATGCCCCATCTTCGCCAACGTTTCCTGTGACGCCATGCGCGCCGGCAGATCAAATTCCACCGCCAATTGCAGGTAACTCTTCATGTAGTCCGGGCTGTATTGCAACGTGCCCATGTGGGAATCAATGTGCGTTACATCGACGCCCGCCGCGAGAGCGCGCCGGATTTGCGCCCGCCCTTCGATCAAGGCTTGTTCGGGATTGGAGTGAGCGTAAACATCTTCCACAGCTTTCCAAAGGTAACCGCTCGGATCAACCAGGCCGGGAACCTGTTCCCGTGGAGCGACCGGGCCCCAGCGATATTTTCCCCATTCCGAAGTGTGACAAAGGTGGATCCCAAAATCTTTTTCGGGATGACTTTTGGCATAATCGGCAATCTCAGTAAACCAGGGGCAGGGAACCATGATCGTGGCGCAGCGCATCGACCCTTTCTCCAACGACTCGATGGTGGCGAGATTGGCCGAGTGACACATGCCAACGTCATCGCCGTTGACGATGAGAATTTTGTCAGTGGATTTATATCCGAGACGCTCGGCGAGCGAAGTAGGTTCGGCAGCGCGAGTGCAGACGGCAGTGATGAGCAATGACACGACCAGCGGACAGAATCGAGAGAAGAGCGTTTTACTTGGGTGCATGCGGACGAGATTACTTTTGGAAATCCCGACGCGCAATCACGTTTGCGCTCCAACGCAGCTTTGGAGTCGCCATGCCGATTAAAATTCCAGGCGTTTTAATCAAATCTTGATCCCGTAAAACTGGGTCGCACTTTCCCCGAATAACTTTGACTGGACGGAAGATCCCAGTTGTTGAGCGTAGCGGTCGATCAGATTGAAAACTTTTCCGTAGTTCCCAGCCAACAAACAGACCGGCCAATCTGAGCCGAACATCACGCGATCTTCCCCGAACGCTTCGAAGGCGGTATCGAGATAAGGTTTGAAATTGGCTGGTTTCCATTTCACCCAATCGGCCTCGGTAACTAAGCCGGAAACTTTGCAGAAGACATTCGGAGAATTGGCCAGCTCACGAATGTTTTTGCTCCACGCATCAATTGCGCCGTCACGAATCGCAGGCTTGGCGAGATGATCGAGCGCAAATCGCTGTTCGGGCAATTGGCGCACGAGTTCAATCGCGGCGGGAAGTTGATGCGGAAACAACAGAAGATCATAGGTAAAGTTGAACTGCTTCAATTCTTTTAGGCCACGCACGAAATCCGGTCGCAAAAGAAAACGTTCGTCCGGTTCGTCCTGCACGACGTGCCGGACTCCGACAAAACGAGGATGCCGCGCCAATTCCGCGAGTTGCTCAACGACCTTTTCCGAACGCAAATCAACCCAACCGACGACGCCTTTGATGAACGAATTTTCGTCAGCCAATTTTAAGAGCCAGCGCGATTCTTCCAAAGACTGTCGTGCTTGGACGGCGATGGCGCCATCGAAGGCGTGCTGTTGCAAGAGCGGTTGCAAATCGCTTGGAAGAAAATCGCGGCGAATCGGCCAATCGGATTTCATCCAACCATACTCGGCGATGTTGAATTTCCAAAAATGCTGATGAGAATCAAGACGCATGAAAAGCGATTAATTGGAATCCGAAAACCACTTTCGGAAACTCGCCATCGTTTGTTTCGCCGCGCCATCGCTGTCGGGCAGCGGCAAAATTTCCGCAGAGATGTAGCCTTGATAATTTATTTTACGCAAAGCCCGCGCAATGGGTGCGATGTCAGTGTGTCCGAAACCAATTGCCTGACGATTGCTGTCAGCGAAGTGAACGTGGCCGAGTTTATTGCCCGCGAGACGCAACGCCGCCGCGATGTTCGTCTCCTCGATGTTCATGTGAAACAAATCGCAAAGCAGAAAAATATTTTGCGGTTTCAGCGTGTCGAGAAATGCCCGCGCGTCGTCAACGCATGTCAGCAAATTTGTTTCATAGCGATTCAGCGGTTCGTAGAGCAGGGGAACGCTATATTTTTCCGCGCGCGCGGCGAGTTCGTTCAGCGCTTCGGCGAGCCATTCCATCGCTTGCTCGCGCGACACGCCTTCGCCGCAACGACCTTGCATGGAGCCAATGATGGCGGGCGCGCCGAATGGCCCGGCGAAATCAATCAACTCGGTGACAAACGCGATGGCGGCGCGGCGGATGGCGGCATCGGGATCGGTCAGACGCAGTTTGTGTTTAATCCAACCGGCACCCGACCCGACGGCGGCGATCTTCAATTTGTGATAATCCAAAAGTGATTTGAGTTCATCGCGATCCAGCGCACCGGCCGATGTTGGAAAAATTTCCACCGCCGAAAATCCGTGAGCCGCCGCGCGGGCGCAGCCGTCAGCCAGATTGTCCCAGAAAACGAACGGGCCGCCGCGCGCTTCGTTGACCAACGAAATCGTGACAGATGGTCGTATTTTTGCCGCAGATGCCTTCGGATTCATCAAATTTTCTCAGGCCAATTCAACCATCGCTTTGATCACGCCCGTCTCCGGTTTGGTGTAGGAGGGGAAAACTTCGGGCAAATTGTCGAACGGCGTGCGATGCGTGACCCACGGACGGGTGTCGATCCGCCCTTGCTCGATCAATTGAATGATGCGTGTGAAATCGGCGGAGAGAGCATTGCGGCTGGCGAGCAGCATCAATTCGCGGCGATGCATCACCGGCGCGTGTGGAAAGGAGATTTCCTGCTGCGTGATGCCAACGTAAACCAGGCGTCCGGCAAAGCTGACGTAGTTGAGCGCTTGGCTCATACTCTTGTTGCTGCCCGTGGCATCGATTACCACTTCGGGCAACGAATCGCCGGTCAACGATTTTAGTTTTTCCAATTCGCTGCCGTCGCCGTTGGTCAGGATCGTGTGCTCGACGCCCAGGTTGTTCCGGCAAAAATCCAGACGCGACGCACTCATGTCCATGACAATGGTTTTTGCTCTGGAAATTTTGGCGAACTCCAACACCGAAAGTCCGATGGGTCCAGCGCCAATGACGAGGACGCTTTCACCCGGTTGAGGATTGCCGCGGTTAATCGCGTGACAGCCAATCGCCAACGTTTCGACGAGCGCCAGTTGCTCAAAGGAAAGTTTGCGCGACACATGGAGTTTTCGTGCGGGCACCGCAAACAGCGGACGCAATCCACCGTCGCAATGCACGCCGAGCGTCTGGTTATTTTCGCAACAGTTGGTGTGCCTGCGACGACACGAAGAGCATTTTTGACAATTAATATATGGCTCGACCGAACAGCGGTCGCCCCGTTTTACGTTGGTCACATCAGCGCCCACCGCGACGACTTCCACGCCGAGTTCGTGGCCAGGAATGCGCGGGTAACTGAAGAACGCCATCTTGCCGAGATACCCGGAAATATCGGTTCCACAAATTCCAACACGATGCACGCGCACCAACGCTTCGCCCGGACCGGGAGCCGCGGGTTCGGGAATTTCAATGGCGCGAAACAACAGTGGCTTTTCGAGTTGAATGGCTTTCACGATTAATTGTTCTCCAGCAGTCCTTCGGTGTGGCCGAGATTTTTTACCGCCGAGAAAATGTTTTGCACTTCGCCGAGCAATGTCGCATCGATCGGTTCTGCGGCCCACTCAACCCATTTTTCAATGTGCTCCGGCGTGGCGGTGCCGGCGACCGTGGTCGTGATGTCTTCGTTGGCGAGCGAAAATTGCAACGCGAGTTTTGCGATGTCCACGCCCCGGCTTTGGCAATGTTCCGCCGCGCGTCGAGCCGCAGCCCTGACGTTCTCCGGTTCCTTGAGCCACTTGGGCAACGGTGCATTCGTCAACAAGCGCGCGCTGAATGGACCGGCGTTTATGACGCCAACGCCGCGTGTTTTAAGAAATGGAATTATCTCATCGGCGTAACGCGTGTTTTGCAACGTGTATTGGTTGTAGCTGAGGACGACATCAAGGTCGGTTTGATCCAGGGCGAATTTAAAAATTTTCATCGGATAACCCGAGATGCCGATGAAACGAACTTTTCCCTGCTTCTTCAATTTGCGCAAAGCGGGCAGGGTTTCATCGACGATCTGTTGCATTGGCACGAACTCGATGTCGTGGCAGAGAACCATATCCAGATAATCCGTGCCGAGGCGGTGCAGGCTTACATCTACGCTCTCGATGACGCGGCGGGCCGAAAAATCAAAATGATTCAGGTCGTAGCGCCCGAGTTTTGTTCCGAGCATGTAACTTGCGCGCGGGACATCGCGAAGGGCGATGCCGAGCAAAATTTCGCTCAAGCCGCGCCCGTAAAAAGGTGAGGTGTCGATGAAGTTCAAACCGTTTTCCAGCGCGACGCGAACGGTTCGCAATGCTGTGTCCAATTTGACCGGGCCGAATTCCTGCCCAAGCGATGACGCGCCGAAACTTAAGATCGGTAGTTGCAAACCGGTTTTTCCCAACGGGCGAGTTTTCATCAGCAAATTATAAATGAGAAATTTTTTTCACGGTTGGCGGGCACCCATTGTGAGGAGGACGTTAGCCCAAAGTGCCTGATCACCGGTTTGGATGGTGAGCACGTGATCCGGCGATTCCACCGCCTTGTAGAAATCCCATTTCAGAATGGGTTTTAATTGCAGCGTCGAACCGCTTTTCTTGAGGACGTCGCGAAATTCATTCCACACCGGTGGCTCTCCTTTTTGTGCGTAAGAATCATCCGCCGGAATCCCCATGGTCTCGATGTGATCCACTGGAACCGCGCTCAGCACGGCACTCAAGGCTTGCGCCACCGTTACGACGCCGGGCGAAAGATTCAGGCAAACGATTTCCGCGTTCGCACCTTTCTTGGTGGACGCGGGATAATTTCCATCCGCGATTAAAATTTTGGCGTGATGACCGGCCCGCCCGAGAACTTCATTTATTTTTGGATGAAGCAGTTGGTGATTGAGCATATTTTTTGCGATTAGCTAACCGACGCCGGGTCACGAGTTTTTAAGTTTTTCACAGCGAAGGAACTGTTTGTTAAATGCCGGAGCAGTGTCAAACTTCTTCGCGAAGCCGCTCATTGTTTTGGCGTGTTGCCAAGTGCGTTGAGCGAATTGGCTCAAACATCCGCGTTTGCCAAACTGGGCCTCGTGAAAATTTGTTGCAGCAGGAATCTGATGAACAAACTCAGTTGCATCGCGAAATGAGACGGAGTAATATGGAAGCATCAATACCGGATGAAGTGAAGTTCGCAGCTTCACTTATTTGGTTAGAAAGAAAAAACATGATCTCGAATGAACGTCCTTCGCCCTATGGTAATAATCGGCCTTACAATTCCGGTTATAACTCAGGTTATAACTCCGGCTACAAGTCTGGCTATAATTCCGGGCCGCCCAAGCCGCATGTGGTCGAAGACACTCTCAAAACCGACCGCGTCCAGATTGAGCGGAAGACTTTTATTTTCACGTTGAAAGAAAATCCACGTGGACGTTTCCTGCGCATTACCGAAGAGGTCAATGGCAAGCGCGACAACCTGATTATTCCTGCGACCGGCTTGGACGAGTTTAAGAAAATTCTCGACGCCATGGTTCTGGCCAGCGCCGAAATTCCTCAGAAAGCGGAAGAGCAGCCTCCGTTGCCCTAAATTGCGGACGGGCGTCAGGGCACGCCGGTCATTCGAGACCCGTGCCGTGAACATGGATCAGCCGCACCCGGTCGGCATGGGTGATTTCGCTTTTCTTATTGGTATTTTTGAAATCGCAATTCGCAATCGTGACGTCGGTGACTTTGGTCTTTTCAGATAATCCTTCGATGACAATCGCCTGTTCGAGTTTCACGAACGTGACGTTCCGAATATCAACATGGCGAATTCTCGGAATTGTCTCTCCCGCCGTCACCTTGTCGTAAATCATCGTGATGTGAATTCCCGTGACCGCCGTATCGACGGTGCAATCGCGTGCGAAAAAGTTTTCGATGAACCCGCCGCGGCGCGGATTCGTCTTGAGCCGCAAAGCCATTTTTAAATCGGGGCTGTCGAAATTACATTTCTCAGCGAAAACATTTCGAATCCCTGCCGCCGTCTCGCTGCCCGCCGTGACGCCGCCGTGACCCGCTTTGAAGTGACAGTTCCGAATCACAATATTTTCGCATGGAATATTCACACGCCGACCATCCGCGTCGCGTCCTGATTTGATCGCGATGCAATCATCGTCCGTATTGAACGTGCAGTTTTCGATTAACACGTCGAAGCACGATTCCGGGTCGCATCCATCGGTGTTCGGTGCTTTGACGCCGACGCTCTTCGTGTCCACCGTCACGCCGCGAACCGTGACGTTCGTGCAGTAAAGCGGATTCAAAACCCACATTGGCGAATCGATCAAGCGAACCCCTTCGATCAAAACATTGCGACAACGCACCGGTTGCACAAAATTTGGTCGCAGAAAATGTCCGCCGCCAAAAACGCGTTCCCTGGTCGGCACACCTTGATCGCCCATGGCCACGAGTTTGTTCTGGTCTTCCTTGCCGGTGTCCTTCCATTTATGCCAAACCGATTTCGAAGCCTGTCCGTCAATTGTTCCTTTACCGGTGATCGCGATATTCTCCTGTCCAAATGCGTAAATGAACGGCGAATAGTTCATCACCTCCGTGCTTTCAAAACGGGTGAACACCACCGGAAGAAAGTTCTTCGGTTCCGTGCTGAACAGAATCGTGGCCTCCTTCACAAGGTGCAAATTGACGCCGCTCTTCAGATGAATTGCGCCGGTCAAAAATTTTCCCGCAGGCACTACCACCCGTCCGCCACCCGCTTCGTGGCAAGCTGCCACCGCTTTCGCGAACGCCTGCGTGCAATCCGTCTTTCCGTCGGCTACCGCGCCGAATTTTGTGATCACAAAATCGCGTTTTGGAAAAGTGGGAGGCACGATGCGCGCGACAATTTCCGGTAACTTCGCCCAAATTCGCGCGGCTGCTTCGGCATCTTCCTTGGACTCGGCATTGGTTTGCGTTACGCCAGATTCGGTCGCCGCCGCGCGAGCCACCGCAAATTTTCCGAAACCGATCACGCAAAACGCAGACGTCAATGAGATGATGCTCAATCCAAAAACCCTCGTGTAGATCGGCTTGAAATGAATCGGTGCGACCGAATTTTTTGTTCGCTTCGAGTGGATTAACATTTACGCAGTTTAGCGGGTCAACCTTTTTCAGGAACACAGTTGTTCTGCAAAGATAGTTGAGAAAAGTGCACGTAGGTTCTCGTCACGAAGTGGTCGAAACCAACTCTTCGCCCTCGTTTCCGAAGAGGGACGCTCAAGGACGGTACCAACGCCGCGCCCCGATAGGTCACATCACCAACTACGAGGAGCGAAAGTTGGCACATTACAACTTGCCGATCCGTTCAGGCCTTTTCTGGCCGCCGCAGCGTTAGACGCGGGTGGAAGATCGTCTTTAGCTCTTTGCTAATATTTATGATGGACAGGTGGTTGAGCGGGAACTCCAGAAAAACATGAGTGAGCGACAGAAAGAAAAGCCAGCGCAGCCCAAAGCGGTAGTCATAAAGATAAGCGCCGATGGAGGCCAGCCAGATCACGATGACGAGGAGAAACCGGGATCGCGGGATGTTGTGCCACTGGATGATGGAGGTTTTGGAGAACCAGTTCAGATAATGGTAGGTGTAGGCGAAGGCGATCAGCCCCATGACCGCTTGCGCCGTGGGCGAATGGTAGAGGATGGTGTTGACGTATTTCACGTATTCGAAAACGTTCGCCGGCACATTCAGATCGTGCTGGCGGAAAGGTGTCATGAGCGAGAAGTTCAACTGCGCGAACACCAGATAGGTTTTCTGAACATACTCCCCGACTTGGTTGTCTGAACGGGTCGGGCCAAGGATAAAAAAGCTCAGGGAACAAAGACCGAAGACCGCCAGCGAACTGATGCCCGAAACGCTGCGCCCTTTCAACGCCCCGGCGAGGATGAAAAGCCCGGTGAAGACAAAAACGTGAACGATGGTCGGCAGCAGCACCGAAAAGAGCGATTGGAAAAAATCAATTCGTAGGACCAGGCCGGTTGTCGCGAGCAGGGCTAGGAAACAGATCAACCGCCGCCGCCACGTGCTGGCGAGCACGAAGACGAGCGCACTGCCAAAGGCGAGGTAAGTGACCGCCACGCGCAGCCACGCCGGGAGGTCCGGCACGATGCGCATGTCCACGATTGCGATGATGGCGGCGAAGGCGACCAACACGAGATAATCATTCCGGCCGCGCGTGAAATATTTCCGGTCATGCAGCCAGGAAATTTCCGTGAGGTAATGCAGCGGGCCCAACAGCGCGTAAACAAAGAGGAACAGCTCAAATGGCTTCACGAATGCCGCCCAAGCCGTGATGAGCATCAGCCCGATGTTCAAATAATTGAGTTGATCGGTGGAAAGCGTGGAGAGCGAGGTGGTTTTTTTCACGCGTCGTCGGGAGTGGTGGATCCATCACCTTGGAACATGGCTGCGATCATACAATCCGCCTAACGGGAGAGTCAAACGAGGAATCGACCGGCGGCGGAAATTTACCGCGTCCGGATCTGTCATTTCGAAAATCGCAGGCGGCACGGCAACGGCGCGGCAGGTGTCATGCGTCTGCGCGAATGAGGTCGGCGGCTTTTTCTGCAATCATGATCGTTGGGGCGTTCGTGTTGCCGCCGACGATGGTCGGCATGATGGACGCATCCACGACGCGCAAACCGGTCACGCCATGCACGCGCAGTTGCGCGTCCACGACCGCGAGCGGATCACTGCCCATCTTGCATGTGCCGACAGGGTGATAGATCGTTTCGATTTTGGCGCGCGCGAAGTCGCCCCACTCTGCATCGCTTTGCACGTGCGCACCGGGCATTTCCTCTGCGCCGCGATACGGCGCAAAGGTATTTGCTTGCGCGAGTTGCCGCCCAAATTTGAGTCCTGCAACCAACACCTGCAAATCTGCGTTGGCGTGCAGGTAGTTCGCTTGAATGCGCGGCGGCGCGAGTGGGTCAGGGCTTTGCAGAGAGATGACGCCGCGACTCTGCGGATACAGCAGCGTCGGCACAAGCGTGAAGCCGTGCCAAGGCGGGGGCGGCGAGCCATGGTCTGCTAAATAAACGGGCGCGAAGTGGTATTGCAGATTCGGGTAGGCGAGCGTCGGCTCAGTCTTGATGAAGCCGCCTGCTTCCGCGACGTTGGAAGTAAGCGAACCACGTTTAAAAATCAGGTATTTCAGCAGGTTGGGCAACGTCTCCACGCCAAAGAGGGAGAGAGGTTGCGTGCAACGATAGAGCACGGGAGCGACGATGTGGTCTTGCAGATTTTGCCCGACGCCCGGCAAGTCCACCACCATTGCGAGGTCGTGTGCGCGCAGGTGCGCGGCGGGTCCTACGCCCGACAAGAGCAATAACTGTGGCGAGTTGATTGCGCCGCCGCACAAGATGACCTCGCGCCTGGCGCGTGCTTCAAGTGTTTGTCCGTTTTGCACGTAGGCGACGCCAACGGCGTGGCAAGCCTCGAAGAGCACGCGGGTGGTGTGCGCGTGCATCTGCACGGTGAGGTTCGCGCGCGTTTGCGCGGGCTTCAGATACGCGGCGGCGGTGCTCCAGCGCGCGCCGTTTTTTTGCGTCACTTGATAGAGTCCGAAGCCCGCCGTGTCTGCGCCGTTGAAGTCGTTGTTGCGCGGTTGCCCCAACTCTTGCGCGGCTTGCACGAACGCACGCGAGAGCGGATTCGGTGTGCGCAAGTCCGCGACGTTGAGCGGGCCGCCCGTGCCGTGCAATGCTGTCTCGCCGCGCTCTTGGTGCTGCGCCTTCTTGAAGTAGGGGAGTACATCCGCGAAACTCCAGCCTTCGTTGCCTTGTTCCGCCCAGCTATCGTAATCGCGTTGATGTCCGCGAATGTAGATCATCGCATTGATCGAGCTGGAGCCGCCGATCATCTTGCCCCGGGGCCAGTAGAGTTTGCGATTGCCGAGTTGTGGTTCCGCGTCGGTGTAATACGCCCAATCGCGTTCGGTGCGGAAAAGCTTCGAGAAGGCGAGCGGAATCTTGGTTTCTCTGACTTTGTCCGTGCCGCCCGCTTCGAGCAACAGCACGGTGACGTTGGGGTCTGCTGACAGCCGGTTCGCGAGCACACAGCCCGCCGAGCCTGCTCCTATTATGATGTAATCGTACATAACACGGTCATGGTATCGTCGCCAGCGCCAGCCCTTGAATATCCAAATATCCTGCGTTGGTGCGTTGCGTATATTGATTCACATCATTCACGGTGTAGCAAGCTGAACGCAGTTTAGGAAAATTTTTGATACCATTTGTGGATTTCAACTGTTCTCTAAGTTCGGATTGCACTTGCCGAATAAGTTTTACCGCATCGTCCGCACCAACTTTTCCAAGTGATTTTGTGGCCTCATCAACACCAGCACCGTTCGCGATAAGTATTCGGACATTGTTTGTTTGGTTCAAAATAGCACATGATACCAAAATTGGTCTGCTGCCAAGCGAAGGTGAGTGGTGTGATATCTTTGAAGCCCGCTCCCGGCTGGGTCGACGCATTCGCCGTTTTCCACGGCGACGTCAGCACCATTTGTTTCGCAGACGGTCACGCCGAAGGCCACGCGTGGAAAGACAGCGCAGTGCTCAAGGCTGCCAGAGATTCCTCCGCCGGGATTGCCAGCTTTTTTTGGGCGGGTGGCAACGCTAACAATGCGGATTTCAGGTGGATTTATCAGCGTTACAAACATGGGAAATGGGCACCCCTTTGATTCTGGAAGGTCGGTAGTCCACAAACCGTTGCGGAGTGCGCATGAATAAATTCATTATCCCAATTCTCCGTTGGGGAATATTCACCGCTTTGCTCAGCACGGCATGAAACTCGAAGTTCTTTTGGCAACGGATTCCCCGATCTGTCCGGAGACGAATTAGCAGGCGGCCGTGGAGGTGTGCCGATTGGCAGATTCAATCAACCCCATGGTGCATCTTCTCATTACGCGCCTCACTTGATCTCCTGCATGGGGCGGTCGAAGATCCAAGCTAGGCCGCGTTCAATTCGTTCGGGGACGCGATCGCTATGTTTGCCGGTCGGTTCGTAGAAAGTGCAACGCGCCGGACGCTCACGAAGCACCTCATAAATTTTTCGCGCGCCCACATTTGCCTTGTAGGAGTCCAGTGTCGGACCTTCGACGTATATGGATTGCGTAGGAAGGAACGCGTTTCGTTTTTTCTGCACCATGGTTAGAGGGTCGTTCTCCATCCAACGTTGCCAGACTTTTTGCCGAAAATTTCCGTGGGCGTCGTAGAGCCATTCAAACTGTCCGCGATGCCACCACCCGCGCGGCACATAGGCGGCGGATAGGCCGAGCGCATATTTCAATGAGCCGTCTTGCGGTGGCGGGCCGTTGTAGTCCGGAGCTGCGATTTTTTTAACACCGGCGAGCGAGATGTTTGTGACGCCAGAGCGCTTCATCAAATGCAAATGGGACAATTTAAAATCCGAATCGGGACTTAAAGCGACCACGCCGTCGAAAAGCTTCGGTCGAAACATACCCAAACGCAGCGCGCCGAATCCGCCGCTGGAATGGCCCGCGATGATGCGCTTGGTTTTGTTGGTCGTGATACCGTAACGCGATTCCACCCGCGACGTGATTTCGTCGCAGATGTAGTCCGCGTAGTTTCCTTGCGCGCGTGAATTGAGGTACTGGCTGCCGCCCCAGCGATTCCGCCCGTCCACCACGACGAACAAAACGGGTGTGACTTCATCGGCCAGTTTTTGAGTGAACGCGTCCCACTTGTCCGCATCCTTGATGAACCCCTCCGAACCGCCGCCGTAACCAGGCAAATAATAAACGACTGGCAACGGCGTGTTGCTGGAGTATTGCGTGGGTAGAAAAACGGCAACCTGCCGCGTGTCGGGATCGCGCAACGGATTGCCTTGCAACGCGCGGCTGGAGAATTTCAAAACGTCCAGCCTTGCTTCGGCCTGAGCCGGGAACTGGAGCAGAACCAGGGCAGCAAGCAAAACCCAAGCCCGGGCGCGGACTCTCAAAATAAAAATCATGCAACGATTTTAGAAAAACACTGCCGGATTGAAAGCACTTTGGCAGTCGCCGTGTAAAAGATTTGGGATCCATCAAAATCAAACACAACGGAACGATTCCGCCGTCGCCAATGGTCGGGATAAATCTGAGCGACCCCGATGGGGTTTGGCAGTATCCCCAGACTGACTAACTAATTGAATGTTTCGACGTAGCCAGTTGACTTAGTCAACCCGGCTGATCTTTAAATCGTTTTTCACCACCTCGCCGGTGGTGGCGTGGACGAAAATTTCGCCGATGTCCACTGTGTCGGTTGGCTTGCGCAGTTTGGTGGCCCAGAAACGTACTTTCCAAACCGGCTCCCCAGACCAGCGATCCAATTTCAACTGCGTGGAGGTGAGGGTCAGGTTGTTGAGCAACGGCTCCTTTTTTGCGATGGAGATCGCCTTGTCGGAATCGATTTTCAATTTGTCTTTTGGAATCTCAGTGTTGTCGCTGGCGAATTCCAGGATGCGCGCGGGCCGTTTGACGGAAAGTTTTTTGCCAGCGCCGAATTTGACTTCTGCGGCCTTGGCCGTGGCATCCGGATCGTAGTAAACGATGTACCAAATATTCGGCACGAGACTGCCAACGGATTTCTCTGAACGAATTTGCACCACGCGATCCCTGGCTTCCTCACCGACGTGGCGGTTGCCTTCCTTCACGAGAGCGAAAGCGGTGGCATTCGTTGGGGCATCGGCTTTGACTGGAACGCTGGAAAAAATGGCACCTGCAACCAGTAGTAGGACGGATCGAACATTCAGTTTCATAGAGTCGAATTTAACCGTTCTCGGACTGGATGGCAATGGCGCTTGAATTAATCCAGGCAGATCATCATCGAGGAATTGGTGGATGTGCGGAAATGTTGAAACTTCAAAGAGAAAGCCGTGAAAGACTTCGATGCGCCCGAAGCGAATCGGTGCCTCATGTTCGCTGTGGCGCGCTTCTTTTCTTTGCGAATGGGACTTCCTTGCTATGCTTCAACACAGTTCACCCGATGAATCCTGTTTTTTATTTTGCGATGTGGCTGGCACTGGTGCTCGTCGGGGCGAGCAGTGGAAACGCGGCGCCGATTGAAACCGGTTTGGTGTCGGACAATATTGTCAAAGGCCGTGACCACTGGGCGTTCAAGCCGCTGACTCACCCCTCGCTGCCAGCGACGCGGGATAAGGCTTGGGCGCGCAATGATGTGGATCGTTTCATCCTCGCGCGGTTGGAGCAGGAAAGCTTGCGGCCATCTCCGGAAACGGATCGCGTGACGTGGTTGCGCCGCGTTTATTTGGACGTCATCGGCCTGCCGCCATCACCTGAGCAAGTCGCGGCATTTGTCAAAGACCACCGTCCCGATACACATGAGCGTGCGGTGGATGGCTTGTTAAGTTCGCCGCGCTACGGCGAACGCTGGGCGCAGCATTGGCTCGATGTGGTGCGTTACGCCGACACAGATGGTTTTGAAGTGAACACCGAGCGGCCCAATGCCTGGCCGTATCGCGACTACGTCATCCGCGCGCTTAATGAAGACATGCCCTACGACCGTTTCATCCGGGAGCAGCTTGCCGGCGACGTTTCGGGCGTGGATGCGGCAACGGGATTTATGGTCGCGGCGGCGGCTCTACTGCCAGGGCAGATCGGAGCGGACGATGTCTCCAAACGCCTCGCGCGCCAGGACTCGTTGAGCGAGATCGTGAGTTCCACGGGCCAGACATTTCTTGGGTTGAGCATCGGTTGCGCCCGCTGTCACGATCACAAGTTCGACCCCATTCCACAGCGCGATTACTATGCGATCCAGGCTTTCTTTGCCGGTGTCCAGTATGGCGAGCGCCCGCTTCGTTCGCCGGAGAACGATGCCCGGCGGAAGGAGATTGATGAACTAAAAGCGCGAGTGGTGGAGATTGACAAAAAGCTCGAACGGTTCGAGCCACTGGCGCAAGTGACTTCGCTGCCGCAGCGGGAAACCAATGCCCGGCTCAACGAAGAAGTCTTTGCGCCGCTGGAGGTGCGGTTTGTCCGCTTCACCATTCACGATGCCAATTTGCATCCTACACTTGGCCTCATCGAACCATGCGTGGATGAGTTCGAGATTTTCACGGCAGACACCGAGTCGCGCAATGTCGCTTTGGCCAGGCTCGGCACAAAGGTCACCGCCTCCGGCAGTCGCACGTCGAACAGTCATCGGCTGGAGCACATCAACGACGGGCAATACGGCAACAGCCAGAGTTGGATGTCGGATGAAGCGGGACGCGGTTGGGTGCTCTTTGAATTGCCGGAGAAAACGCGCATTGGAAAAATTGTCTGGGGGCGGGATCGCGAAGGTAAACTTACCGACCGGCTCGCCACGGCCTACACGCTGGAAGCGGGGCCTTCATTGGATGCGATGATGACGCTCGTTTTCGTCCCGCCGCCGCGCCCGGCCGTGAACCCGCGTCAGACGACGGATCGATTCGCTCCGGTGGTTGCGAAGCGGTTGCGGTTCAACATTTCCTCCTGCACCTCACTCCAGCCCTGTCTCGATGAGTTGGAAGTTTTTACCAGCGAACCAGAGTCGCGGAACATTGCACTCGCCAGTGCCGGAACGAAGGCGACCGCGTCGAGCACGTTGCCGGACTCGCCCATGCACCGGTTGGAGTACATCAACGATGGACAATACGGAAACGCACACAGTTGGATTCCCAATGAAGAAGGCCGCGGGTGGGTTGAATTGGAGTTTTCCCAACCGCAGAAAATCGACCGCGTCGTTTGGGGGCGCGACCGCGAGGAAAAATTCGCGGATCGACTTCCGATCGACTACCGCATCGAAATCGCGGCTGCCTCGGGCACATGGCACACCGTGGCCGGCTCGCAGGATAGGCGGAAATATGTGCCGGGCGACAAGAAGCCGGCACCTTTTTCCATGGCCGGACTCGACGCCGATGAGGCGAAGGAGGCCACGCGATTGCTGGCGGAAAAGAAGTCGTTGGCGAGCAAAATCACTTCGCTCTCGACCGGGCTGATGGTTTATGCGGGCAGCTTTTCCAAGCCTGACGAAATGCACATCCTACATCGGGGTGATCCTGAGCAGCCCAAGGAATTGGTCGCACCTGCGGTGCTCTCGACTTTGGGATCACTAACTTTGACGTCGGATGCAGCCGAGCAGGAGCGTCGTGTCGTGCTGGCATCGTGGATCGGCAGTCCGGAGAATCCACTCACCGCCCGTGTGATGGTAAACCGCATCTGGCAAGGGCATTTTGGAATTGGTTTGGTTGAGACTGCCAGTGACTTTGGCCACACGGGTGGATTGCCTTCGCACCCTGCATTGCTCGACTGGTTGGCTGGCGAGTTCATTCGCTCCGGCTGGTCGATCAAACACATGCACCGCCTCATCTTGCTGTCCACGACGTTCCGTCAGTCCAGCCGAATCGACCGCGCGTCGCAGGCCATTGATGCTGACGCGCGGCTGCTGTGGCGCTTTCCGGCGCGTCGGCTGGAGGCGGAGACGATCCGCGATTCCATGCTGTTCGTGAATGGCCGGCTGGATTTGAAAATGGGCGGCCCGGGCTTCAATCTGTTTAGTTCACGCGGAGGATTGAATGGATTTCCTCCCGTCGAGTCTTTCAGCGGCGATGGTTTGCGACGCATGATTTACGCGCACAAGGTGCGAATGGAGCGCGATGCAGTTTTCGGCGTGTTTGATTGTCCCGACGCCGGTCAGAGCACTCCGCGCCGTCGTCCATCCACTTCACCGCTGCAGGCGCTGAACTTGTTCAACAGCCGCTTCACTATCGAGGAAGCTGAGGCCTTTGCGAATCGAGTGCAGACGGATGCTGGCGCGGACATGCGGAAGCAGTTAAGTCGCGCGTATCAATTGGCATTCGGTCGCGAGCCTGACTCCAACGAACTTCACGACGCCGAGCCGGTGGTGCGCGAGCACGGACTGCCGACGCTGTGCCGGGTGCTTTTTAACAGTAACGAATTTCTCTTCCTGCCATGAAGCCGCCGAAGCCACGAACGATCTCAAGTGCCGAGCACCTTTCCGCCACCGGTCACCACTTGCTGGATCGGCGGCAATTTCTCTCCCGCACCGCCACCGGGTTGGGCGCGATTGCCCTCACCAGTCTGCTGGGTCGTG
Source organism: Verrucomicrobiota bacterium (assembly GCA_043775015.1). Classification (GTDB taxonomy): domain Bacteria; phylum Verrucomicrobiota; class Verrucomicrobiia; order Limisphaerales; family CANJXF01; genus CANJXF01. The sequence goes on from JAYVSV010000047.1 coordinate 25,617, forward strand.
ATGGGCTGCTCGCGGCGCAACGGCCAATCATCGACGCCACGCGGCCATACGCACCGCGACCGCCCCACTTTCCCGGCAAGGCACGCAATGTTATCGTCATCTTCTGCGCCGGCGCCGTCAGCCAACTTGAAACCTGGGACTACAAGCCTGAACTTATCAAACAGGATGGCAAACCCCTGGCGGGTGGCCCGCCCGTCACTTTTCAGGGGCCTGCCGGAAATCTCGCCCGACCACAGTATGAGTTCCGACCGCGCGGCCAGAGTGGAAAAATGATTTCCGAACTCGTTCCCCATCTGGCACAACTCGTGGACGAGGTGTCTTTCATCCACTCGCTGACCAGCAAAACCAACACCCATGGGCCGGGCGAGAATTTCCTTTCGACCGGCTTCGTGCCCGATGGTTTTCCCAGCATCGGAGCGTGGGTCAGCTATGCCCTCGGTAGCGAGAATCAAGACCTGCCCGCGTTCGTCTCGATCCCCGATCCACGCGGCGTTCCGCAGGCCAGCGTCAACAACTGGGGACCAGGTTTCCTCCCCGCAGAGTTCCAGGGCACACCCTTTACCGCCAAAGAGCCGCTGCGAAACCTCGCCCCTCCTGCAGGCATCCTGCCGGCCAATGACCGCGCCGCCCGCTCGCTGTTGCAACGGGTGAATCAACGGCACCTCGAAAATCACCCCAACGATGGCAGCCTCGCCGCCCGTATCGCGAGTTACGAACTTGCCGCCCGCATGCAATTGAGCGTGCCAGAAATCAGCGACCTCTCCACCGAGCCTGCGCACATTCTTAAAAGTTACGGTGCAGATGACACCTCGAATCCGATCAAGGTCGCCTTCGCCCGGAATTGCATTCTCGCCCGGCGATTGATCGAAAACGGAGTGAGATTCGTGCAGCTCTTCAATGGAGCCTACGCCAGCGGCGGCGAACTCAACTGGGACGGCCATAACAAGTTGAAAGAACAATACGACAAGCATGCGGACATCCTCGACCAACCCGCTGCCGCCCTTGTGCGCGACCTCCAGCAACGCGGTCTGCTTGAGGACACCCTCGTCGTCTGGTGCACGGAATTTGGCCGCATGCCCATGTTTCAAAAAGGCTCACAAGGTCGCGACCACAATCCCGATGGCTTCACCTGCTGGCTTGCCGGGGCCGGCGTGAAACGTGGTTTCAGCCACGGTGTCACCGACGAACTCGGACGCAAAGCCGTGGAAAACATTCTCTCGATCCACGACCTCAACGCCACCATCCTTCATCTCCTCGGCCTCAACCACGAAGCCCTGACCTTTGAGCACAACGGAACTCAACGCCGCCTCACAGATGTGCATGGATATGTGATAAAGGAGATTCTTACCTGACGAATACCCCTGAATGATGGTGGCCAAATCATGAAGAAGAGAAACGTTGGTGGATGGATCTTCTGCCGCATGCTCCAACTTTCGGACGGCCGGATCAGGGTCGCGCTCGTTGACACTTTCTTTTTGCGCGTTTAGTTTTCGCGCCATGTCACGACTGCCGTTTGAAGCATTCTTAGCCCTGCGTTATCTGCGACCCCGCCGAACCTTTGTTTCTGTCATCACGGTGATCTCAATTATCGGAGTGATGCTCGGCGTCGCGGTTTTGATTGTGGTGATCAGCGTCATGAGCGGATTCGACCAGGAATGGCGCAACAAAATTCTTGGCTTCAACGCGCATTTGAAAATCACACAAGTGGATCTGAAGGGGCAGTATCTCCCACTCACCAATTTCACCGCGCTCGGAAAAATTGTCAGCTCCAATCAAAGCGTCACGGGGGTCGCCCCATTTATTACCGGGCAAGTGCTTCTGCAAACGCAGCCTGCGCAAGGCAATCCAAAATTTTTGGCGCCATTGCTGCGCGGAATTGATCCTGTGCTGGAGGCGAGCGTCAGCGTTCTGCCGAAAAGTGTCGTGACCGGCGAATTTGATTTGAGTGGAAACGGTTTGGTGATTGGTCGCGATTTTGCGCACGGGATGGATTTGCGAATTGGCGATCGCGTCGCGGTTTATTCGCCGAGCAGCATTCAGAAATTATACGAAACGCGGAAAAATCCAAATGCAGAGAAGCCGATGGCCGAAGAGTTTGTCATTCGTGGAATATTCGACGTCGGCTACGGGGAATACAACGCGTCCATCGTGGCAACGTCGCTGGAGAAAGCGCAGGAGCTTTGGGAGTTTGATGAGAATTCGGTGCATGGCTTGCAAGTCATGCTGCGTGATCCGTTCCAGGTCGAAGTCGTGCGGAAAGAACTTCAAAACCGGCTTGGGCCGAATTTCAATCTTCTTACCTGGCCCGAGGAAAACCCGACGATTTTCAACGCGCTGGCCGTGGAGAAGAACATGATGTTTTTTCTATTGTTCTTCATCATGATCGTGGCCGGCTTCGGTATTGTGAATTGCCAGATTACTTTCGTGGTGCAAAAAACGCGCGAGATCGGAATTCTCAAAGCGCTGGGCGCGAACAATCGCCAGGTGCTCTGGATTTTTCTGAGTCAGAGTGTGGTCGTCGGCGTCCTCGGAGTGGGACTTGGTTTTGGATTTGCAATGCTCGCCTTGAGTTACCGTAATGAATTTCTCGAGTTCATGAATCGAGCGGTGGGCTACGAGTTATTGCCTGCAGCCATTTATCAGATCGATAAACTGCCCGCCTCCATTCAAGCCGGCGATGTCAGTATTATTTGCGGAACCGCATTTATCACCTGCGTTTTGGCCGGACTTTTTCCGGCGTGGAAAGCGTCGAGAATGCAACCAGTGGAGGCGCTGCGCTATGAATAATTCCACCGAAAGCACTGTGAAATCGGAAATGCCCAATCCAAAACCGCTGCTCGAAACGCGTGACGTTCACAAAATTTACACGATGGGGAAACGTAAACTGGAAGTGCTGCGCGGCATCACGTTGTCGGTGAACGCGGGAGATTTCGTCGCCTTGCGCGGCGCGTCGGGTGCGGGGAAAAGCACGCTGCTCCACTTGCTCGGCGGATTGGATTTGCCGAACAGTGGCGACGTTTTTTTTGCCGACAAAAATCTGGGGCGACTCTCTAATAACGCACTCACCCACTTGCGAAATACCCGTGTTGGCTTTGTATTTCAGGCGTATCACCTGTTGCCCGAACTCAGCGCGCTGGAAAACGTTTCACTCCCGGCACGAATGGCTCGCACGAACGCTGCTCAAGCAGTTGAGCGCGCCCGCGATTTGTTGAAACGCGTTGGACTGGGTGAGCGATTGGATCATCGACCGTATGAACTTTCCGGTGGAGAACAACAGCGTGTCGCCATCGCTCGGGCGCTGATCAACGAGCCGGATTTAATTTTGGCGGACGAACCGACGGGCAATCTGGATTCGCACACTGGCGGCGAAATCCTGGATCTCATTTGTTCGTTGCGAGTTGAACGGAACGCAACGCTGGTAATAGCGACCCATTCCGCTGGGCTCGCCGCCCGCGCGCCGCGTGTAATCGAATTGCTCGATGGAGAAATAAAAGTGAACTAAACGCCAAGACGCAAAGGCCCAAAGCCTCGCAGGGAAAAATCTGTTGTTCTCTGCGTCGTTGCGTCTTGGCGCTAAAAAACATGAACGAAACTGATTGGGAACTGCGTTATCAAACCAAGGACATGCCGTGGGAAAAAGGCGAGCCTTCGCCGGGCTTGGTGCATTTTCTTGCGACCCATTCGGAAATAAAACGTGGAACAGTTTTGGTTCCCGGTTGTGGTACCGGACACGACGTTCGCTCTTGGGCGAAGGCGGGTTTCAACGCCACGGGGTATGACATCGCGCCCAGTGCCATTGCGCTTTCGAAAGAAAAAACCGAAGCGGCGGGGCTGAACGCCACGTTTGTTCTCGGCAATTTTCTCGACGACCAGCCACCGCAACTTTTCGATTGGATTTTTGAACATACTCTTTTTTGCGCGATCAATCCGGCGCATCGCGAAAATTACGTTCAAGCTGTTCGCCGCTGGTTGAAACCCAATGGACATTATCTCGCCGTGAATTATTTGATTCCCGATAAAGAAGGACCGCCGTTCGGCACGACCTGTGAAGAACTTCTGGAAAGATTCTCACCACATTTCGATTTGTTGGAAGAATGGGTGCCCCGCTCGTATGAGAATCGCACCGGATTGGAGCGCATGTATTGGTGGATGCGAAAACAGTCGTGAAAATTGTGCGATGAGCGAAGAAGAAACCAAGGCTGCCGGGCAGAATGGCAGCGAACCGCCAGTTCCCATTTCCAAAGCGGTTTTGTACTTGGTCTTGTCAATTTTGTGGGCGTTCCCGTCCATCGGAGCTTGCTGGTTGATCGGCTCGGATGTTCTGAAGTGGTTTTCCGCAAAAAGTTTTGTTGCCGCGCTGGCCTCTGTAAAGTTTGAGCAATGGATAGCCCTTGCGCTGCTTGGTTTGCATCTCTTTTTTGTTGTTCTCGCATTCCGTTTTCGATCTCGTGATCGAAGGAATATTTGACTTCGCGCCGGAGTTTCGGAAGCTAAGTCATGCCGTTTTACGAGTATGAGTTGTGCGAGGGATCCTGCGTGGTCTGCAAAGGGAAATTCACCTTGCGCCGCCCCGCGAGCGCGCCGGAATTGACCCAATGTCCGGCTTGCAAAAAGCCCGTGCGCAAAATTCTTTCGACCTTCAACTCGCCCATAAAACTGAAGCCACTTTCCGTTTCCGATGCCAAGAAAGCCGGGTTCACCGTTTTGAAACGCGTGAACAAAGGCGAATACGAGAAGCAATAGAGCTGTAGCCGCGTTTCGTGAGAGAGCGGGTGAAATTCGGCCCGCGACAAAATTCAATTGAACCACCCGCGCTCTCACGAGGCGCGGCTACACTTCATTCCGCTTCCAAAATCCATCGCCGTGCTCCATGTTGGTTGCATGTCTGCTTTAATCGCAATCGTGGGTCGTCCGAATGTTGGCAAATCGGCTTTGTTTAACCGAATTGTCGGCAAGCGCATTGCCATTGTTCACGATGAACCCGGCGTGACCCGCGACCGCATCAGCGTGGAAGCGGAATGGCACGGACGCCCCTTCACGTTAGTTGATACGGGTGGCATCGGTTTGTTGCGCGGCGAAAAGGCGCGCGACGTCATCACTCAAGCAGCACTGGAACAAGTCGAACTCGCGATCGAAGCCGCCAACGTCATCATTCTCGTGGGCAATGTTCAAGAAGGCGTTGTGCCTCTCGACAAGGAAGTGGCCGAGCGTCTGCGCAAATCGCGCAAACCTGTTTTGGTCGCCGTCAACAAAGTCGATACGTTTCGCGCGGAAGCCGGTGCGGATGAATTCAGCCAGCTTGGGTTTGATAAAATTTTTCCGGTGACTGCGATCCACGGAGAAGGCATCGAAGCGTTGATGGACGCGGCCATGGTCTATTTGCCGGCCGCGCCGGAAGTGCCGGAAACCTTGGATGGCGAAAGTGCCGAGGACAAAAAGCCGGACCGTGGGCCATTGAAGTTGGCCATTGTTGGAAGGCCAAACGTGGGGAAATCTTCCATCATCAACGCGCTGACGAAATCGGATCGCGTCATCGTCAGCTCCATCGCCGGAACGACGCGCGACGCGGTCGATGTTCCTTTCGAAGTTGAAACCGAAGGAGTGCGCCAGAAATTTATTTTGATCGACACGGCTGGTGTGCGTCACCAGCGGCACGTTAATGATTCCATTGAATTCTACAGTGTAAATCGAACCGAGGAATCGATTGGCCGCAGTGACATTGTCGTGTTCGTGGTGGATGCAGAAGCAGGCATTACAGCGCAGGACAAGAAGGTTGCAGGAAAAATTATTGAAGAGAAAAAAGCGTGCATCGTCGTGGTGAACAAATGGGATATCGTCGCGGAACGAGTGGCCAAAGCGCGCGTGGAAGAAATTGAACGGCGTGGAAAAAAGAGAGTGCGCGACGACATCACCAAGCGATTGACGACGCTTTCCGAATTTGCCGAGTGGGTGCAAAAACAGCTTTTCTTCCTCGATTACGCGCCGGTTATTTTCACTTCGGCTACGTCCGGTTTTCATCTGGAACGTTTGCTGGAATCCATTCGCTACGTTGCAGCGCAACTTGAACAAAAAGTTCCGACCGCCATTTTGAATCGCACGTTGAACGACGCGATCATTCGCAAACAGCCGATCAGCGCATCTGGAAATCGTTTGAAATTTTTCTACGCCACACAGGTCCGGCAGGCGCCACCGACGTTTTTACTTTTCGTGAATCGCGACGATGTTTTTTCGGATCAATACGCAAAATATTTAGCGGGAGAAATGCGCAAAGCATTTGGTTACGAAGGCTGTCCGATTCAGCTCGTGCCGAAGCCACGTCCGAAGACCATCGAGCCGAAACGGAAATGGAGTTCCGCTCCACGAGGAGCGAGCAAAGATTAAGGCGGAAAGTTGTTCATGCCGCAATTTTTTCGCATTTAAATTTTTGACCCAAAAAACATCGAAACAAAGGGTTTTTTCAAAATTTTTCCATGGAAAAATTGCGAAAAAACTTTTTTTCAAAATTATTCTTGTAACCACTATATGTAGTGCTAAATTTTCGTCTGCTCCCACCTGATGGGGTATTTGGAATCGGGACAGACCGAGAACATTTGCCCGTTATGAGGGGAAATTTTGCCCGGACTGAGTCGGTCTCAGCGGGAATAAAAGTCTGCAAAAAAACCAATATTTAGTTAAAACAGAAACCTATGATTGACGCACGCGATCCAGTCATCTCCTCGTCCAAAACATCCGCCCGCCGTGGCGCGAATATTTCGTCCCGCAGCGCCAGTTCGCGCAAAGGCAATGCCTCCAAACGAACGCTCAGGTTGGAGCGTATTTTCAGCGACGCCAAAGTTAAGCCGTTTGATCAGATCGAATGGGAGAAGCGCACGGCGGAGATTACCGATGACGCCGGCAAGGTGATTTTTAAACAGGAAAATGTCGAGGTGCCGAAATCGTGGTCAGTGCTCGCGACGAAGGTGGTTGTTTCAAAATATTTTTACGGCGAACAAAACACGCCGGAACGGGAAACGTCGGTTAAACAACTCATCCATCGCGTTTGCCGGACGATTGCCGACTGGGGTATTGCCGACGGATATTTCAGCAAAGAAGATGGCGAAGTTTTCTATGATGAAATGACTTGGTTGTGCGTGAATCAATGCGGCGCGTTCAATTCGCCGGTCTGGTTTAACATCGGCCTTTTCCATCAATACGGAGTCGGTAAAAATTCTGCGAAGGGCAACTGGTTTTTCAATCGCAAGACGAAACAAGCCGAGCGCGCGCCGACTCAGTACGAATATCCCCAGGGCAGTGCCTGTTTCATTCAATCGGTGCAGGACAACATGGAAGACATCATGCGCCTGGCTTACAGCGAAGCGATGCTCTTCAAATACGGTTCTGGCACTGGAACGGATTTGTCGCCCATTCGTTCGAGCAAAGAAAAACTTTCTGGTGGCGGGCGTCCGAGCGGCCCGATGTCCTTCTTGAAAGTTTATGACCAGGTCGCGAACGTCGTGAAGTCCGGCGGCAAAACGCGGCGCGCGGCGAAGATGAATACCTTGCGCGACTGGCACGGCGACATCGAAGATTTTATTGATGCCAAACAACGCGAAGAAAAGAAGGCTTGGGCGTTGATCGAACAGGGCTACGACGGTTCTTACAACGGCGATGCTTACGGCAGTGTGATGTATCAGAACGAAAATCTTTCCGTGCGCGCGAGCGATGAGTTCATGCAGGCTGCTCTCGGTGGAAAAGAATGGTGGACGCGCACCGTCACCAACCCCAAACCGCTTGAGAAAAAAGACGCGAGCAAGTTACTGGATAAAATCGCGGAAGGAACGTGGATTTGCGGCGATCCCGGTATGCAATACGACGGGGCCATTCAGAAGTGGCACACCTGCAAGGGCACCGAGCCGATTCACTCGACGAATCCTTGCTCCGAATATGTTTTCTTAAACAACACGGCGTGCAATCTGGCGTCACTCAATTTGATGAAGTTCAAGCGCGCGGATGGCGTGTTTGACATCGAACGTTTCAAAGCGGCCGTGCGTGTATTCATCACGGCGCAGGAAATCGTCGTGGATCAAGCAAGTTATCCGACGAAAGAGATCGCCGAAAATTCTCACATTTTCCGCACGCTTGGACTCGGATTCGCGAACCTCGGTTCGTTGATCATGAGCTACGGTTTTCCGTATGATTCCAACGAAGGCCGCGCGCTGGCTGGTGCGATCACTGCCGTGATGACCGGCCATTCTTACGAACAGTCTTCTGAAATCGCCAGCGTCACAGGCACCTTCGATGGTTACGAAGACACGCGTTGTTCCGGCGTGGCCAAGCCGGTCAGCAAGAGCAATGTGGAATCAATGCTCGGCGTCATCAAACTGCATCGTGATGCGGTGGAGCAGATTCAGCCCAGCAAGGAATTTACTTATCTCAAAGACGAAGCACGTCATTGTTGGGATCGCGCCTTGGCTCGTGGAAAAGAATCCGGCTATCGCAATGCCCAGGTCACCGTGCTCGCGCCGACCGGAACGATTGCGTTCCTAATGGACTGCGACACGACCGGCGTCGAACCTGACATCGCGCTCGTAAAATATAAACTTCTCGCGGGCGGTGGCATGTTGAAAATGGTAAATCGCGGCGTCGGCGATGCCTTGCGTCGCCTTGGCTACAGCGAAAACCAGATTGCCGGAATTCTCGCGCACATTGAAAAGCACGACACGATTGAAGACGTGCAGGAAAACGGCGCAACGATCGCGAGCGGTTTGAAAACCGAACATCTCGCCGTCTTCGATTGCGCGTTCAAAGCCGCGAAAGGCAAACGCAGCATCGGCTACATGGCCCATTTGAAAATGATGGGCGCGACGCAGCCGTTCATCAGCGGCGCAATTTCCAAGACGGTCAATTTGCCGAACGAAGCGACGGTTGCCGAAATTCGAAATGCCTACGTCGAAGCGTGGAAAATGGGATTGAAATGCGTGGCGATTTATCGCGACGGATCGAAGCGCTCGCAGCCGCTCAACACCAAGCGGACCAACGAGGGCGGGGCGAACACGAATCCAGAAAGTTCCCGGGTCAACGAACTCGAAAACGAAATTACGAAGTTACGCGAAGTGGCCGGGCAACCGTTGCGCCGCCGTCTGCCGGACACGCGCAGCGCCATTACACACAAATTTGATATTGCGGGGCACGAGGGCTATTTGACCGTCGGTTTGTTCGAAGATGGACAGCCCGGCGAATTGTTTATCACGATGGCGAAGGAAGGTTCCACCATTGGCGGATTGATGGACAGCATCGGGACTTTGACCAGCATGGCGTTTCAATATGGCGTGCCGCTGGAAGCCCTCCTGCGAAAATTTGCGCACCAACGTTTCGAGCCGTCCGGCTTCACCAAGAATCCGGAAATTCGCAACGCGGCGTCGATCATCGATTACGTCTTCCGCTGGCTGGCGCTGAATTTTATTCCGGGCTACCGCGAGGCGACCACGATCAGCTCCGCCCAACCGGAATTGGTCATGCCCGGTTTGGAAGAGGAATTAAAAAAGAAAATCAATCGTCCCGTGCCGGATCTGCCGCTTTCGGAAGACACGGATATTATTTCCCTAAGGCCGCTTAAAGCGTTGAGCAACGGCCATGCGAAATCCACCTCCACGGGATTTGTAAATCAACTCGATGCTCCGACTTGCCCGAACTGCGGCCACGTCGCGGTGCGCAACGGAGCCTGTTACAAATGTTTGAATTGCGGGGAGAGCCTCGGCTGTTCGTAAGATCGGATCAAGCCAACGTGGATTTCACCGTAGCGAAAATGAAGGTCTTTCAGGAGCGATGGTTGAAAAAAGAAAAAGAAGCCGAGGCGCAACCTCGCCGTGGCTACCACCACCTAATCCGTAATTCTTAGTTTCCAACCGCAAGCTGCGCGTGAAAAATTCATGCGCAGCTTTTTAATTCTTGCTGGGCGTAGTTAATTCCACAGGAAAAGTAAGGTACGTTTTTTGATTTGATCGACGATCAACGAATCAAAATTTATCATGTAGAAAAGGCAAATTCCGGCAGAAGCTACCGAGATCACAATTAAGAGTCTGGCGATGTAGCACAGTTTAAATCTTCGGGTTGGCCCGATGCTTGAAAACAGAGCTTGTGATTTCAATTGGCGTTTCATAAAACAAACGCGTTCTTTCACATAGCCAAGGGCAAGCAATGCTTTTGGTATTGAGTCTTTGCAGTGCGAGGACTCGGATTCCTTTGACCGAAAAAACCGCGACCAATCCCTTTTTCCTTTCAGGAAGTCCACCTCGACGTGCGTTCAATCGCGCGTCCTGGTGTGCTTTCCTGAGGGAGGGTTCGCTTGGTCGCGGTCCCTGGTCGAAGGAGGTGCGCTGGGCGCGCCTTCTTCTTCCGCAACCTTCCAAGAAATCCGCGTCCGGGCACAACGCTCGGAAGAAACCAAAAATAAAACCTATGAAAAGCGGGAAAAAAATTATGTGGACGTGGATCTACATCTTACTACTGACTGCGGGGTCATTTAATCAATCGGCACTCGCCCAACGCTTCACTGCGTACGACCAAGTCCAGAAGGCTGAACCGAAATTAGTTCTGGCAGAAAAGGTGCCGCAATCCGGAACATTTTGGCTCGCTGGCGGTCCAGACGGTAAATTGCTGCCACCGTTCCCGTGTCCGCCACAAGATTTGGATGTGCCGATTTACGATTTGGGATTTGGACAATATCTGGTAGATGATTCCAGCGTTGATTACGAGAGTCGGAAACAAGGTCCGTCGCTGGCATCTTCTGAATCATTTGGCCCGCCCAGTCCGAGCGAGGGCGGCGGCGAATCGGAACCAACGTCGTTCAATCCACCTTATCAATATACCAATGGATTTTGGCTTGAGATTTATCCTGTTGATGATGCGAACGGCAGGCGCGTTTCGTTAAACAACATTCGCACCAACCTGATTTACAATATTGAGCAATCCACGAACCTCGTTGACTGGTCGATTTACAAGACCTTTGTAGCCGAGGACACGAATTTCGCTTTTATAATCTTCGATGATCAAAAAATGCGGTTTTTTCGCGGCGTCGAACTGGACGACCGAATTCAATTTCCAGACTGGGATGATAGCATCGAACAGTTTTTATATTTCGACGTTTGGACTTCCATCGTGGGAACCTATCATTTGGAACTGTGGGGCGACGGCGACCTGATAGCGCAACTCGACGACGACGTTCCACCAGATGGATTTTTTGGAATTATTGATGGCAGCTACGATCCCAATGATTGGCCGTTCGCCGGATTTTACGCGATAGATGAGTGGGAGTTGCGCGTCACGGTCACGTCATCCGCTCAAGCATCAGGGGGAACGGGTCCTGCAGATGCCAGAGTGAAAAAGAAGTTTCGAAAACCCTATCAGAGCAGGAGAGGGATTACCGTCCAGCAATATGGAGCTTTAGAACCTATTTCCTTTTTAGTGCAACAAGAGGTTGACGATTACATGTACATCTATTTTCTCGCGAACTGGCAGGCGACTCGACAGTTTTCTTTGGGTATGACCGAGCTAAATGAATACACGACCGCTGCGCAGGTTCCGCGTTTGATGGGTGCGGGGGACTGGCTGCCGTTTAAAACCAACGTGCTCGGTAGCATGCTCTCCGATCTGCATTATTTCGGACATGGAGCAAATACCTATCTCGGGACCGGCGGAGATTTTTTACAGCAACTTTCCCCGCTCGGCGTATCGCTGATCAGGCCGATGCGTTACGTCGCGCTGGATGGATGCCGGACATCAAAAAACACTGACCTGCTGAAAGCGTTCGTTGGCTACGGCAAAAAAGTGTCGAGAAACAAGATGATCAGCAAAGGTTGGATTCAGCGCTTTGGCTGGGGCTGGAAGGACGAAAAAAGAGTGGGCTACCTGCTACAGGGATCACTCGTTGATGACCATTTTTATTTTATAACGGATTATCTATCGAGCCTGATCGTGCGGAGCCAAACGACTGGCTTGTTTATAAACACCTATGAGCAAGCAATAAATTTTGGTCAGCATCCCAACGGTGGGGGATTTGGCGGCGTGAACAAAATACGTAATTATGAAGGCGATTCCATCAACTATGTCGGTTGCTACGATTGTTTTTTCGACGAATGAAAAGGCGACATTTTGTTTGGATGTGCGTCCTTCTGCTCATCGGAGCAGGAGGAGTCTTGTTTTTTTGGCGACACAAAAGCGTTTCCGTAAAACCGATGGAGTCAGGAATCGTGCGGCGCAATTTTTTGATTTCGGAAAGCCGGACGCTTACGAAAAGGAACGAAATCTCTTTTCCACTCGATGAGCGGCCAGAAGTGCAGGTTTTGTATGCCTTCGCACAAAAAGCCAATCTTTACAACTTTGACCCTCAGGTTGTTCATCATTGGACCAACCAGCGGCCATCAATGATCGTATTGGAAACTCCGACTCACTTTGTTGGTGAAATGGGCGGTAAGATTCACAAGATCAATTCTTTTTATGATGGCTCCGACGAAAGAGCGCGGCCCGAGGTAAAGAACCAATGGTATCAATGCGCCGGGAAATGGACGGAGGAAGAAGCCGTCGGGGAAACGTTTGATATATTGAGACGGACGGGCGAAACCGCGCTGCTGGCCGAACTCCTCGAAGCCAATAAATACCGTTACGATAATGAGAAGATGAGAGTCAAGACTCCCTCTGGCGACACGGTGACAGTAACGCCCTTTCTAAGAGTCAGTCTTTACGACAAACGAGGCGTTATGCGTGTTCAAGCGGAATACCGAATGGGTACCAATGGGCCGGTGGGATTAACCATGTGGTTTTGTTTGCCCTAATTATTGGTGGCCGGAACAAACTCCAAAGTCATCATAACCCGTTGGATCGCCAAACCGCTCTGCCAACAGGATGTCGCAGCACGTTCTTCTGTGCGGACATCAATCGAGATTGCGACGATTTCAGCATGCAGTTACCTTTTCACTGTGATTGATATGACTGAAATCCAACCACGCAGTGACGCTGATTTTGTGACGCGAAAACCGCTTCCGCCCGATCGGCTGGATGCGCTTTCCCGCGACATTCTCGCTCTCAAGAAAAAGCTGAACGCGATCATTCTCGCGCATAACTATCAGGTTCCGGAAATCCAGGATGTCGCGGATTTTGTCGGCGATTCCCTCGGGCTTTCGCAACAGGCGGCCAAAACGAACGCGGATGTCATTGTATTTTGCGGTGTTCATTTCATGGCGGAAACGGCGAAAATTTTGAACCCGAACAAGATTGTTATTTTACCAGACAAAGATGCGGGTTGTTCGCTGGAGGAAAGCTGTCCCGCGCCAAAATTGAAGGCGTTGCAGGATACGAATCCAAATTTCTACACGGTCACTTACATCAATTGCAGCGCGGAGGTGAAGGCATTGAGCGATGTGATCTGCACGAGTGGTAACGCGGTGAAAATCGTGAAGGCCGCCCCCAAAGATCGCGATTTGCTTTTCGTGCCCGACGAAAACCTTGGCGCATGGGTGATGGAGCAAACGGGTCGGCCGATGACGCTTTGGCGAGGGAACTGTTATGCGCATGTGGAATTTACCCATGCCGGAATTGTGCGCATTCGCCAGGAGTTTCCGGAAGCGCCACTCGTTGCCCATCCAGAATGCGTGAAAGCGGTTCGCATGTTGGCCGACGAAGTTTGCTCCACCGAAAAGATGGTTGATTTCTGCAAGCGCAGTCCGGCCAAAGCGATCATCATCGCCACGGAGGCGGGAATGATTCATCGCCTGCGCAAAGAATGTCCGGACAAAAAATTCATCCCGGCACCGGTCGCTAATTGCCGATGCAACGAGTGCAAATTCATGAAGATGAACACGCTCGAAAAACTTTACGATTGCATGGTGAACCTGGAACCGAGGATCGAGTTGAGCGCTGAAATCATCCGGCGCGCGCGCCAGCCGATTGAGCGTATGCTGGAAATTTCGGCCATGCCCCTGGAAAACGCAGGCTGACCAGCAGATCAGCCCAACCTTTTCAGTAAAGGATTTTGTCCGCTTTGCTCTGCCACTCGTTGAAGGCGAGAAGTGCTTCCTTGCGCATCAATTGCTTCATCGGGATTTTGCGTTTCTTCAATGGGAGCGGGATTTCTTTGTAAATAAAATCGTCGTCGAAACCAATTTGGGCGGCGTCCTGGCGCGAGTTCCCAAAATAGATTTTTTTGATGTGCGCCCAATATATTGCGGAGAGACACATGGGGCACGGCTCGCAGCTCGTGTATAATTCGCAGTCTTTAAGTTCAAACGTCTTGAGGCGCTGGCAGGCTTCCCGGATCGCCACGATTTCCGCGTGAGCCGTCGGGTCGTTGGTTGAAGTGACCTGGTTGTGTCCAGTGGCAATAACTTTTCCGTTGCGCACCACGACTGCGCCAAAGGGACCGCCTTTTCCAGCGCGCATCATTTGTTGCGAGACGCGAATCGCCTTCTGCATGAATTTTGAATCCATAGATTTAATCTTCGAGAGAGCAGGGGATTGGGTTCGAACGGCGGCTCAAATTTTTAAACCGAAAAGGCGATGGTGCTCCTGAATTGTATAGCGGTCGGTCATGCCCGATAGATAATCACAAATCGCGCGGTTCCAACCTTCTTTGCGCGCACGTTTGCGAACGCGTTCGCCCATTTCCTCCGGGTGCTTGAGAAAATAGCGGAACAGCTCTTCGAGCATCCGAACAGCGCGCAGGTTCGGTTCATGCACAACCGGATTGTAGTAAAGATTTTTGTAGAGATAGTCGCGCAATTCAAGATTCAGTTCGCGCCGTTTGGCGCTGTAGCGGACGAGCGGACGCGATTGCAGGCGCACGTCATCGGCCGATTTCACTCCCGCATCAAGGATCAATTTTTCCGTGGTCCCTACGACATCTTTCACATGGCCGTCGATCAAGCAGCGGATGATGAAGTAGCGACGACATTCGTCTTCCATTTTGCCATATTGTTTTTTCACCAACCGGCTTGCTTGATTCCAGAGGCGAACGTCTTTGCACAGTTTTTTCTCCGACAACAATCCGGAATCGAGGCCGTCGTCGAGATCGTGGCTGTAGTAAGTAATTTCGTCCGCGAGATTGGCGACTTGCGCTTCGAGCGCGGAAGACTTGGCGTCAAAGCCGGCGCGTTTGCTTGGATGATCATAGCTGGTGTAATGCTTGACCAAACCTTCGCGAACTTCCCAGCTGAGATTCAGCCCTTTGAACAGCGGATATTTTTGCTCGAGCTCCTCAACGATGCGCAGGCTCTGCCGATTGTGTTCAAAGCCACCGTGAGCTTTCATCAACTTGTTCAAAACCACTTCGCCCTTGTGGCCGAATGGAGAATGGCCAAGGTCATGTGCGAGCGCGATGGTTTCCGCAAGGTCTTCGTTCAATTGAAGTGCGCGGGCAATATTCCGGGAAATCGCGGCTACTTCCATCGTGTGCGTCAGGCGGGTGCGAAGATGATCTCCCGTGCCATTCAGAAAAACCTGCGTCTTATATTCGAGTCGGCGAAACGCGCGCGAATGAATGACGCGATCACGATCACGCTGATATTGCGTGCGCCACTCCGGCGGTTCTTCGGGATACAAGCGGCCGCGGGTATTGGCGCTGAATTGAGCATAAGGCGCGAGGATTTGACGCTCGCGCGCTTCGAGTTGAACGCGTGTAAAGGGCATGAGAAATCAGTTCGCTAACAATTCCTGAACGGAGACGCCGCGCAATTGGAACAAGCGCCGGATTGCGTCCTCGATTAAGTTGTTCGGGCAGGAAGCACCGGCGGTAATGCCGACGGTAATTTTTCCGGGTGGAAGCCAGTTTTGCGTTTCGACCTCAGTGTGATTGTGCTGGTCCCAATGGCGAATCATTTTTTCCGAAGCCATCATCGCCGCATTTTTGATAAAAAAGGTCGGCAGTTTTGCCTCACCCATTTCTGCAAGATGCGAGGTGTTGGAAGAATTGTAACCGCCGATCACCAGCAGTAAATCCATCGGCTCACGCAATAATTTTTCGAGCGCATCCTGTCGGTCCTGTGTTGCGCCGCAAATCGTGTCGAAGAAGCGAAAATGTTTATCGACCTCAGTGTCGCCGTATTTTTTCATCATCGCCGTTTTTAAACGCCGTTGCACCTCTTCGGTTTCGCCGCGAAGCATGGTCGTTTGATTCGCTACTCCCACAGCCGAGAGATGGACATCAGGATCAAAACCTTCCGAGTAAGCGCCTTTGAATTTCTCCAGGAATTCCTGTTTGTTGCCGCCGTTGAGCATATAATTACAAACGTAATCGGTCTCAGCCAGAGTGAATACGACGAGATAATGGCCATTGGTAGCCGTAGCTTGGGAACTGGTCGCCTTGGTCTCTTCATGCCAAGCTTTGCCATGTATAATGCTGGTGACCGCTTCGCGCGAATATTGTTTGACTCGTTTCCAAACGCTCATCACGTCCCCGCAAGTGGTGTCCACGAGTTGGCAGCCTTTGGCCTCAAGCTTGGCTCGTGTCTCGACCTGTGTGCCAAAAGCGGGGATGATGACAACATCCTTTTTTTGCAAATGCTCAATTTCTTCATCCGTCGGCTTGGCCGAAATGGTCTGAATCCCGAGATTACGAATTTGATCATTCACTTCCGGGTTGTGAATGATTTCTCCGAGAATATAAATCGGCTGGTCCGGAAACACTTTTCGCGCCGCGTAGGCCAGATCAATCGCCCGCTCCACGCCGTAGCAAAAACCGAATTCCTTGGCCAGCTTGACCGTGAGCAAGCCGTCAGCGGATAAAACGTGGCCCTTGGCGCGAATGCGATCGACTAATTCGCTGCGATAATGCGACAGCACCTGTGCTTGCACTGCCTCCATGATGTCCGGTCGGCGGAGATTAATTTTTTGCGGTGCGGCAGGCGCGTGCGTTGACATACGCGAATAGATTAGCACCAGCCTAGAACTCGTCTAGTTGAAACGAAAAGTGCGCCAGCCGTGATTTTGATTGTGTGGAATCCCACATTTTTTGGGAATGGTCGGAGCGACAGGATTCGAACCTGCGACGTCTTGCTCCCAAAGCAAGTGCTCTAGCCAAGCTGAGCTACGCTCCGTAACCGAAGAGTGCAAATCATTGCACAGGATTTCCTCAGCGCAATGACTAATTTAAAATCCGCCGATGAAGGGGTTTTACTTTGAGCCGCCCCAAGTTCGGAAAAACCGATTTTTAACGGTTGCGTGGTTTTTACATCCTGCTACGCCATAAGCGATTGGGTGGCCGATTTGACAACCTGCCCCATGTGCGATTAGATAAACCAGTTGCAGCCTAAGTCATCCTGCCTTCCTGCAGGGTGACACGGGGGAACCAGTTCCACAGCAATGTGGATGGGGCGTACGATAACGAGAACCGTTATTGAGGTCACTTTCAAGACCTAGCCCGTCAGCTAACCTCGTCGGCAATTGGAAGGGCGATCCTCTAGGACCACATGTTGTGGCACCCAAGATTTCCCCGTTAAAAAATTCTGTAGTGGCGCTCTATGGGCGTTGCTGGAGCCTTCAGTTCATTAACGCGCGGGCCAGCCGGCGGTTATAGAGCGCCACTACAGAGCATCGGAGTAAAATATGAACTCAGTCTTGTTTGGAATCGTGTCGGTTCCGCTCGTTATCACAGCAGTCGTGCTCATTGGTCTATTGTTTTTAGCGCCCTCGCTCTTGGGAATCGTAGTGATTCGCGAAATGCAGGTTGGTGTCGTGGTGAAAAAGTTTTCGTCACGCAGCTTAACGCCCGGACGACTCATCGCCATCGATGGGGAAGCCGGTTACCAGGCGGACACGCTTGCGCCGGGTCTTCATTTCGGTTTCTGGCGTTGGCAATATCGCGTCTTCCGAATGCCGGTGACGATTGTGCCTCAAGGTGAAATTGCGCTCGTCGTGGCTGCGGATGGTTGCTCAATTCCGGCTGAACGAATTCTCGGCAGGATCGTTGATTCTGATAATTTTCAGGACGCTCGAAAATTTCTGATCAACGGCGGCGAAAAGGGCCGTCAATTGGGAATCCTGACCGCCGGAACTTACCGAATCAACACGGCCATCTTCGCCGTGATCACGGCTGCCGACGCGGGTAACCATTCAATGCATCCGCAGCAACTTCAGATCACGCGGGTCGAACCCGACCAGGTTGGCATCGTGACCACGCTTGATGGTTTATCGATCGACGCGGGAGAAATTGCCGGGTCAACGATTCCCGCCCACGACAATTTTCAAAATGCGCAGGCGTTCATCGACGGAGGCGGGCGCCGCGGTTTGCAGGAACAAATTCTCCTGTCCGGCACCTGGAATTTGAATCCGTGGTTTGCGCAAGTGGAACCAGTGCCGATGGTGCAGATTCCCATTGGTTACGTCGGCGTCGTCATTTCATTTGTAGGACGGATTCACGAAGACGTCAGTGGCATCGATTTCAAACATGGCGATCTCGTGAATGTCGGCCACAAAGGCGTTTGGGTCTCGCCCCTTTATCCTGGAAAACATCCGCTCAATACCTGCGTGATGAAAGTCGAACTCGTTCCGACAACGAACATCGTGCTGAACTGGGCCGTTCAGACTGAATCCCACCATTACGATGCAAAACTTTCTTCGATCACGGTGCGATCGAAAGATGGTTTCGCCTTCAATCTCGACGTCTCACAAATCATTCACGTCGGTGCGCTCGATGCCCCGAAAGTGATTTCGCGCGTCGGTTCGATGCAAAATCTGGTGGATCATGTCCTTCAGCCGATTGTCGGAAATTATTTTCGTAACTCAGCGCAGGATTACACCGTGCTCGATTTCCTCGGCGCACGGAGCCATCGGCAAACTGAGGCTGCGGAACATATTCGCGAGGCTCTTGGCGCTTACGACGTGCAAGCCATCGACACGCTCATCGGCGATATCAATCCGCCAAAAGAATTGATGACCACTCAAACCGACCGGAAAATTGCCGAGGAACAACGTAAAACTTACGAGGTCCAGGAAGAGGCGCAAAAGCAGCGGCAACAACTCGTGCGTCAAACCTCGCTTGCCGATATTCAGCACCAGGTTGTCGGAGCGGAACAAGGCGTCAGCATCGCGGAATTGCAAGCCAACGCCCACATCAAACAAGCGACCGGTGAAGCTGAGTCCATCCGCCTGAGATCCATTGGCGAAGCGGAAGCGATTCGTGCCACCGGCAATGCCAAAGCCGAAGTGTATCGCGTCGGTGTCGAAGCGATCGGCGCGCACGGCTACACCGTGATGCAACTCATGCAAATCGTCGGCGAGCGCAACGTACGCATCGTTCCTGATGTTGCGGTCAGCGGAGCGAATGCGAATCCAGGACTTGTCGATGGGATGCTTGCCATGATGATGCGCAATCAGTCAACCGGTGTCGCCGCCGCGAAACAAAATTAATCGAGCGGTAGAATAATTAACTAAAACGGAGCACGTGTTCATCGCGTGCTCCGGATTTGCGTAACTACAATTCTCTCGCCGCTTTCTGTTTGGAACAGGCGGAGGCGAGGCCCGCGCAGGTCGTCAAAAATAAAATTCGGCAGAGCGGAGATTTGGAGTTCTGGGATCACGAGACAGCGCGGCGCAAAAAGGGAGGACATGTTGCGGCATTTCGCTTGGAAAATTTCATCGCCCGCATAATCTCCAGTCATGTTGAACCAAAATCGCCCCTGTTTTTCGCGCGCCATTCATGGCGTCAAAAAATTCTTGGCCACAATTCCATTCTTGATTGCCGCCGTCATACTGATTGTTGGCAATTCCATTCAAGCTCAGGTTCCGCTCCGGGAACGGCTTAAAACATCTTCGTTCAAAATCGCCCACGAAACTTATACCAACGGCAACTGGGAAATTTTCGTCATGAATTCTGACGGCTCTGAACCCGCCAACCTCACCAACACGCCGAAGGAGCACGAGCATTATCCACAAGTGTCGCCGGATGGAACCAAGATTTGCTTTTCGGTGGACGAAGGCGAGGGCCGCGACGCCGTGCGCAGTCTATGGGTCATGGATGTTGACGGGAAGAATCGGAAGAAGCTGGCCGATCACGCGCGCGAACCATTCTGGAAGCCGGACGGCAAAGTCATCGGCTTTCTGCCACAGGAATTTACCAAATTCAATGTGATGGATTATTCCACGAAGGGGATGAGTTTCTACGACTTGGCGACCGGCAAGATCGAGCCGCATCCGAACAGCACCAATCTTTTCCATCTCTACAATCCGAGCTTTGCGCCGAACGGAAAATGGATCGTATCCACTGTTCATGCGGGAATGGGCTTCGGCCACGCCATTCTCGCAATCGAAGCGAATGGCAACCGGATTATCAATCTCAAAATCCCCGGTTGCCGTCCATGTGTCAGCCCCGATGGCAAACAGCTCGCCTGGGGTTCTGGAGATCATGAAGTCGTCCTCGCGCCCATTGATCTGGAATCAGACTCGCCTGCGGTGGGGAAATGGCGGTTGCTTATCCAAGACAAAACCAACGAGACCTATCATGTGGATTGGTCACCCGACAGCCGTTTCGTGAGCCTCGATTTTGGGCCTGCCAGTAAAGGCGATCCGAGCAAGGCAGGAACGTTCCAGGCCGCCTGCGAAATTGTCGGCGTATATGCGCCGGGCTGGAATCTCTGCGTCGTCTCGGCGGAACGAAGTGGCGTCGTGGATCTAAGCCACGCGACTGAAGCTGACTTTGTCATGCTTACGACCAACGGATTGAGCAACAAAGAATCGGCGTGGTTCCGTTCACCGGCAAAAGGAAATAAGAAATGATGTTGCGGCCAAATTGTTTACTAGTGCTGGCTGCGACAGCTTTGATTCTGGTTTCGTGCGGGAAGCCCGCTGCTGAATCACCGGGCGAAGCGAATGCTACTGCCCCGCAAACCACAACCAGTGTCTCAGCTCCCGTCGAGATTGTTACCAAGTCCGCCGTCGAAATGGTTTACGTTCCCAGTGGTGAATTCATGATGGGCAGCAGCCAGGGCAATCCTGATGAAGCGCCGGCCCATAAGGTTCGCATTACTGGTTTCCTGATGGACAAGTTTGAAGTGACGCATGAAATGTTGAAGCGGGCGCAGTTGCCCAACCCTTCCCATTGGCAGGAGAACGCCAAAAATCCCGTGGAGCGAATTCGCTGGCGGGATGCCAAGCAATACTGCAATGAGCGTTCAATCCTGGACGGATTGAAGCCGTGCTACAACGAGAAGACCAGCGATTGGGATGTGGATTTTTCAGCCAATGGTTATCGTCTTCCCACCGAGGCGGAGTGGGAATACGCCGCCCACGCCGGAACAGATGGACCGTATGATTTCGGCCAGCCCGACAAGCTGCGTCAGCATGCGTGGTTCGCCGAAAACGCGGATCAGAAAACCCATGCCGTGGGCCAGAAGAAGCCGAACCATTGGGGACTCTACGATCTGTATGGGAACGTGTCTGAATGGTGCGAGGATGTTTACAGCCCGACCTACTACAAGGAAAGCCCGCCAACCGATCCGCACGGCCCGCCGAGTCTCGGAAAGGATGCAAAGCGCGTGATTCGCGGAGGTAGCTGGAAATCCAGCTCTAGCGCATCTCGCACCACCACCCGTCGAGGAGAGGTGACCGGCGACAGTGATGCCTGTTTCTCCACTGACTTTTGCGGATTCCGTTGCGTGCGGCGGATCACGATCGAAGAACTCAATGGGATGAAAAGCAATGCAAAGTAAAGTATCCCTTCCCATGCTGAACTAGCTCTTGCTCCTCGACCATGCTCTTCCACACCTGGCCTTTCCTGATTTTTCTGCTGATCGTCCTGCCGGTTTTTTATGCCCTGCGCAAAACCCGGTTGTGGCTTCCGTGGCTTACCATGGCCTCCTATTTCTTTTACGGCTGGTGGAATCCTTATTACCTCCTCCTTGTCGTGTATTCCACGGTACTCGATTTCGCCCTGGTAGCCTTGATGGATCATTGTCCGCGCGAGGGGCAGAAGGTTGACCTGCTTGGCCGACTAACGCGCTTGGATTTCGGCAACTCGACACTGAAACTCGCATTCATCGTCTCAGCGTTCGCTACATTGGGCAGTCTGGCAGTAGCCTTCCTTGGTCCACAAACGCTACGTCCCACGATGGTCGCATTCAGCCTGATCGTGTTGTTGATGGCCCTGGGAGCGCTCTATAGCAGCCGGAAGATTTGGCTGCTCATCAGCCTCGTGAACAACCTCGCTCTGCTGATCTTCTTCAAATACGCCCGCTTCGGTGTGGAGAACTTGAACGCCGTTTTTTCGTGGCTTCATCTCTCGTTAAAATTTCCCGATCCCTCCACGCTCATGCCGTTCGGCTTTGAATACATACTCCCGGTCGGGATTTCATTTTTCACCTTCCAATCCCTAAGCTACACCATCGATTTTTATTTTGGGAACGTTCAGCGGGAACGAAATTTCCTGCGCTTCGCCACGTTCGTCTGCTTCTTCCCGCAACTAATGGCCGGTCCGATCGAACGCGCGAAACATCTTTTGCCTCAATTCCATCAGTTCCCCCCCGTTCGCCTCCAGAACTTCACCGATGGCGCATCCCTTTTCCTCGTCGGCTTGTTCAAGAAACTCGCGCTCGCCAACTACCTTTCCTTTTACGTCGAGCGCGTTTATGAGAATCCAAATGCGTTCGGAGCACCGGCCCTAATTCTCGCCACCGTGGCGTTTGGATGGCAGATCTATTTCGATTTCAGCGGCTACACGGACATGGCTCGTGGCGTCGCCAAGCTGATGGGATTTAATTTAATCCTGAACTTCAACAACCCCTATCTCGCCACCGGTATCGGCGAATTCTGGTCGCGCTGGCATATCGGGCTTTCTTCCTGGTTCCGGGACTATGTTTACATCCCGCTTGGCGGCAATCGCGGCGGCGTTTTCCAAACCTATCGCAACCTTCTTATCACCTTTCTTATTTCCGGCATCTGGCATGGCGCAAACTGGACGTTTGTCATCTGGGGCGCACTCCATGGCCTCGGCGTTGTGGTCACACGCGAACTGGAGCGCTCAGCCACTTACCGCGACCGCGTGCCCAAAATTTTCAAACAGGCCGGCGTCTTCATTTTCGTTTCCTTTACCTGGATTTTCTTCCGGGCCGAGTCCTTGAAAGATGCGCTCTTGATCGTGCAACGCATTTTCACCGCCGCATGGGTGAACTCGCAGGTGCCCATCATCATGGTGGCCTTGGTCGCGCTGGTGTGGCTCTACCAGTTTCTCTATGAATCAAAGTTCCGCGAGATCCTGAGCACGAGTCTGGTCCGCATTTGCATGGTGGTGTTGATGATTCTGTACCTCTGCCTCTGCTCCTCCGGTGGTGGTGCGTTTCTCTATTTTCAATTCTGACATGAACAACGCACCCACACCCACCAAACCGGAATCTCCATTGAGCCAGACCCATGGTGTGAAAATTCCTTTCGGCGTCACGGAAGTAAGATTGACCGGCCGCCAATGGCTCATCTCGCTTTTGATTCTCGTGCTGGTTGCGGTCTCCACGCCGATGATTTGGGAGAAGGTCGAGCGATTCACGACCAGCTCCGATTATCGCCTCCCTTACCTGCTCAGCAAAGATTACTGGCTTTACGGTCGCCGACTCCGCGAGTTAAACGATGAAAACAAAATCGTCCTGCTCGGCGACTCGGTGGTCTGGGGCGAGTACGTTTTGCCCAATGGCACTTTATCCCATTTTCTAAACCAGGTGTCGGGCGAAACAAACCGTTTCGTCAACGGCGGAGTCAACGGCTTGTTTCCGCTGGCCATGGAAGGACTGGTTCGCAGCCATGGCCAGCCCTTGCAACACCGGAAGGTGATCGTGCAATGCAACCTCCTTTGGATGACCAGCCCCAAGGCCGATTTAAGCATCGAACAAGAAGAACCATTTAACCACTCCCGGCTGGTTCCGCAATTTAGTCCGCGTATCCCCTGCTACAAAGCCGACGCCAGCGAGAGGTTAGGCGTGGTCGTGGAGCGTAATGTCCACTTCCTCTCCTGGGTGAACCATTTGCAAGATGCCTACTTCGGCCAAAAAAGCATTTTGAAATGGACTCTCGCCGACGATGGTGGCAACCCGCCGCAGTATCCGAATGCTTATCGCAATCCTCTTTCTTCGATCACGCTCGAAGTTCCGTCCGCTCCTGAAATTGATCCGCAACGCGGCCCTCTAAGTGCGCGGCACAAACCGTGGTCAACTAATGGGGTCGGCACGACTCGATTCGATTGGGTCGCTTTGGAAGCATCGCTCCAATGGCAGGCTTTTGAGCGCGTGATCGAGTTGCTCGAAAAGCGGGGTGACAACGTCTTCGTTGTGCTTGGACCTTTCAACGAACACATGATAGCCGAGGAGAACCGTCCGGCCTACCGCAAACTTCGCGATGGCATCTCACTCTGGCTTTCAAATAGACGTATAGCTTACGTCACGCCCGAGCCTCTATCCAGCTTGCTTTATGCCGACGCCAGTCATCCGCTAACGGAAGGCTATGAGCAGTTGGCGAAACAAATCTTTCTCGACGCAAGCTTCCAACAGTGGTTGGGAAAAAAATGAAGAATGCGGCCTGCCTTGGAAGTCTCCTCGTAGGGTGAACGCGGCGTGACCTACGCTATTTTTTCCGGGTGGAGTTCTCTTGCAGCCAAACAATATCTGGATTGTTGGGTTGGGATTGACCCAATGGAAGTAACTGACCCGGTTTGAGAACCGGCGAGGTTCGTGCGTCGCGCCATCTTTTGATTTCCGAGTGGCCATCGCCGAAAGAAAATCCGCCGGCGCGATTGTGATAACTGGCAGGGAAGTCCACCATCACCGTGGTTTGCGGTTTGTCGGGATAACCCTCCATCTGCACGACGAAGAAGCCGTCGTTGATGCTGTCCTCCCGCTCATCCAACAGCACCCAGGTTTTGGAGGGGCCGGGGTTGAGCATCTGTGCGGTTTTTTGGTAAACCGTCCATGTAGGTCCCCACCCGCCATCGGTTCCCTGATTGCCCCCCACGAAAATATTCATGGACATGCTGCGGATACGAGACACCGCTTTTCCTAGATTATTTTTGACCATACTCAGGTCGGCTGGACACTTAAAGATCGCCGGCTGTTTCCCACAGTAAGGCCACAAGGGACTTCTTGTTATGTTTCTAGTGATGTCCCAATTGACTGAATCCGAGCCAAAATCCAGCACCCCTGCGCACCAGGCATAAGGCGCGTTGGCGTTGGGAAAGTCAGGAGCGTATGCGTAAGGAATCCGGTCGGCGTTGTCGTCGGCATACATCCGCCAGGCGAGCACCAACTGTTTGTGATTGTTCATGCACAGTATTCCCTGCGCTTTCTGCTTCGCTTTGGCCAGAGCTGGTAATAATAGGCCCGCCAGGATCGCTATGATGGCAATGACAACCAGCAGTTCGATGAGGGTGAAGCCATTGCGGCGTTGGCCCTGAGGGTAAACCGGCACATAAACTGTTTGTTTCATCATAAACTTAACGTGTTGGTTGGCTGATCTTGTTGTAACAGTTAGCCCATTTCTTCCGTCAGCGCTATCTGTTTTTTTTAATCCGGGTTGAGAATCCGGTCGAAGCGGAATAAATTCCGCGCTCCAGTGTCAGAATTGCTGCCACAAACGTATCGGTCCTGACCGTAGCCTAACGCCCAGCCTGGGGATTCTTAGCTGCGGTTTCCGGGCAGTTTGTTTAGTAACGATTTATGGTTGTAGATTAGGCACGGGTCATTGATGATCGAAAAATGCAAGATTTGTTAACCAGGAAATTGCTCGTGAAAAAAACATTGCTACTGGCGCTCATGTGGTCGCTCGTTCTGTTGCTGGTTTCTCCAACCTGGACTTTCGCCAAAGGGAAGAATGAAGCGACGATTTACCGGGATGAATTCGGAGTGCCGCATGTCTTCGCGGACAATTTGGCGACGGCGGCGTATGCCGTTGGTTACGCGCAGGCGGAAGATCGACTCGAAGAACTATTGAAGAATTATCGGCGCGCAACGGGAACGATGGCCGAGGTGTTCGGCCCGGAACATTACGGGAACGATCTCATCCAACGTGTGTGGCGGCATGGCGAAATCAGCCGGGAGAAATACCACGAGATCAGCCCCAAGATGCGCTCGGTGCTGGAGGCTTACATCGACGGTGTGAAGCGGTTCATGAAGGAACATCCCGAACAGGTGCCGGTGTGGGCGCAGGAGATTCATCCGTGGGATGTGGTGGCGCTCGGTCGCTACATCATCTGGGGTTGGCCGATGGGCGAGGCGGACGACGACCTTAGGCGGGGGGGGATTCAGCCGGATGAAAGGGCCTATCGCGGGTCCAACGAAATTCTCATCGGGCCGGGTCGCACGGCGATGAATGTGCCAATTGCCGTTCTCGACCCGCATTTGAGTTGGTATGGCGAGTTTCGTTTTTATCAGGTGCGGATTTACGCCGGTGACTACAACGCGTCGGGGATTTCAATTCTCGGTTCGCCTCTGCCCAGCATTGCGCACAGCCGGTATTGTTCGCTGGGGATGACGACCGGCGGCCCGGATACGTCAGACATTTTTGAGGAGGAACTCAACCCGGAAAATCCACGGCAGTACCGCTACGACGGCAAGTGGCGTAACATGACCGTGCGCAAGGAGAAGATCGGCGTGAAGACCGGTGACAAGCTGGAGTGGAAGGAAGAGGAGATGGAGTATAGCCATCACGGACCGATTGTGGCTCACAAGGACGGCAAGGCTTATGCGATGGCCATTCCCTACGCGGACCAAGTGGGCCTGACGGATAGCACCTACGAAACGATGATGGCGCGCAATCTGGAGGAGATGAAGCGAGCGCTGAGCCATTTGCAGTTGATGGAGCAAAACTTGATGGTCGCCACCGTGCAGGGTGATATTTACTACGTTCGCAACGGGCGCGTGCCGATTCGCGCGCCGGGCACTGATTCGCACAAGCCGATACCGGGCAATACGTCGGCCAACGAGTGGCGCGGCATTCATCCGTACTCGGACCTCGTGCAAATGAAGAATCCGCCGCAGGGCTACATGCACAACAACAACGTGACGCCGTTCGGCATGATGAAAGAGAGTCCGCTCACGCCGGAGAAGTATTCCAAGTTCCCCTACATCTACAACGCCACTCGCGAGATGCCGCGCCATCAACGTGCCGAGATGATGACCGAGCTGCTCGATGCCGCGCACAATGTGACAGTCGAGAAGGCGCTGGACATCGCCTTTAATCCGCAGGTGTATCACGCCGAGCTGTGGCAGGCGCGTTTAAAGGAGGCGTGGCCGAAAGCCACCGATAAAAAATCTGACACCGTGGAAGTCTATGAGCTGATTGAGAAATGGAATCGCAGGAGTGATGCGGATTCCGAAGGCGCGCTGGCCTATTACGCGTTCAAGATGGGTCTCGTCGGCGGGTTGGCGGAAAAAGTTGATCCGCCATCCGCCATCACCAATGAGCAGCTAATTGAGGGGCTGAACAAATCTGCGGAATGGTTGAAGAGCAACTTCAATTCGCTCCACGTTCCGTATGGAAAGTATTTTCGAGTCGGACGTGCAGGCGGCAATCACACTTGGGCGACGAGTGGAGGTTCGTTGCGTGAGGCCGGAATGGCGACAACGAAGGCAACCAGCTTTAGCAAGGTTGGCAACGAGATGGTCGGGCGCGGCGGACAAACTTCCACGCAGATTGTCATCCTGACCGATCCACCTGAGTCGTACACGATTATTCCCCTGGGTGAGAGCGACCACAAGGAGAGTGGCCATTGGGACGACCAGTGCGAGAAGCTCTACAGCAAGAGCAAGGCGAACCCGACTTATTTTCTGCGCAAGAAGGAACTGTTGAAGCACATCACATCGACGACAGTGTTGAAGCGCGAAAAAACAGTGGCGACTAAATAAATCCGAAAGGCAGCAAGCGCGTTGAGCCTCGCCGCGTCATACAGCAAATTTCCATCAGTTTTTTTAGAAGGACCGCAACAAAAAACTGAAAAAGGTGCTTTCCTACCGCCCGCTTCCGCCTAAACTTGGCAGCAATGAACCCGCCGCAAAACCAGCCCTTACTCTCTACGCGGGGCATCCAAATCGAATTCCGATCAATCGTTACAGGACGAAGGTTGGCGCAAAGGACAACGTTTATGAAACTAAACCAATGTTTAATGAGCACTCTGACCTGTCTCGCAATTCTGCAAATGGCGACAGTTGCGGTTCAAGCCCGCGAGAGAAAAATCCCGGTCGGCGCCCAGGCCGGCAAATTTACCTTCACAGATATTCGCTACCTGCCTCGAACGCTCGATGACTTCGTCCATCCAAAAGTTTTTGTCATTGTGTTTACGACGACCGGTTGTCCTTTGGCGCAACGTTACCTTCCGCGACTTCAGGAACTCTCCGCGCAATACCACGATAAGGAGGTTCAATTCATCGCCGTCAACGTTGGCGTGGATGACTCGATCAAGGAGGTTGCTTACCAGGCCATTGAACATGGGGTGCAGTTTCCGTTTGTGAAGGATGTGCAAGGGGAATGCGCGCGCGCGTTGGGTGTCACGCGGACGCCGGAAGTTGTCGTGCTCGATGCCGGGCGCAAGATTCGTTACCGGGGCCGCATCGATAATCAATATCGGCTGGGTGGGGTCAAGCCGTCAGCCGATCGCCAGGATTTGAAAGAAGCCATTGAAGACGTGCTGGCCGGTCGCAAGGTGAAGGTCAAGGAAACGGCCGTTGACGGTTGCGCCATCACGTTTCCCGAAGTTCACCCGGCGAATAATTCGCTCACCTACGCCAAGGACATCGCGCCGCTGCTCAACAAGCATTGCGTTGAGTGTCATCGCCCCGGAACGGAAGCGCCGTTTGTGTTGACTTCGTATGAAAAAGCCGCCGCCAAAGCTCGGGTCATTGCGGAAGTCGTCGAGGAACAACGCATGCCACCGTGGTTCGCGCATCCCGGTTTCGGGAAATTCATGAATCAACGCAGCCTCACGTCGGAGGAGCGGGAGACCATCGTGCAGTGGGCACGGAACGGCAAAGCGCCCGGAGATCTCTCCCAGGCACCCAAACCGCCGGAATTTCCTGAGACAAAATGGCTGATTGGCGAACCGGATCTGATCATCACCGCCGCGAAGCCGCAACAGTTGCCGGCTACTGGTTATATTGATTATCGCTACGTCGTGCTGCCCTATGTCTTCCCGTATGACACCTGGGTGCAGGGCGTTCAAATCATGCCCAGCAATAACAAAGTGGTTCATCACGCCAACCTCGCCATCAACTTGCCTGACAAAGGCTATGATGAAGACGAGAGCTTTATCACCGGCAAAGTCCCAGGCGGAATTCCGGTTGATCTCAACTCCGGCCTGGCAATAATGATACCCAAAGGCTCTTCCCTGGTTTACCAGATTCACTACGTTACGACGGGCAAGACGGAAACCGACCAGATCTCCGTTGGCCTGCGTTTCGCCAAGGAACCGATCCGCAAACGCGTCCGTTACAAAATCATTGGCGACTATAAATTTGAAATTCCTCCGGGAGCGCCCGCCCATCCTGTAACCGCTCAAAAAACACTTGAGTGTGATGCGACCGGCATCGCTTTGTTCAGCCACATGCACCTCCGCGGCAAGGACACCACATTTATCGCGCATTACCCGGACGGGCGGAATGAAAACCTGCTCGTTCTGCCGAACTACAGTTTTGACTGGCAGTTGGGTTATGTCTGGGATCGCGGAGCGCAACATTTCCCCAAAGGAACAAAAATTGAATGTAGCTCACACTTCGACAACTCGTCGTTCAATCCCTACAACCCCGACCCTGGGGCAGTCGTCAAAAATGGACCGCAAACGCACAACGAAATGATGCAGGGATTCTTTTTTTACACCGACGATGCAGAAAGTCTCAACGTCCGGGTAGATCCCAAGACCGGCAAAGAGATCCTTCCTGAAACAAAGGCGACGGCGGCGAATTGAGTTGTCGTGGAAGCCTCCACAATGAGCCGTGCTCCGGCACAGCCATGCACAACTTCGGGACTGGGTGTTTCAGGGTTCGGGTTAAAAAGAAAATGACAGTATTTTCTCTTGCACCTGGAAATAGAAAGAGAAACACTTTCAGGAAGTACAACATATCCATTGTCAATAAATTCAATAAATTATGAAAAAAATCCTTACTGGTCTGCTCGCTGTTTCTGTCTTCGTAGTGGTTTCCACATTCACCGCCTCTGCTGGTGACTTGGAAAGTATCAGCGGCAAATGGACTTCAAAGAAAACAGTCGATGGGCAAGCCATCGCACTGGTAGTCGAAATCAAGAAGGACAAGTTCACGTTCGATATGAAGAACAGCAGCGGCAAGACGGTTTTGTATGCAGAAGGTAGCATCAAGCTGGAAAAGTTGGGGACGTTCAAATCGATCAAGTTTTTCGACATGAAAGCAGGGGAGTCCGCTGGACAGACTGAGTCGGTGGATGAAGTGCGCCAGGGTATTTATCAGATTGGCGACGACACTTGGACTTTGGCCTCAAACTTCGATGCGGAGCGCGATGAAAAAGCGACCGTTGATGTTTACACCAAGGCGGGGAAATAGACCGGGCGTTGGTCGAGGCTGGTTGAGCGTCTGCGGAATTGTCAAAAGCAAATTCCTATAAACCTAGGTCAACGGGATTGGCCTGACCATGCCGACAAGGTGGCGTGCTGGGGAAGGTGAAATCATTTAAACCATGAACACGATGAACTCAGACTCCAAAGACTCAGTGGCTTCGGGTCCTGCCTTGTGCGAAATCATTTCCACGAACCCAGCCACTCTGCAAGAGTTGGGTCGGGTGCCGGTGATGACCGCACCTGAAGTTGAACAGGCATTGACCCGAGCCAGGAGGGTGCAACCGGGTTGGGCCGGACTCTCCTACAAAGCGCGTGGTGAGTATATGCTCCGGGCGAAGGATCTGCTGGTTGAGCGGCAGGATGAGGTTTGCGATCTGATTGCCCGCGAGGTTGGAAAACCGACTCTGGAAGCCATGACCAGCGAAGTCCTGCCAGGAGCGAACCTGATGGACTACTTCGCCCGTCAATCCGCAAAGCTGTTGCAAAAAGAGGAATTCACCCTCTCGGTTTTTCGTAACAAAAAATCGCGCATCGAGTATCAACCCTTGGGTGTAGTGGGCATCATTTCGCCCTGGAATTATCCGTTCGCGATTCCGCTCGGTGAGGTGGTCATGGGGCTGATGGCCGGCAACGCGGTGTTGCTCAAGCCCTCGGAGTTCACCCCGCTGGTTGGTTTGAAGATCGGCGAAATCTTCCGAGCCGCCGGATTGCCCGAGGATGTTTTCCAAGTATTGACGGGCGACGGAACCACCGGCAGCGCATTGGTGGAGTCGGGAGTGGATAAGATATTCTTTACCGGAAGCATGCGCACCGGCCGAAGAATCGCTGAGACTTGCGCACGGCAACTAAAACCTGTCGTCCTCGAATTGGGCGGCAAGGACGCTATGATCGTGTGCGCGGATGCGCCGTTCGAGCGCACTGTAAATGGAGCGTTGTGGGGCGCGTTCAGCAATTGCGGGCAGACTTGCGCGTCCGTTGAAAGGCTTTACGTCGTGGAGTCCATCGCCGAGCGATTCATCCAGGCAGTGGTGGAAAAGACGCGGACTCTGCGCGTCGGACCAGATGGCCCGGGGCAACCCGACATCGGCTCGCTGACAAACGCCAACCAGTTGCGGATCGTGGAGGAACAGGTCAAAGACGCGCTCGCCCGGGGCGCCCAGGCACTGACGGGCGGAAAGCGGATCGCATCGCTGCCCGGCTATTTCTACGAGCCAACTATTCTGGTGAACGTGAATAATTCGATGCAAGTAATGCAGGAGGAGACTTTCGGTCCGGTGTTGCCGATTGTCGTGGTGAAGGATGAAGCCGAGGCCATCCGCGAGGCGAATCGCTCCAAATACGGTTTGCTGGCCAGCGTGTGGACGCAGGACACCAAGCGCGGGCAAGCCATCGCCCGTCAGGTGGAAGCGGGGACGGTGATCATCAACGATGTTATCTACACCCACGGTGCTGCGGAAACGCCTTGGTTCGGTGTGAAAGAGAGCGGCATGGGCGTCACCCACGGCCGAAATGGCCTGCATGAATTCGTGCAGATGAAACACATCAACTGGGATCGCTGGCCGATGAAAACCAACCCCTGGTGGTATCCTTACTCAGAAAAGAAGCGGAAAGATTTCCGGTTGCTGACGAAGATCCTGCACAAGTGGGGTCTGAAACGGTGGATTTGACCAAGCGTGCCAGCAGGCTGTCAGATTTTCCAGTTGACCACGAGTGCGTTGCCACCGCGACGTGCGGTTATCTGACTTCCTCGGACGGAAAGTTGGCTGGCTCAAATCCGCTCTTGATCGGAAGTTCAGAAGGAAATGTTTTGACCCCGGGTTTTTCCTTCCAACCATTGCCGAGACCAGTGTTATCCCACATAATGTCACCCCCCGGAATTTTCTGATCCAGGTAAGTCTTGGCGGGGCGCAGACCATTGTCGCGATATAAATTATCGTGAACGAAATTGTTGTCGGCGTTCGGCTCGATATCCAGTTCGATCTTCTTGCGCGGTGACACTCCGGAAGTCAGGTAGGAAATCATTCCGATACCTTGCGAGTCGTTACCAAAAATCTGGTTGCGGGTCACCTCCGTGTGGTCGGCTGCCATGATGAACATGCCCAGGCCCGGTGGCAGGAAGGAAACGGTGGTGCCGGGCTTGCCGAAATTTTCGTGGTTGTTCTCCCAGACCCGGTTATTGATGACCCGGGTGTGCGAGGCGACCTTCGAGGCGGCGTTGGGCAGGAGGAAGACAAGGATGCCGGTGGTGTTGTGATGCGCGCTGTTGTTGACCACCAGCGCCCGGAGGGAATTCTCGATCTCGATGCCCGCGACATTATGGAAGACCTCGTTATTGCGCACGATGATGTCGCGGCTTTGGCCGACGTAGATACCAGCATCGCTCGCGCCGCTAATGACGCAGCCTTCTACCAGGACCCCGGTGCATTCGACGGGATAGACCGCGTAGAGGCCGGGATTCTCGACGATGAGATCGCGATAGGTGACGTGGGTGGCCCGGTGATTGACAACGCCATTCCCGGTGTAGTTGCGGATATGAAAGCCTTGCATCAGGAAATGATCCGCCGAACCCTGGACGGCATCGCCCCGTTTGTTTTCGCCGTCCAAGATGGGACGTTCGCCGTTGATTTGAACACCGACCAGACTGATCCCAGCCCGATCGACCATCACAGACTGAGTATAGACACCGGGATAAACTTCAACGCGGTCACCGGATTGGGCGCGATCCACGGCGGCCTGAATGGATTGGCCAGGTTTAACAACGAAGGTGGCTGAGGGGGATCCAGCGGCGTCGGCAGGAATCCCAGGTGCCGTTGTCGGGGCGGGTTCGCGCACGCTGTAGGGAACTGCGGCGGCCGCGAGCTTCAGTGCTGGGATTGCTTTCGATTTCACCGGTAACACCGCAAGGCCGGAAGGGACCTGGGACGGTGCTTCAGGCAGCAAAGAGGTGTCGGTCAAGGCTTTGAGAAATGCAACGAGGTCAGCCGTCTCGTCGGAAGTGATTTCGAACGCTGAGATTTTGTCGTCGATCGCGAGGGTTTGGTTTTTGAATTGGCGACCGCCACCTTTGGAGTAGAACTCGATGACTTCCTCCAACGTCGCGAACTGGCCGTTGTGCATGAACGGGGTGCGCAGTGCGACGTTGCGCAAGGTGGGCACCTTGAAAGCCCCCTCTGGTCCCTGAGCCGGCACCTTGGCACGTCCGGGATCAAAAGCCTGGTCTTTAAGTTCTGGCACGCCGATGACCCGGAAGCTGCCGTCTGAGCAATTTGGGAGCTGGTGGCATTCAAAGCAGCGGGTTTTCAAAGACCGAAAGAGCTGCAAACCGCGCTTCTCCGAATCATTCATCGCAGCGCTTTCGCCGGCGGCGTAGCGGTCAAACTTCGAATTGAAGGACAGTAGGGTTCGCTCAAAAGTGGCGATGGCACGGGTGACATTCCGGAAAGTAACTGCTTCCTCCGGCTTTCCGCCAAAGACTTCCTGGAAGAGGCGGACATATTCCTGGACGCCGAGGATTTCTTTGACCAGACCAGCTGAGTCCTGATTCATCTCGTGGGCGTCTTGGATGGGACCTTCCGCCTGCTGCTCCAGATCCTTGGCCCGGCCGTCCCAGAATTGCAGTGGACTGTAGGCTGCATTCCAGAGGGTCGGGGCGCGCCGGGGTAAAACATCTCCGCCAACACGATCGGGACCAAGCCCCTTGCCGTGGAAACCCATGCTTGTCTTGCGGCCATCGGAGAAGCCGAAATCGGGATGGTGGCAATGTGCGCAGGCGGTCGTGTTATCACCGCTCAAAATCGGATCGAAGAACAGCAATTTGCCAAGTTTAATTTTGTCCGGGGTGATAGGGTTTTCCTCCACCGATTTCATCCGGGGGAAGGGCTGCTGCAAGCCGGTGGCGCGCGGTTGGCCCTCACGCCATGGCTCATCTGGCTGATAGCTCCCTTCGCGGTAGGCGAAGCCGGGGATGGCAATCCCCGGCACCGCTGCGAGGCATGGCTGGTTCGCAGCAGACAACATCAAAACGGACAACAAGGCTTGAGCGCGGAAATTTTTCATCAGTGTTTTTCTCCGGGGTGATAGTTCTTAGTCGCTTGGGCCACGACATCCTTCCAGTAGAATGGTGATTCCTTGAATTTGCGTTGCGAAAGGAGTTGCGCCTGATCAAAAAAATGAGGCGACGCCGGATCGCTGCTGTCGCCATATTGCAGCAAGGTTTTGGCTCGAACCTTGTTCTTTGAAAACTCGAAAACTCCCATGAAGCTGTTTCCCACCACCGCGTAGGAATTGCGGCGCTCAACGCTTCCAGGAATGGGCGGCGTGTAATACTGTGTGAACGCGATTCCCAAAGAACCGGGAACTCCGGCGGTGGGCACGCTCGGTAGCTTGTCACTGAAGGTCACCTTGGCGAGATTCGCTACGTTGGAATGTCGTTGTAAGCGGTGGATGTCGCCCCACGGCATCTTCCAGTCGCC
This sequence comes from Verrucomicrobiota bacterium, assembly GCA_043775015.1. Lineage (GTDB taxonomy): Bacteria > Verrucomicrobiota > Verrucomicrobiia > Limisphaerales > CANJXF01 > CANJXF01. The sequence continues at coordinate 60,603 of JAYVSV010000047.1, forward strand.
GTAGATGCTCTTCAATTTTTCCGCCGCCTTAACCAGCGCTTTGAACTGTGCTTTGGGACTGTTGATCATCTCAGGCTTCAGGGTTTCTTTCGTGGCAAAACTGGGTCCCACCATTTCTTCATACCATTGAACACAGAGGCTTGCCTGCGTGGAGGGCACGCCGCCGCGGCAATCCCAGTTCAGTAGATGGACGATGTACGGTTCCACCTGCCGGGCTAGTTCTGGATCGGTCTGCTTCAATTCTTCAAATTGTAATTTGTATCTCGGCAACTCCGTCAAGGCCCAGTAAATGGTCGTGTCCAGAGCCACCGTTTGCCATTCTTCAAAGGTCACGCTGTGGAGGTTGCGCAACAGGTAACGGGACATCTTCGCCCGGCGCTTGTCGTCGTTCTGCTCTTTTTTCTGGACCATATAAGCCGGATAATTTCCCGGAAAAGGATTCCCGTCATCGGTCGTGGTGTAAGGCGTCTGGTTGCAACTTTGAACAAAGCCGGAGATCGGGTTCAACACGCGCGGCAGTTCGTTGAAGACGTGATAGCCCTGCCACTCGGTGCGGGGATTGGCACCATCCAATAGCGTCTCGGCTTCGAAGGTCGGGTCGCGTTTGGGGACGATGCCGTTGTAGAGGTAGAGGATATTTCCCTCGCGATCAGCATACACGACGTTGTAGATGTGCTGTTCCAGGTGAGACATCGCGGCGAGAAACTCGGTCAAGTTTTTTGCCTTGAGCATTTGGAGCGATTGGCGTGGGTAAAAGGCTTCGCGGAATTTGGCGATGTTCACCGCGATTTGTTTCGTGTCGTTGATCTTCTCAGCTACCGGACCATGGTGCGTCTTGCGAAACGTCACCGGGCGCTCGGTCATGCCGTTGGCGGTCTTGACCTTGATCGTGTCCTGCCATTCAGTCGCCGTGCGATAGACATCGCCGTACTTGTAATTCAAAGGGTGGCCTGGATCGTCAAAAGTTTCCTGCCAGGCATCACCGGTGTTGGGTTTATTGACCGTGAAAGTCCAGCCCATGTTCTCGTTATGTCCAATGGTCGTAAGGGGACTGCCAAAAAATGTGGCCCCGGCAAAATTCAAACCCTCACCGCTGTGAAGGTGCGCCTCATAAAACTGGCCGAAGCCGTAGTAGGGCTGGTGCGGGTTTGAATAGAGCATCGTGGAACCGTTCTTGGTCCGGCTGGGAGCGATGGCGTAGGCGTTGCTCCCGATGAATTCTGCGTCCGTCGAATCACCATTTTGAGCCAGGTCGGATTTGCCAGTACGTGTTCCCTGGTAAATCGTTTGCAACAGGACATTCCGTCCGAACGCCATCAAATACCACGGTTCAAATCGCTCCAGCAGTCGCAGTTTTCCGTTGGGATTCTTTTCAACGTAATAGTTGATTCCAGCAACAAAGGCGGTGCACAGGGCGCGATCCTTGGGGGGCAACTTCTCGAAATCCTCCCGCGCCAGCCGCGGCACCTCGAACAGGCGGTTCAACCAATCACCGCCGTAGCCCGCCTCGCCGTTCAACTCGCTGGCCCGTCCCAGCCCGCTGACGTAAGATTCTTCAAGCTGCCACAAATAATCCTCGGCCTGACAATAAGCGAAACCGAAGATGACCGATTCATCCGTCGGCCCATCAATGTGCGGCACTCCGTAATGATCGCGGTAAATGGTCACGCTTCGGGCTAAGGCCGCTGCGTCAATGTCGGGTGACGACGACTCGTTTGCCTGAACAGTCATCAGTCGTTCAGCTAGGCAGCAGAAACAAACCGCCAGAATTTTTGTAGCCCAAAAAATTCTATCAACCGAACGATTAATTCCGAAAGAGCTACGTTTGTTTTTCATTTGAATTTGGTAGTCGTGGACATTCAATACCACACGCGTTTGCCCATCTTCAAGGACGGTTTTGCCGATTGCATAAATCCGAGTTTCTAAGCTTGAACGCATGGAATATTTCGGTGCATCCCGGTTTTTCCGCGAGGGCGCGGAATCTACGCCCGAGGCGGGTGCGCTCCTCAGCTATTTTTGAATTTGTTGTTAACCGAAGGTTTAAGAAGAATTGAAATTATTTCTGCAGCAGCCTGCGCTCGGATTCATCCCGTATTTGGCGCGGTGATTTTTCCAGGCGCAACATTTCGTTGGCGTAACGCCGACCGAGTTCACGTTGTGCTTCTGAGTTGAAATGCACTTGATCACCTTTGTGCGCGAGACCTTTTGACAACGCGCAACCGGTCTTCAAAACGGTTTTCGGAATTTTGGCCAACGTCTCATTCACGTCGCGTGCGAACGGAAGCGGGTTGCCCTCACGGTTGTAATTGAACTCACCAATCTGGCCCACCACAAAAGGTAGATTTGGCGCGTTCAGGTCGGCGCGAATATCGGCAATCATTTTCGTCAGTCGCTCGCCGTAGGAATCGGAGTTGTTTTTTGCGCCCGCATCTCCTTCGCCCTGGTGCCAGAGGATTCCTGCGATTGTGCCCGCAGTTGCGGCGGCCTGCGCTCGTGCGACGGCGTTGGAATATAAATCCGCTCCGCGCACCCATCGGCGCAACTGCGTTCCGCCCACCGCGCAAGGCACGAGACCGATGGTGATTTGCGGATTCGCCTCCGCCATCGCTTTGCCAAACGCGAGGCCCGGACCAACGCCGGGCGTCTTGCCTTTTTCGCCCAAGGTCAATGGCTCCGCCGCAAGTTGCCACTCGTTGCTGCGATTAAAAACGAAGACGCGCGGATGGGTGGTGCGATCTTCTTTTTCGGGAATTTCGCGTCCCGCCATATTCGATTGGCCTAACAATAAATAAATCTTTACCTGATCTTTTCCGGGCAATTTTGTGATTGAGTTGGTTTCGATCGGAGCTGCCAGGGAGATAAAGTCCGTCGCACAAATCGTGAGCGCCAGGAGCAGAATTAAATTTCTCATGCAGATGAAATAATAAAGCGCCCGCTCGGGTCTGCCACTTAAAATCATCGGCGCAGAGAAAATTTCGCAGTCAAGAAGCCAACACGGCTCCGCGCAAAACAGGAATCAGGCGCAATGGGCTGCGACGCTTATCGTAGCGGGTACATATCCACCCGGCGGAAGAAAATTTCGGCCCCTTCGCTTTGGAGAACAATTTTTCCGGAAGTTGGAAACGCATTCGTCCCCTCAATCGTTGTATGTCCGTTGACGGCGACTTTCACGCGATCACCGTCGCAGAGAACCTCCAGCCGATTCCATTGGCCGGCGGGTTTTTCGATTTCGTGTAAACCGCGGTAGCCGAGTTCGTCTTTCCAGGGGTCGCGTCCCGGACGATCAAAGCGCGCGATCTTCGGTCCTTTGCGCACGCCATCCACGGTGAGAAACGCGCCGTTCACGACGAGGATGTCGCCGGTGCCGCCTTCGATAATTTGCGCCTCAATCGCTCGCGGCCAGACGTAATCTTTGCCGCCGCCATGCACGAGCACGCCGCTATCCCGGGCATTTTTTTCGCGCGGTGCCCAAGTCTGGTTGCCCCATTTGTATTCGGCGACCAATTTGTAATTGGCGAAATTCGTCTGCTTGGTGGCGACGTAGCCATAATGCTGTCCGCTGATGTGCAGCATCCCGTTTTCCCATTTGAAAACCTGGTCCGGATCGCTGCCGACGCCAAATTTTTCGAGGAAGGAATAAAAGTTTTCCGGCTCCAAAAGGTGAACGACGTTTTGTTTTTTCGGCGACATGCAACCCACGAGGCTGATGACCGCGAGCAAAGCGAATAGATGAATTTTCAGAATGCGCATGGAACAAGTAGAGTGTCACCGCTCGTTTCGGGCAAGGAGGAAAGTCGCTCTCTCACGAAACGCCGTTAACAACGTCCGATCTGCTGCCCGACGCTTGACGCCGCCTGATTCCGCTGCGACTTTTCTCACGCTTTGGGGCTAGACCGGTCAAACGCGGCCGGTGATTTATTCGCCGCCGCTTCGTCAATTCCCGCCGTGCATGACTTGCTTCGGCGTTTGGAGTCGGGCGGCGCATTGTCTTTTTCCGATGTCAGCCTCTCCGCGCAACCGTTTTTTGCCGCGCTGCTCGCCCATGTTTTTCCCGAATACCCAATCGTAGTTGTCACGGAAGGTTTGAAGACGCAGGAAAGTTTTCAGCAGGACGTCGATACATGGTTGAAGGTTCAAAGTTCAAAGTCAAAGACAGCCCATCCGCCACCCTCGCCGCTTTTTTTTCCTGCCTGGGAAATGTTGCCGCACGAATCGAAGCTGCCGCATGCCGACGTGATTAGTGACCGGCTCGAAACGTTGGTCGCGCTTTCCGGCAACTTAAAATTAAAAACTCAAAATTCAAAACTCGTCATCACCAGCGTCACTGCGCTTCTGCAAAAAACATTTCCGCCCACCGAGATTCAAACGCGCACTCGCTGGTTGAAGCGCGGGGATAAAACGGAACCGCTCGGCTTGATCGAATGGCTGGAAGAGCAGGGCTACGAACCGGAGGCGCAAGTCTCGCAACGCGGAGAGATTTCGTTGCGCGGCGGGATTGTCGATCTGTGGCCGATCACGAGTCCGTGGCCGGTGCGACTGGAATTCTTTGGCGATGAGTTGGAGTCGTTACGTTACTTCGATCAATTCAGCCAGATTTCAAAGGAGGAGATTTCTGAAATTCTGATCCCGCCCGGTGGCGAGTTGGGAATATTGAAACGACAAAATTCAGAATCCAGAATCCAGAATCCAGAATCCGGTGGCTTTCAATGCTCAACTCTCCTCGATTATCTGCCGCGCGAAACGATTTTTCTTCTCTGCGAACCGGAGTTGATCGAACAACAAGCGAATCGTTACGAAGAACAAGTTCCCGAGGGCGATCCATTTTTTGTTTCGTGGAAAAATTTTCTAAGCCAGGTCGCGGAAAAGAAAATGATCTCCATTTCTGTGGAGGAAGGAAGCGAAGTCGAAGTTCTCGAAAATTTTCCTCACGCCGATTTCAAATCTGAAATTTCCAATTTAAAATTCCAAAGCCTCGAAGTCTTTCGCCCGATTGGAAATCGTCCACCGGAACCGCAAATTGCCCAGGCGCAACGCAAAGAATTTTTCGGGCAGATTCATCGTTGGTCGCGGCAGGATTATGCCGTCCATGTCTTTTGCAACAACGACGGCGAACGCCAGCGCTTCGAGGAAATCTGGTGGGAATACGGGTTTGGCAACGTCAACGAGCTGCAACTTCACCTCGGCACGTTGGCGCGCGGATTTGTTTTTGAGTCCGCCAAACTGGTCGTCGTCACCGATGCGGAAATCTTTGGTCGCTACAAAGTGCAACGTCCACGCCGCCTCAAATCGCCCCACGCCCAAACCACCCGTTCGCTGCTCGACATTGATTTTGCTGATTTGGAGGAAGGCGATTACGTCGTCCATTTGCAATATGGCATTGGGCGTTATCTCGGTTTGAAAATGGTTCCCTCGGCGTTGGGCACGAAAGGAAAGGATGTTGCGGTGCGAGCGGATGCCGGACAGGAATGTCTTGCCATCGAATACGCTGCGAGCAATCCAGCGGAGCCTGCTCCGAAATTATACGTGCCCGTCACGGAGTCGCATCTCGTGAGCAAATATGTCGGCGCCGGCAAAGCGCGACCGGTGTTGAACACGCTGGGTGGATCGCGTTGGGGTAAAACCAAGGAGCAAGCGGAGCGGGCGGTGCGCGATGTGGCGAGCGATTTTCTCGCGATTCAAGCGGCGCGCGAATCGCAACCCGGCCACAGTTTCCCGCCGGACAACACCTGGCAGCGGGAGTTTGAAGGCTCGTTTGTTTATGAGGAAACGCCCGATCAGATGCGCGCCATTATCGCGGCAAAAACCGACATGGAAACCGCGCGCCCGATGGACCGGTTGATCTGCGGCGATGTTGGTTTCGGCAAAACGGAAATCGCCATTCGCGCTGCGTTCAAATGTGTCATGGGCGGAAAACAGGTGGCGATTCTCGTGCCGACCACCGTGCTCGCCCAGCAGCACTTTAATAATTTCCGCGAACGCATGGCCGATTATCCGGTGCGCGTGGAAATGCTTTCGCGGTTTCGCACCCGGCGCGAACAGGAAAAAGTCATTCGCGATTTAGCGGAAGGTTCGGTGGACATTGTCATCGGCACGCATCGCCTGGTGCAGTCGGACATTGAATTCAAGGACCTCGGTTTGGTGGTGATCGACGAGGAGCAGCGCTTCGGCGTGATGCACAAGGAAAAATTCAAAATGTTGCGGCGCCTCGTGGACGTTCTCACGTTGAGCGCAACGCCGATCCCGCGAACTTTGTATCTTGCACTCACCGGCGCGCGCGACATGAGCACGATTGAAACTCCGCCTCAGGATCGTTTACCCGTCGAAACCATCGTCACGCAATACGACGAGCGCACCATTCGCGACGCCGTGCAACGCGAGATGAATCGAGGCGGGCAAACTTTCTATCTGCACAATCGCGTGATGGACATCGAATCGGTGGCGCATCGTTTGCGAACGTTGTTGCCGAATGCGCGGATTCTCGTCGGCCACGGCCAGATGCACGCCGACGATCTGGAAGAGGTGATGACGAAATTTATCAATGGCGAAGCGGACGTGTTGCTTTCCACGACCATCATCGAAAGCGGCCTCGATATTCCGAATGCGAACACGATCATCATTGATCGCGCCGACCGTTTTGGCCTGAGTGATTTGTATCAATTGCGTGGTCGCGTCGGTCGCTACAAACATCAGGCCTACGCCTATCTTTTGTTGCCGCGCCATGCGGGATTGCTCACCGATGCACGCAAACGCATCAGCGCCATCAAACAGTATTCCACTCTCGGCAGCGGGTTTAAAATTGCGATGCGCGATCTGGAAATTCGCGGCGCAGGAAATTTATTGGGAGCGCAACAAAGTGGACACATCACCGCTGTTGGTTTTGAACTCTATTGCCAGTTGCTCAAGCAAAGCGTCAGTGCGCTCAAGGGTGAGAAGGTCAAGAAACGCATCGAAGTACAGGTGCGAATTGATTTTCTCGCGATGAGTCCGGGGGAAGAAGCGGGAGTCGGCAGCCAGGATTCAACCGCCGGAAAAAAGAAACCAGATTTCGAGATCAACGTTCCGCGCGAAGTCAGCTCGTTCGTTGAGCGCCCCACCGAACTCAAAGCGCAAAACTTAAAACTTAAAACTTCCCCAGCCTACCTTCCGCTGAACTACATCGCGGAAGCGCAACAACGCATCGAGATTTATCGCAAGCTGGCGCAGGTCGAGGACAAACCCGCGCTGGACACGTTAAAGAAAGAATTGCGCGACCGCTTCGGACCGTTGCCGGCCTCGGTTGAATTGCTGTTGCAAGTTGGCGAATTAAAAGTGCTCGCAGCGGAAAAACAGGTGACCACCATCGAGGTTCAGGGCGATAGGCTCATGCTCACGCGCAACAACGATTTCATAATGGTGGGTGGAAAATTCCCGCGCCTTTCCAGGAAAGACGCCCCCGCGCGCTTGAAGGAAATCAAGAAGCTTCTCCTCGCGCTTTAATTTTAGCCGTTACTCCGAACTTGGATTGTTTCAATTTTGCGCAACGAAGCCGATTTCGTAGTTGCTCAAATTACATCGTTCCTTAACGTTCGTTCCAAGATGCCTCTGGCTTGGAACGAAATCCGACACCGCGCAATTAAGTTTGCCAACGACTGGCCCAATGCCGCCAGCGAATCCGCCGACAAACAAACCTTCTGGAACGAATTCTTCGATGTCTTTGGCGTGGCGCGCAAAACCGTGGCCTCCTTTGAAGCGCCGGTGAAGAAAGTCTCCGGCCACGATGGTTTCATTGATTTGTTTTGGAAAGGTCAACTGATCGTCGAACACAAGTCGCTCGGCGGAAATCTCAGCAAAGCGCAGTCGCAGGCTTTCGATTACATTCAGGCGCTCGCCGCCGAAGGGAAGCACAACGAAATTCCGCGCTACGTCATCGTCTCCGACTTTGCGCGCATCGTTCTCTACGACCTCGAACCCGAGGAACAGAAAGACTTGCCGCTGTTCAATAATCGCCGCGTGCAGATTGCGGCGGAATTTCCGCTCAACGAATTTCACAAGAACATCCGCCCGTTCGCCTTCATCGCGGGCTACAAACAGCAAAAGCTCGATCCTGAAGACCCGGCCAATCTCGAAGCCGCGAAGATCATGGCCAATCTTCACGACGCGCTCAAAGCCGGGAACTACATCGGCCACGAACTCCGCGTCTTTCTCGTCCGCATTCTCTTTTGCCTCTTTGCCGAAGACGCCGGCATCTTTCCGCAGCCACGCCAGTTCGAGCTTTACCTGACCAACCACACTGCGCCCGACGGCTCCGACCTCGGCACCAAGCTCGCGCATCTTTTCCAAATCCTAAACATCGAAGTCTCGAAGCGGCAAAAGAACCTTGACGAAGACCTCGCCGAATTTCCTTACGTGAACGGCGACCTGTTCAAAGAGCAACTCAAGTTCGCCGATTTCAACAGCGACATGCGCAACGCTCTTCTCGCCGCGTGCGCGTTTCGTTGGGAAAAGATTTCTCCTGCCGTCTTCGGTTCGCTCTTTCAGGAAGTGATGCTCGCTCCGGAACGCCGCCAGCTTGGCGCGCATTACACTGCCGAGAAAAACATCATGAAGGTCGTCCGGTCGCTTTTCCTCAATGACCTCCGCGCGGAACTGGAAGCGATCAAGACCGACAAATCCACCCGGCGCGCGGCGCGGCTCGAAGAATTTCACCAGAAGCTCTCCCGCCTGTGTTTTTTCGATCCCGCGTGCGGTTGCGGCAACTTTCTTGTCATCACCTACCGCGAATTGCGCGCGCTGGAGTTGGAAGTGCTCAAGCTCATTTACGGCAAGCAGACGGAAATGACGCTCGACGCCGTGAACAAACTTTCCACGCTCGACGTGGACCAGATGTTTGGCATTGAGATTGAAGAATTCCCGGCGCGCATTGCGGAAGTGGCGCTCTGGCTGACCGACCATCAAGCGAACATGGAATTGTCGATTGCCTTCACGCAACGCTACCTCCGCATCCCGCTGCGCAAGAGTCCGCACATCCACGTCGGCAACGCGCTGCGCATGGATTGGAAACAAGTGCTCGCGCCGGAGAAATGTTCTTACATTTTGGGCAATCCGCCGTTTGTGGGAAAGCACTTGATGAACGGAGGCCAAGATGAAGACATGGCTGTCGTGTGGGGCGAATTAAATGGCGCTGGCTTTCTCGACTATGTAACCGGCTGGTACGCCAAAGCAGCCAATTACATAGCAGGAACCAAAATCGTAGTTGGATTCGTTTCAACAAACTCGATTACGCAAGGCGAGCAAGTTGGAATTTTGTGGAACGAGCTATTCCAGAAATACGGAATCAAAATCCACTTTGCTCATCGCACCTTCGCTTGGCAAAGCGAAGCACGCGGTCGCGCCCATGTTCATGTTGTCATCGTGGGCTTTGCTGCGTTCAACACACTCACAAAGAAGATTTACGACTACCACGATGATGAAGATCGTCCAGTCGTTTCTACAGCAGCGAACATCAGCCCATATTTGATTGACGCAGCGGATATCGCGTTGCCGATTCGCCGCAACCCAATTTGCGCGGTTCCGTTCATCGTCAACGGCAACAAACCAGCAGATGGCGGTTTTCTCATCGTTGAAGATGATCAACGAAAAACTTTTCTTGAGAACAATCCGGGTGCCGCGCCTTACCTCCGCGAGATGTTAAGTGCTGACCAGTATCTGAATGGAGCAAAGCGCTGGGTGCTTTGGTTAATCGACGCGCCTCCACAGGTTGTGAAAGACAATCCCGACGTTCACGAACGGGTAAAGGCTGTGCGCGAATTCAGATTACGAAGTCCGAAGGAATCGACAAAACGAATGGCGGATAAGCCATCGCTCTTTGATCAAATCCGACAGCCGACTTCACGCTATTTACTCATTCCACGTCATTCATCCGAAAATCGGCGCTACGTACCGTTTGGCTATTTCACACCCGACTATATTATTTCCGATAGTTGCACAGCGATTCCAGACGCGACGCTTTATCATTTTGCGGTGATTTCATCGGCTATGCATATGTCGTGGCTTCGCCAAGTGTGCGGTCGCATCAAGTCTGATTTTCGCTACTCAAACAAACTTGTTTACAACAACTTCCCCTGGCCGCAAACGCCGAGCGAGGCGCAGAAGACTGCGGTGGAAAAGGCCGCGCAAGCCGTGCTCGATGCCCGCGCGCAATTTATGTCCCCGGAGGGGACAGGGAAATTAGCCGGGGGTTGCAGCGCAGCGGAAACCCCCGGTCACATCCAAAAAGGAAAGGCACCCCGGAGGGGTGCCGGAACCGCCGCGCCGCCCGCCTTCCGCGACCCCGCCGGGGTCGAATCTCTTTCGGACGTTGATCCCGGGGGTATCGCTGGCGCTCAACCCCCGGCTAATCTCCCGCATCCCTCCGGGATAAAATCCTGCACGCTGGCCGACCTCTACGATCCCGTCGCCATGCCACCCGCGCTCGCCAAAGCGCATTCGGAACTCGACCGCGCCGTGGACCGTTGCTACCGCAAAGAACCTTTCGCCAGCGACCGCGCCCGCGTGGAATACCTCTTCCAACTCTACGAGAAATTGACCGCGCCTTTGATTGCTGCCGCGAACGCGAAACCGAAACGCGCAAAATCGCCGTATGCCAAGTCGCCGCGCAATCCATCGCATCCAAGCCTGACGCCGGAAAAATCATTTGGCGATGCTGCCCACTTTTACGGCAAAGAAGATTACACGCCTTATCACGCTCCTTGACTATCGGGTGAGCTTATGGCGGGTAGGGTGCGTCACTCCTCCGTGCGCGCCGTTGGTTGCCAGCCATGCCCGGCGCGCACGGAGTGACGCGCCCTACCTCACCACCCAGGCTTTCGGACATAAAATATCCGGTTCCCTGGTTCCCCCACGGATGTCCAATCCTCCTTGAGAAATCCGTTCCATTGGAAAAATATTTTTTATGCGCTGCGGCCCTGCGCAAGGCGGCAGCATCCTCCAACTCGTTCCTGCGAATTCAGGACTGACCGTGAACATCTGCGAACTGGGTCCGAGTGCGTGAGTAAATTCATTTACAATAATATCCGCTGTCCACAAACGTCGGATAAGACGCAGAAGATGGCGGTGGATTGCAGAAAATTCTTGGTACGGCCGCAGTCTTTGCGGATGATTGTTGCATGAAGAAGACTGTCGGCAAAGTGGTCGCGTCCTCAAACGCGGTCCAAAAGACTCCACGAAAAGCGACCAAGGGACTCATCCATCCCGTGGTCATCTATCCATTCCGGCAGCCAGATGATTACCGGGACTTGAAGCAGCTCTACAGTTTGGTTGCGCGGTTGGCGGCGCAACCGGAGACTTACGCACGGCCCATCACCGTGATTGACCGGAAAACCTCCAATCGCATGGCGGGGAACAAAGTGTTCCTTGATTTCCGAAATCAAACTGTGGCCAAGTACTCTGACGTGCTGGACGCGTGGTGCGTGGACACTTGCCAGATGTGGTATGCGGGGCTGGGCATGGCTTTTGATCGCGGCGGGCCAGATGATGTTTATTGGTTGATCCCGGGTGATTTCAACTATGGCGATCCCGTGGGGCAGGAGGTGTTGGGCCGGTTGCACGACCTGCCGGAGATTTGCGCTGAATTGAAGCAGGATGTTTGCATCGGCGAAATCGCGACGGACCACAAAAATCCGAAACAATTGATCGACACCTACGGCACGTTCGCGCTGCTCTACACCTGGTTTCCAAGTGAAGCCAGTGAAATTCGCGAATACACGGAAAGACCTCGAAGCGAGTTTTTCGCTATTCAGCACGATTTCTTGCGTGAAATGCTAAACCGGCGCTGGTTCGCCTATGAGCAGACGATGGTGATCTTGTTGCAGGCTGTGTTCAGCCGGAAAAGGATCTCTCGTTTCTTTGTGGGAAACATTTCCGATCTGCCAGAAGGACGAGAGAGCCTGGCCTCGGCGATGCAACAAGTGGAACGGACCGAACGTGTCCTCAAAACGCTGTGGCGCGAACGCCAGGGCGAGCAGGCCGAATGGAGCAAACAGTATCGTCTCCTTGAGAGCCAATCCGAGCAGGTTCGTTGCACGGCATTGACGCTGTTGGAAAACCTTTTGAATCGTCCAGTATGAATTCGATAAATCGAAATCCTTACGGTGCCAATCGAAATTTACGGGCAGTGAATTTCATCTGCAACTCGCCCCAGGCGCAGTCGGTTAGTGTGGTGGGCGACTTTAACCAATGGAACCCAAGGGCAAATTTGCTGAAGCAAACACCTGACGGAGCGTGGCTTTTGCAGGTGGAACTGCGCCATGGTCATCACCGCTACGCTTTCCTGGTGGATGGCCATCTAACGCTGGACCCAAGGGCACAAGGTGTTACCCGCGACGACCAGGGACAACGTGTCTCGTTGATGGCGGTGAGTTGAACTGTGGAGTCCTCACTGGCCGGGGCCACCTCGTATTGCGAGCCTGTTGTTGAAAATCAATGGCAGGTGTGACATCCGCTGCCTGCCGATAAGTCTGGACTGACGTAGGGAATGCCGAGCGATAATCCACGCAGGATCAGCAGAACTCCGAGTAGCACGAAGCAGATGGGAATGAGCTTTTGAAATTTCAGTCGTAACGCGAAGTGCAGTTTTTTTCCGAGCAAGCCGATGGAGAGCAACATCGGGACGGTGCCGAGACCGAAGAAGAACATGTATTGAATTCCGGAAAGCAATTCGCCGGTCGCCGCTGCTCCCGCGCAGGCGACATAAGCCAGCCCGCAAGGAAGCAAACCGTTCAACATGCCGAGCAGCAGAAGCGAGTTGAAGGTGCGGCGGTGTAGAAGTTTTCCAAGCGCTGATTTTAAAATATCAACGGCGTGTGAGATGCGGGTGTTCAGCGCAAACTTGGTTGTGGCGAAGAACGCGATGAGGATGGCGATTCCAGCCGCAAGAGAAAGCCATCGTTGCAGACCCGCGAGCGCTAAGGTTTGCCCAATGACGCCGAACAGTGCGCCTAACAAACTATAAGTGATGACGCGGCCGGAGTTGTAAGCAATGCGGCCAAGCACGAAAGTTGTTTGCGAGTTTCCAGTGGCGGACAACGCCAGCGCGAGCGGGCCGCACATGCCCGCGCAATGCAGACTTCCCACCAGGCCGAGAATGAATGCTGTCCAGAGTTCCATCGCGTCAGGTAATCACGAGAGTTTGATCGAAGAAATAGTCGCGTCCATCCACGGTCCATTGCACGCGCACCTTCCACAAACCGGGTCGAAGTTTTGCGGCGTCCACGCTTTGAATGCCTTGGGCGTCGAGTGCGAGTTGAATTTTTTGGTCGAGCTTGGAATCGGATGGACGATAGAGATCGATTTCGCCTGTGCTCGGTTTGCCACTTCCGACCGGCAGGACGATTCGCACGGTGCGTTCTCTCGAATCAAAGCTGATTGCAACCAGTGACTTGATCGGCTGCGTGCGGTTCATGCTGTCCAGCCGGTGCTGAAATTTTATCTCCTGCTCGTAGTAGTCGCCGCGAACCAAATCCATGTGTTGGCCCGTGGACCAAATGATATAACCAACGATGAACAAGATAAGGACAGCGAAAAACGCAATGATGGCGATGGGCCAGGGATTGCGCGAAGTGGAGATGGTGGGTGTGTTCATATAATCTGGAGTTAATCACGCGGCCCGACGAAAACAGTATTCACGCTGTCGAGCAGTTTGCCTTTCGAATAAATGCCGACCTTTAATTTGGTGGTGGCGCCGGTCAACTGGGCGGGAGTCAACTCAACGACCACGGAGGATTGCGCGAGCTTTTCCTTGGGGACGATCAAGTCGCTGTTGCCCATGACCGTGAGTTTACCGGAGATGTTCTCCAGTTTCAGTTCGACTGGGATGTCGTGTGAGGTTTTGTTGACGAGCTTGAGCGTGTAAATGTTTTGCACCTTACCATCGACAGTCCTTTGGAAAAGGGCACCGGGCGCGCGGAGCAGGGTGGTTTGCACATCGGTCCGCGTGAAGAGGAGGAAAAGGAACAGAGAAATCAACGCGACCAAGACCACGCTGTAACCTTTCATGCGCGGAGTGAAACGCTGCTTCTCGCCGTGTTCGATGTTGTTGAGCGAGGCGAAGCGAATCAGTCCACGTGGTTTGCCAACCTTGTCCATGATGGTGTCGCAGGCGTCGATGCAGGCGGTGCAATTCACACATTCCATTTGCGTGCCGTCACGGATGTCGATGCCCGTGGGGCAGACGGTGACGCATTGGCGGCACGCGACGCAATCGCCGAACCCGGCGGACTGGCGCTGCTCGGGCGACTGTTCGCGATGCAGCGGGGCGCGCTTCTCGCCGCGTTTGTAGTCGTAGGCGACAACCAGCGTGTTCTCGTCGAGGATCGCAGACTGGAGCCGGCCATAAGGACAAATGAAAGTGCAAGCCTGCTCGCGGAACCGCGCAAAGATCGCGTAGAAGAGCAGCGTGAACAATATCATGAAAGTCAGGCCAACCAGATGATTTCGCGGATCGTCGCGGATGATGTGAACGAGTTGATCGCTGCCGATGATGTAACTGAGCAACGTGTTGCCGATGACAAACGAAAGAGTGAAAAAAATCGTGTGCTTGAATGTCTTCTTTCTGATCTTCGATGCAGTCCACGGTGCGGCGGCCAGCGCGCGTTGTTCTGCATGATCGCCTTCGATGGCGTATTCGATTTTGCGGAAAACCATTTCCATCAGCAACGTTTGTGGGCAGGTCCAACCGCACCAAAGCCGGCCAAACGCCGTGGTGAAAATAATGATGCCGACAACGAACACGAGCATCGCGACGGTGAAGAGCAGGGTGTCCTGCGGCCAGAAAATTTGGCCGAGAATCGAGAATCGTCGCGACACAATGTCGATCATCAAGAGCGGGTTGCCGTTGATGCGGATGAGCGGTCCCGCGAACATGATCGCGAGCAACAACCAACTCACGTAGGTGCGGCGGTCATACCATGGACCGGCGGGTTTCTTCGGATAAATCCAACGGCGGTTGCCCTGCTTGTCCGCCGTCGCGAGATGGTCGCGGAAATCCTCCCAATTGACCTGTTGAGCAGGCCCGTGTGGATCGGGATCGGGCGAGGCTGGGGAAGATTTGTTCATGCTCATTCTTCAACCGCAGGCGACTCTGACCGCCTGCGGCTATCAGTGGGTCATTACTCAAACGGACTTGGACCGGTGGGTGCCTGCTGCATATTTTCGGGTGGTTTTGGATTGGGCGGTTTCGTTCCCCGAAGTGTGTAGATGTAGCTGGCGACGGCTTGGATGTCGCCCGGCTTGAGCACGCCTTTCCAAGTGATCATGCCTTTTTCCGGCACGCCGTTGATAATGGTTTTGAGGTTGTCCACGTAGTTTGAACCGTGGATCCAGTAGTCGTCTGTGAGGTTTGGTCCGACCAGGCCGCCGCCGTCGGGACGATGACAGGGCGAACAGTAGGTTGTGTAGATCTGTGTGCCTTGACCAATCACGGCAGGATCCTTGGACGGCGTGATGGAACCGAGCGTCGCTTCGAACTTGTCCAACGCGGCCACCTTGATTGCCTCGCCTTGTTTCCATTCCTTCTCGTATTCGGCGGCCTGCAATTTGCCGACGTGGAAAACATGGTAGTAGCCCATATAAATGACGGAGAAGATAATGCTGAGGTAAAACAGCCACACCCACCAGCGCGGCAGGTTGTTGTCGAGCTCCTTGATACCGTCGGCTTCGTGATCCATCAGCAATGGATCGTTTGGTTCGTCGGGATTATGATTCATGGGATTGGTCTCCGGTTTCAAGTGAGGTTGGGGTTTCGTCGCTAAGTGGCAGCGAACTCATTTTTTTCAGAAACGGTTTCTTCAGGAGGAGCGTCCAGACGAGCGCGCCGGTGAACACGAGGAAGAAAAGGCAGATCGAAATCACGCCATAGGCGGCGACGCCGCCAATATCTGTCAGCACATTTTTAATCATAAACGTATTTAGTTTCGGGCTTGTTCAGTGGAGTTGATTTGTGCTGCTTTCTTCGGGGCTTCGACTGGAGCCACAGCTGGAGCGACAGTCGCCCCTGTGGCCTTGATGTCGGTTCCGAGCCGTTGTAGGTAGGCGATCAAGGCGATGATCTCCTTGTCAGATTCGGCTTTCACAGAACCTGTGGCCAGGTTCTGCACGACCTTCGCGGATTGAGCTTGAAGCTCCTTCCCGGCGATTTGTTCGTAACCGGCTGGATAGGGGACGCCAACTTTGCGCAAGGCACCGATGCGTGCGGGCAACGAACTCGTGTCGAGCTTTTGCGTCAGCAACCACGAGTAACGCGGCATGATCGAACCGGGCGAAGTGGTGCGCGGATCGTCCATGTGGTTGTAGTGCCACGCGTCCGGATACTTGCCGCCGATCCGGTGCAGGTCTGGTCCGGTGCGCTTGGAACCCCAGAGGAAAGGATGGTCGTAAACGAATTCGCCAGACTTAGAGTAGTCGCCGTAGCGTTCGGTCTCTGAACGGAATGGGCGGATCATCTGCGAGTGGCAGCCGACGCAACCTTCGCGGATATACAGGTCGCGTCCCAATACTTCCAATGGGGTATAGGGCTTCACGCTCGATATGGTCGGAACGTTTTCTTTGATCAGATACATCGGAACGATTTCAATTGCTCCACCGATGAGTACGGCGACGAGCGCGAGGCCGGTGAGCAGGAGCGGCTTGCCTTCGAGCGTGCGGTGGCCCCATGGATTTTTACTTTCGCCATGGGGTTTTTGAGCGCGGAGCGGTGCGGCTTGCGCTTCCGTCTCCGGTTGGAACACGCCGCTCTTGGCCGTTTTCCAGAGGTTAAACGCCATCAGGAAAGCGCCAATGATGTAGAGCGAACCACCGACGGCGCGCAGTTGATACATCGGAATCAGATTGAGAACGGTCTCAAGAAAGTTGGGGTATTGCAGGAAACCATCGGCGGTGAATTGTTTCCACATCAGACCCTGTGTGATGCCGCTCCAATACATCGGGATCACGTAAAACACCATTCCCAGCAGCGCGATCCAGAAGTGGTAGTTCGCGAGCTTGATGGACCAGAGGTTGGTGTTGTAGAGGCGCGGAAAAAGCCAGTAGAGCATCGAGAAGGTGAAGAAACCGTTCCAGCCGAGTGCACCGGTGTGAACGTGCGCGATGGTCCAGTCCGTGTAATGCGAAAGTGAGTTGACGCTCTTGATCGCGAGCATCGGCCCTTCAAGCGTTGCCATGCCGTAAGCGGTCAACGCGACGACCATGAACTTAAGCATCGGATCTTGGCGAACCTTATCCCACGCGCCGCGCAAGGTGAGGAGGCCGTTCAACATGCCGCCCCACGACGGCGCGATGAGCATGATGGAGAAAACCATGCCGAGCGATTGCGCCCAGTCGGGCAATGCCGTGTAGAGCAGGTGATGCGGCCCGGCCCAGATGTAGATGAAGATCAAGGCCCAGAAGTGAATGATCGAGAGCCGATACGAGAACACCGGACGATTGGCCGCCTTGGGTAGAAAGTAATACATCAACCCGAGGTAAGGGGTGGTGAGGAAGAACGCGACGGCGTTATGCCCATACCACCATTGCACGAGCGCATCCTGCACTCCGGCGTAAATCGAATAGCTTTTGAAAGCGGTCGCCGGAACTTCCATCGAGTTGATGATGTGCAACACCGCCACCGTCAGTGCCGTCGCAATATAAAACCAGATCGCAACGTAGAGATGTTTTTCGCGCCGCTTCAATATGGTGCCGATCAAATTGACCGTGAACACGACCCAGACGAGCGCGATGGCGATGTCGATGGGCCATTCGAGTTCCGCGTATTCCTTGCTCGTCGTCAAGCCGAGCGGCAGCGTGACTGCTGCCGCGACGATGATCGCGTTCCAACCCCAAAAATTGATCCAGCTCAACCTGTCACAGAACATCCGCGCTTTGCACAGACGCTGGAGCGAATAATAAATTCCCATGAACATGCCGTTGCCGACGAAGGCGAAGATCACGGCGTTTGTGTGCAGTGGCCGCAGTCGTCCGAACGAGACGAACTGAAGGTTGAGGTTTGCTTCCGGCCAGAAGAGTTGCACGGCTGCCAGCAACCCGGCGCTCATTCCCACGAGGCCCCAGATGACGGTGGCAATCGCGAAGGCGCGAACGATTCGGTTGTCGTATCGAAATGTTTCTATGGTGGTTTGGGATCCTCCAGATTCTGGAGCAATGGTTTCTCTGTTCATTGTTTATTTATGTTGGTTGATGAAATAATTTTTCGGTCGGAGCGCGGTTTTTCATCTTCAGTCAGCAGCCGCATGGATGGCGTGCAGGTGTCCTCGTATTGGCCGCTGCGAACGGCCCAGATGAAGCCAGCCAGAAAACAGGCGGCGAGGGCGATGCTCAACGGGATTAAAAGAAAAATGATGCTCACGCAGCCACCTCTAAATTCGTGGACGGCGCAGTTGAACGGCTTGACGCGCTTCGGTCGTTGTGAATTCCTCGACGTTGATTTTCTGATTTGCTGAAAGTGCGTTTTCCAATCCACGTCGTTGCTCCACAGGCGAAGGCGACCACCGTCGCAGAACTCAGCGGCATCAGAATCGCGCACACTACTGGCGAGAGAAGCCCGCGCGCGGCAATACTGATGCCCACCAGGTTGTAGATCGTAGAAATCAAAAAGCTGAGGCGAACGATCGTGACCGCGCGCTTCGAGAAGCGGAGTATCTCGTGCAATTGCGGGACTAGCGTGGCATCCATGATGATGTCGCTCGCCGGTGAAAACGCGCCGATGTTTTCGACCACGGCCACACCGACATCGCTCTGTTGCAATGCGCCGGAATCGTTCAAGCCATCACCCACCATCATCACGGTTTTTCCGCAACGCTGGCGCGCGTGGATGAATTCTAATTTGTGCAACGGCGATTGATTGAATTGCGTGCGGTTGCCGAACATCGCGGCAAAAGTGTCGCGTTGCTTCTCGTTGTCGCCGCTGAGCAGTGCGAGTTCGTAACGGGCGGACAGCGTGCGAACGAGCGGTTCCACATTCGTTCGCACCGCACTTGCCACCGCAAACGCCCCGCGATAACGCTTATCGATCGCGACGTGAACCAAACTTCCGTGCAACTCCTGTGGATAACTGGGAGTGGTTTGAATTGGAACGCCGCGCAATTCGAGCCAGGCTGCGGAGCCTAGCAAAACTTCGTTTTCTTCGACGATTCCTTCGATTCCACGCCCCGCTCCCTCCACAAAGGAGCGCACGGGCGTGATGGAGTTTTGCGCGAGCGATTCAGCCAAACGCACCGACAATGGATGCGTGGATTGTTTGGCGATGGAGTGAATCCAGATTTGCTCGGCTTCAGAAAGCGGTTCGCCATCGAAGCGAATCGACTGCGCGCCGACTGCGGTCAACGTTCCAGTCTTGTCGAAAACCACGGAGTCCACCCGCGCGAGGTCCTCGATGACATTGGCACTTTTCAAAAAAATATTTCTGCGCGCCAAAACGCGTTGTGCGGTTCCGAGCGTGAATGGCGCGGCCAAGGCCAGCGCGCAGGGACAGGCCACGATCAATACGGATGTAAATGCTTTTAACGAAATAGCTGGATTCTTGAACCACCAGAAAATTGCCGCGCCAATCGCGACTGCGATAATGATCTTCGTGAAACGCTGGCTGTAATTATTGGTCAGTGTCTTGAGCGAATCTCCTTTGCCTTTGCGAAACGCTTCCTGATTCCAGAGCGAAGTCAGGTAACTTTGCGAAAGCGCTTTGACGATTTCGAGTTCGATGGTTCCGCCAACTTGCCGTCCGCCCGCGTAGAGATAATCGCCCGGAGTTTTTGTCGCAGGTTCAGATTCGCCCGTGACGAAGCTGTAATCGATTACGGCGTCGCCGCCGACGAGTCGTGCGTCGGCTGGGATCAATTCGCCGTTGCGGATGAGTAAAAGATCTCCCACGGACAATTGAGCTAACGCGACACGCTCCTCGGTTTCATCGAAGGGATTTCGTCGCGTGACCGAGAGCGGGAAAAACGATTTGTAGTCGCGATCAAACGCCAGTTGATCGTAAGTCTTCTGTTGGAAAAGTTTTCCGCAGAGCAGGAAGAACAACAAACCGCAGAGCGAATCGAAATAGCCTTCGCCGCGACCGGACAGAACTTCGTAAACGCTTTGCGCAAACAAAGCGACAATGCCTGCGGCAATCGGCACATCGATATTCAGCATTTTGCCGCGCAAACTAGTCCAGGCTGAACGCCAATAATCAGACGCGCTGTAAAAAAAAACCGGCGTCGCCAGCAACAAACTCAGGTAACCAAAAAGCTTTTTAAAAGCGGGACCGCTAAAACTGTCCAAACCAAGATAGGACGAAATGCTGAACAGCATGATGTTCCCGAAGGCGAAGCCAGCGATTCCGATTTGCAACCATAACCGTCGCGAAGCCGGGCTTTTCTTCCGCGCATCGAGATTGGCGAGTTTTAGATCTGGCTCATATCCGAGCGACGTTAACAGTTCGACGACGCGACTGAGCTTTACCTTGGAATTCTCAAACGTCAGAGCGATTTCTTTGCGCAGAAAATTGACCTGCGATTCACCAATCCCTGGTTGCAACCGGAAAAGATTTTCGAGCAGCCAGACGCACGCGATGCAGTGAATCGAAGGGATGCGAAACGTGACACGCGTGATCCGTTCATCGGTGAAATCGACGAGGAGTTGTCGCACGACCGGTTCGTCGAGATAGCCGAAGGTGTCTGTTTGATTGGCGGGCTTGATGCGGACGCCGACAGAATCGCTGAGTGCGTAGAAATTTTCCAAGCCGTTTTCCGTCAGCAATTCAAAAACCGTGAGGCAACCCCCACAGCAAAACGTTTTCTCCTGTTTGGTGAAGAGAGAATCACGACAGTGCGTGCCGCAGTGGAAGCAGGTAATTTCCTGCGCGTGGCGCGACCGAGGCAACGCGGCTGTTGCTGAGGCCTCAATTTCATTGATTGAATTTACGAACATCAGTTCGCGACAAATGTGGGGAGCTGAGTTCGGTGCGGCTCACCCTATTTTGCTTAAATGCGTTCAAGAATTGCTAAAGCACCTTTGGAATTAGCGCTTCTTCAAATTATGTTTCGGCAAATGGCCTTGAGAAAATTGGCGGAGATGAATTTAGCTGCGGTTCAAATATTTTAAATTTTCTGACACTCGCCAACGTCGATCACTGCTGATGACAATGAATCGCACTTTCAACCCGGTTCGCAGAACGACTGCGTTCACGTTGATTGAGTTGCTGGTGGTCATTGCCATCATTGCGATTCTTGCGGGACTCTTGTTGCCGGCCCTTGCCAAAGCCAGGGAGAAGGCAGTCACGATGAAATGCCTCAACAATCTCAAACAGCTTGGGCTGGCGATGCAGATGTATGGCGATGATCACGATGATTTCCTGCCGCTCGCGACGGCAAGTGTCACCTGGAGCAATACCAATCCCGTTCCCTGGACCCAACCGTTGTTGAGCTATTATCAGACGACGAATATTCTGCGTTGCCCCTCGCTTTCCCTCGTGTATCAGAAATCTGCGTTTAACTACTTTATGAGTTCGCGCGCGGCTTTTGTGAATGCCGGTTTTCAGCACGCGAGAACAAACCTGCGGCGCATTCGTTATCCGGCATCGTTCATCTTGTCGGGAGATGCGAATTTCCCTTTTGAAAAAGATGATGCGGATCCTGACAACTATTCGCATGAAACGCTCTTCGCTCTTCCATCTCCGGCGCACAATGGGCGCGTCAATGTTCTCTTTGGCGATTTGCACGTAAAAACCGCCAGCCGTTTTGCGTCTAACGAGATGACTTTTTCCTACCGCAATCCGGGAATCGGCTTCGATGATCTGGCGGGCTACTGAGGCCACGCGGCGTTGGCTTTCCTTGGTTTAAAAGAGCAAGGTTCACTGCGAAACTCATTGCGGCCCGTCGCTGAATCTTTTTCAATCTGGTGAAATGAATCCCGCGCTGCGTCTGATTTTCATCACGATGTTTTTGGTCACCCTTGCTCAGGGGAATGAGTCGGCGCAGGAGGAGCGTGTTGCCAAAATTTCTGTCGCCGCTGAAGCATTGCGCGGCCGCCTGATCGAGCAGCGCCGTGATTTTCACATGCACCCGGAATTACCCAATCGCGAGGAGCGAACCGCCCGGGTGATTGCCGCGCGTTTGCGCGAATTGGGTTTGGACGAGATTCGCACCAACGTCGCCCATCATGGAATTGTCGCTTTGCTCAAAGGCGGCAAGCCGGGTGGAGTGGTTGCGGTGCGCGCTGATTTTGATGCGTTGCCGATCAATGAAACGATGGACGTGCCTTACAAATCGCAAAACCCCGGGGTGAAACATGCGTGCGGTCACGACGTTCACGCCGCCGTGCAACTGGGTGTGGCGGAAATTCTCTGCAAGATGCGCGATCAAATTCCTGGCGCGATTAAATTTATTTTCCAACCGGCGGAGGAAGGTTCGCCCGCTGGCGAAGAAGGCGGCGCGACGATGATGATCAAGGAAGGCGCGCTGGAAAATCCGAAGCCGCTCGCGATTTTTGGTCTGCACACTTCGACGGAAGTTGAGGTCGGAAAAATTGGGGTGCGCGCTGGCCCGGCCCAGGCTTCGTCCGAGATGTTCGACCTCACGATCAAAGGGAAAATGGCGCACGCCGCCATGCCACAAAAAGGGATCGATACGATCCTGGTGGCGGCCGAATGCGTCACGGCGTTGCAGTCGATTAAAAGTCGGCGCATCGATTCGTTCGAGCCGATGATTTTGACGATTGGAACCATTCACGGCGGAACGAAACGCAACATCATCACGCCGGAAGTGAAGATGGAAGGCACCGTGCGCACGTTGAGCGAAGAGGTTCGCTCTCGCGTAAAAGAGTTGATGAAACAAACGCTCGACGGTGTCACCGCAGCCTACGGAGCCACCTACGAACTGCAAATGATCGAGGGAACCGTCGTTGTGGTGAACGATCCAAAATTGGTCGAGGAGACTTTGCCTTCGATGCGCCGCTCAGTTGGTGAAACCAATGTCATCAACGTTCCACAACGCATGGGTGCAGAGGATTTTTCGTATTACCAGAAAGTTGTTCCGGGATTTTTTTATCGGCTTGGCTCAGGCAATCCAGCCAAAGGCATCACTGCCGATGCGCATACGCCGGAGTTTGATGTAGATGAAGAATGTCTGGTGGTCGGCACGAAAGTCATGGCGAATGTGCTGGTGGATTTTTTGGAGCGGAATGCGGGGAAGAAATAGTTTTAGACACGGAGCGCCGGTTTGCAACCGGCTTTGGGCATCAAGCGAGCAAAAGCCGGTTGCAAACCGGCGCTCCGTTCTTGGGCAGTGTGAAATGTCCGGATTAGATTATGCTTTGGCCTGGCGAATTTTCTCTTTCTTTTCTTCCAATTCTGCGCTGAGTGATTTGCGGTCGCTCACGAGTTGTTTTTCTATTTTTTCAAATTCCTCGTAATCCCCTTTCTCCCTCGCTTTGGCCAACTCGCCTTTGACGAAGATTTCCCGCTCGGCAATTTTCGCGGAATATTTCGCGTCGAGATCGGCGAGTTGTTTTTTTTGTTTGTCGGTGACTTTTGCGGCTGGCGCAGTTTTGTTCAAACGCTCCATCGCAAGTTCATAGGCGGATTTCATATTTTTAATTTCAAATTCAAATCAAGGCTTTGTCTGTTTTACCTGAATGCTGCCGTCACCCATTGTCAGTAATTCCTGACCATCCGGGAAACGGGCGCGCAGCAGGACGACTCGATGATCGTTGGGGTTCGCGGTCAAGGCAACCGTGACGTCGGATCCAACAAAGCCAGCTACGTCAGATGACTGCAAGAATCCGCGCGCGATCAACTCTTTCAAATTGACCGAGTCCGGAATGGCAACGCCCTGTCGTTTTAAATCACGGGTGTAATTCTGAGCGGCGGCGAAAATTTTCGGTGCATCCACTTGGGCACCCGGGGATTTGACGTAAATGATGAGAATCGTTGCCACGACGGCGATCAGCAGGGCGACGACGATTATTTTTTGTTTCATCTCAAAACTGGACCGACGATTTACAAACTTTCCTCAATGCTTTGTTCCGGCATCATCCGGCTTCTTCTTCCACGGCATATCGGGAAATTTTTCCGGCACTTTCATTGGTGGCGGTTTGGGTTTGGCCATTTCCAATTCCGGCTCGGCAGTTCCCGGCGTGGGCGGGGCCATGTTTTCTTTCCAGGACGCGATGCGCGCTTGCAGTCCGTGATGTTCTGCCGTGGTTTTGTCGCCAATTTTCATGTAGGCGCGACTCAGATTGGTGTGAACGAGTTGTTCGTTTGGTTTTAGCTTTTGCGCTGTGTGACCTTCAACAATCGCGGCCTGATAATCGCCTTTGGCAAAATAAGCTTGGCCAAGCGCTAGTTGCGCGTCGAAATAACTCGGGTCTTCGGCGAGAATTACTTTTAATTTTTCAATCGCGGAATCGGCATCGCCCATCGTGAAGTCCATGATGGCGTCGTCGCATTGTTCCTGAAGTGTCGGCATAAATATTTTGACCAATCTAGCGAGGTGCGAGGCGATGAGCAACAAGTCAGAAGCAGAGGGGTTTCGCGCGAAGCGGACGAACGTAGCGAAGTGAAACGAAGGGGAATTTCTTTGCGGCCTTCGCTTACTTTGCAGCCGTCGCGCGAAATTCTTTTCCAATTTTTGGATAGTCAGTAACGTATGGTTTTATGTCTTTGCCGATAAAATTACTTTCAACCGATTTCGATGGAACATTGTTTGCTGAATTTGAGAATCCGCCGGTGCCGGTTAAATTGCAGGAAATCATCGGAAAACTTCAGGCGCAGGGCGCCATCTGGGTGATCAATACTGGCCGCGACTTATCGAGTTTGATGGAAGCAATTGGGCGCGCGCATTTGTCGGTGAAGCCGGATTTTTTGGTGCTGGTTGAGCGTGAAATTTATTCTCACCAAGACTCGCAATATGTTGAACTGGCCGATTGGAATCGCGATTGCCATCACGCGCACACTGAACTTTTTTTGCGCGTCCGGGAGGATGTTCCGCGTTTGATGGCATGGGTGAATGAACGATTTGCGGCCACGGTTTATGAAGATCCCTATTCGCCTTTTTGTCTGATTGCCGAGAAGAACGAACACGCGGATGTCATTCACGATTTCTTAAATGACTATTCTAAAACCGTTCCCGGACTCACGGTGGTGCGAAACGATGTTTACGCGCGGTTCAGCCACATCAATTACAACAAAGGAACGGCCCTCAACGAATTGGCGCGGCGACTCAAAATTTCTCCAGAACACACGCTCGCGGCAGGCGATCATCTCAACGATCTGCCGATGCTCCTGACCAAGTACGCGCGGTATCTGGTTGCTCCGCGCAATGCCGTTGAGACGGTGAAGACGACGGTTCGCGAGCAGAATGGTTACGTGAGCCACCTCTCGCACGGGCACGGAATCGCGGATGGAATCGAGTTTCATTTGAATGGTTCTGCAAAAATCTGAATCGTTCGCCGGGCGATTTGCGTCTATAGCTGGGATCAAAATCGTCCGTTGAGCCTTTTGCGCAACAGCGGAACTGGTTTTCACGTTCGTAAATAAATTGTATGGCAAAGAAAAAATCATGGTTGAGTTGGGTTTTGTTTCTCGGTGTGGCCGTTGTGCTGGCGGGAGGTGGATTTTACTTTTGGAAGAAAGCAAATAAAACGGTCACGGAGTATAAAGTCGCTGCCGTTTCACGGGGAGACGTGATCCAGACAGTCACGGCCAATGGACAATTGAATCCAGTGATGACAGTGCTAGTGGGCAGCCAAATCTCCGGGATCATCCAAAAACTTTACGCGGATTTTAATTCACGCGTAACCAACGGGCAGATCGTGGCGCAATTGGATCCATCGACCTTCCAGGCAAATGTGCAGCAGGCGAACGGTGAATTGGCGAGCGCGAACGCTTCGTTGGAATTGAATAAACTCAACGCAGATCGGGCGGCGTCGCTTTATCAAGAGAAACTTTTGGCAAAGGCTGATTACGACAGATCGGTGGCGGATTTGCATCAAGCCGAGGCTACGGTGAAAATTCGCGAAGCCTCTTTGGTGAGGTCTAAAGTGGATCTGGCGCGGACGACTATTTTTTCCACCATTGATGGCGTGGTGATTTCGCGTGAAGTGGATGTTGGCCAAACGGTCGCTGCGAGCATGAATGCTCCGGTGCTTTTCAAAATCGCCAATGACCTCGCGAAAATGCAGATCGACGCGATGATTTCCGAGGCGGACGTAGGCGGTATCGAAATGGGCCAGGACGTGATGTTCACCGTGGATGCGTTTCCGATGCGAACCTTTCACGGCAAAGTGATTCAGGTGCGTAATTCTCCCGTGACAACGCAAAACGTGGTGACCTACGACACGGTGGTCGAGGTCAACAATCAAGACTTGAAACTTAAACCGGGTATGACCGCAACGGTTTCCGTAGTGATCGCTCGCAAGCAGGACGTTTTGAAAATTCCAAATTCTGCCTTGCGTTTTCGTCCGCCCGAAGTGGCAACCACAAAAACCGCGACGAATGCGCCTGTGGCCACTCCGGTTGCCGCGACTCCGGCCACCAATGGAGCGGGTCGCAGCGGCGGTGGAGGGCGCGAAGGACGGTCGCGTTCCGGTGGCGGTGGCTTCGGCGCAGGTCGCACCGGTGGTGCAGCAAAAGCCGAACGCGCTGGACCGAAAACCATTTACATCAAAGAGAAGAAAGTTGTGGACGGCGAAACGGTGTTTGAGCCGAAAGCGATTCAAATTCGAACGGGCATTGGCGATGGAATTTCCACGGAAGTGCTGGAAGGTTTGAACGAGGGCGACGAAGTGATCGTGGGCGTGGTGCTGCCCGAGAGCGAAACTTCCAAACCAGCGGTAAATCCATTTGGTGGCGGTGGGACGAGAAGATTTTAGGCATGAGCGCAATCATCCAGATCGACGGCGTTCATAAAACGTATCAGAGCGGCGATGTTCAAGTGCATGCGGTGCGCGGGATTTCGCTGCGAATCGAGAAAGGCGAGTTTGTGGCGATCATGGGCGCGAGCGGCTCCGGCAAATCCACCTTGATGAATATTCTTGGGTGTTTGGATCGTCCCACGAGTGGAGCTTATTTGCTGGATGGAATTGATGTTTCCGATTTGGGCCGCGATGAACTGGCCGAGATTCGCAACGAGAAAATCGGTTTTATTTTTCAAGGTTTCAATTTGCTTTCGCGCACATCCGCTTTGGAAAACATCGAATTGCCGACACTCTACAGCAGCAAAACGATTTCGTCGGAGGAACAACAACGGCGCGCTTTGGAAGCCCTGGAATTGGTTGGATTGAAAGACCGCGCCGACCACCAACCCAATCAACTTTCCGGCGGGCAACAACAACGCGTGGCCATCGCTCGTGCGTTGGTCAATGAACCGCGTTTGCTCCTGGCGGATGAACCGACCGGAAATCTCGATACGCAAACCAGCATCGAAGTGATGGGAATTTTTCAGAAATTAAATGCGCAAGGAATTACGATAGTGATGGTCACGCACGAACTCGATATTGCCAGGTTCACGAAACGGAATGTGGTGATGCGCGACGGGCAAATCGTGACTGATGCACCGGTGGCGAACCGTTTGGATGCGGAGAGTGAATTGCGCCAATTGCGGGAAGCGCAAAAGGCGATCAAATTGGCGTCATGAGATTCTTTGCCACCATTCGAATTGCGCTGCGCGCCTTGCGCCGAAACAAGCTGCGCACTTTTTTGACGATGCTTGGAATGATCATTGGCGTTACCGCAGTGATCGCAATGGTGAGCATTGGCAACGGCGCGAAGTCACAAGTCGAAGGGCAAATCGCGAGTCTCGGCCAAAATGTTTTGTCGGTATTTCCGGGCAGCATGAGTTCCGGTGGAGCGCGTGGCGGTTGGGGTTCGGCCAGCACCTTGACGCCAGATGAGGCGGAACTGATCGCGCGCGAAGTTCCCGGGGTCGTTGCAGTCAGCGGTGAAGTGCGCGATCGCCAGCAGGTCATGGCCAACGGCCTGAATTGGAATACGTCGGTGCAAGGCGAGTCGCCGGATTACTTGAGCATTCGTGCGTGGGGTCTCGCAGAAGGAACGATGTTTACGGAAGCCGATGTTCGCAGCGCGGGCAAAGTTGCGGTGATTGGAAAAACAGTTGCGGACCAGCTTTTCGCTGGAAACGATCCCGTTGGCGAAACGATTCGCGTTCGCAATATTCCATTTAAAATTGTTGGCGTTCTTACTTCGAAGGGAGTCAGTTTTTTCGGATCGGATCAGGACGACACCGTGATTATTCCCAACACCAGCGCGATGCGGCGGGTGATGGGGCGACAATATTTGAGCGCGATTTTGATTCAAGCGTCCGCTCCCAGTGAGATGACACGTATTCAAACTGAAGTAGCGAATTTATTGCAGCAAAGACGCAGTGGACGTGAACCCGATTTCACCGTGCGCAGCCAATTGGAATTAGCGGAAGCAGCCACCGCCACGTCGCGAACGATGACGGCGTTGTTGGGCGGGATTGCCTGCGTCTCGCTCCTAGTTGGCGGGATCGGCATCATGAACATCATGCTCGTCAGCGTGACCGAGCGAACTCGCGAAATCGGAATTCGCATGGCGGTCGGCGCGAAGGGAAAAGATATTCTCCTGCAGTTTTTGATTGAAGCCGTGATGCTGAGCGTGATCGGGGGCGTGATTGGAATTGTTCTTGGCGTTGGAATTTCCAAATTCCTGGCGATCAAGATGAATTGGCCGGCGCTCACTTCACTCACTTCGATTCTCGTCGCCTTCGTATTCAGCGCGGCGGTCGGGATTTTCTTCGGTTTTTATCCCGCGCGAAAAGCATCGAGCCTCGATCCAATTGAAGCGCTCCGTTACGAATAAAAAAACGAAAAGGAGAAACATCGCTCCTTTAGTTTTCGTTTGGATGAGCCGTTTCGCATCCCAGCTTCCGCATTTCTGCCATACGGCCAAAGCCAGAAAGCCGCACTGATCTAATTTCAGGTTCTGCTTCTTACGAAGCCGCGTCTCGGTGAAAGTTATTGCGCGCGCAGCCGGAAATATTTCTGTCCGCCTGTCGTATCGCTGGTGACGTTGAGTTGACTCCCTGCGACGACCGCACCTGGGACCGTGACCCAAGTGTTCAAGTTCAAGTTGGTCAGGGATTCGACAGAAAAATCTCCATAATACGCCGGCCACGAGAGGAGAACGGTGTTCTCCGACGAGCGCTGAAGGTTGAGCGTTGGCACACCCAGTTCAAACGCGCCGACGTCACTGCCGTCGCCGCCGGACGCGTTGCTGATCAACGGAAAATCGAACGGACGTGGCGCACCGCGCTGGTCGGTGAGCGTGCCGAAGCTGCTGGCTTTGCCTCGGTCGATGGCAGGACTGCCCGCCAGAGGAGCGACGGTGAAGGTTGGGCCGCCGTTGTCTCGCAGCGGACCAAGCAACGGATTGATGGGTGTATTCGTATTGCCGAGTTGGTCGGTAGATGGAATCCAACCGCTGCTGTCATTGGTCGTTCCGATCAGGTTGTACGCGCCGGAAATAAATGTTCCTCTCGCGTCCCGCCCACCCGCCGAGGCCGAATTGTCGGCGAGAATCGTGTTGTGAACCGTCGTTGATGCCGTGCCGAAATTCTCGATCGCTCCTCCGAAGACGGCGGTGTTTCCAGTAAAGGTGCA
The DNA here is from genome assembly GCA_043775015.1 of Verrucomicrobiota bacterium. GTDB lineage: Bacteria > Verrucomicrobiota > Verrucomicrobiia > Limisphaerales > CANJXF01 > CANJXF01. Next base: position 90,249 of record JAYVSV010000047.1, read on the forward strand.
ATTCGAGATTCCCACAATTGGATAGAGCATCAACGCGCCGCCGAAAGTTGCGCTGTTCGAGTAGAAAGTGGAATTATTGAACACAGCGGTGGCGGCTGGATTGACGGTGACGGCTCCGCCTCGGATGCTGCTGGTGTTGTAGCTAAACGTGCATGAGTTGGCGCTTAACGTTCCGTTCGTTTGGAATATAGCGCCCCCATCGTTTGTGCCGCGGTTGCGGGAGATAGTGCATTGTGTCAGAGACAAAACGCCTGCTGCCGCGATACCGCCACCCTGGAGATTGGAAAAATTATTGGTGATTGCGCTGAGGCTCAGGTTGAGCGTTCCCGAATCCTGAAGAATTGCTCCACCCGGCGCGCCGGTTCCTTCGACCAGCGTCAGCCCCGAAATACTGGCCACGGCATTGTTGGTGAAGTGAAAAATGCGGCCGGCGTTGTTGCCGCTGAGCGTGAGAATTTTGTCGCCCGGCCCAGAAACACCCACTCCCCTGGTCACCAGCAATTCGCCGCTCAACAAGGTGATTTTTCCAACGACATTAGTTGCGAACGCGATGGTGTTGCCGCCACTCGAAGCATTGTTATCGAGAATCGCCTGCCGCAAAGAACCGGCTCCGCTGTCGCTCGTGTTATTCACGGTCAACGTTGCCGCCGCCGCTGGATTTATAAAAAAAACCGTGGCGCACAATGCCAGGACGCCCTGCCATAGATTGAAATTTTTTATATTCATGGATGTCTCCGTTTTTTGATTTAATCGCGTTCCAGTTTTTTGTTTGAGGTCTGTTTGCTGGTGAACTCGCCCGACCGTCGCGCAGTTCGCATTTAAAAGCGAGCTTGTTTTCCAGTTTTCAGAGAGGGCGAACCTTTTAGAGGAACCGTTTCCGGAAACCGCCGGAGGTAAGCACGACACAGCCGAAATCGCGCTTGCCACGATTTCGGCTGGTCAGAGTTGATAAACTGTCGATTTCTACGCTCCCATTCCATCTTCAAACGATCCTTCTGCAATCGGGAAACAAAGATTGTCGCGCACGAACTGAATCGCATTCGTGCTCGTGGCATCGAGATCGCGATAGGCGCTTTCAGCTTCGACGACGAGCGGCGCGGTCTGCGTGCCCATCACCTGGCGATAGCGTTGCGGGTAGCCGCATTGGATCATCAACTCGGCATAGCGTGTCATGTTCAAATCGCCGGAGGGAATGTCGCAGAATTGCATGCCGCGCTTCTGCCAGTTCGGTTCCATCATGCGGACCGGGACGCCGCGACGGATGGTGAAATTTTTCACGTGGCAGCCGTAAATGCGCGGCGCGACTTTCAAAAAGCGCGTTTCAAAATCTTCGCCTTCCCAGCAGTGCGACGGATCGGCGTTGACGCCTAGACATTTGTCGCCGTCGCAAATGTTCACGAGCATGTTGAAATCATCCGCAGTCATCGCTGCCGTGCCGCCGTGAATTTCATGGGCGAGAATGAGGCCAAGCTTGTTCGCGCGTTCGCGGAGTTTTGCGGTTTTTTTCACAAAACGTTCTTTGCCCCTCTCGATCAAATCGTAATCGCCGCCTTTCCAGAATCCCCACGGATAGCCCGTCGCCAATTCCCAACCGAACGCCACGCCCCAAAACATCGGCACAATTTTCACGCCGAGGTTTGCGCAAAGATTCATCAACCGCGCGAGATGCTCCTCACACCACATTTCGATGGCGGTGGAAGATTTTCTGGCGATGTCGGGCGGAAGGAACGGACGAATCGTCGGGCTGTTGGTCCATGCCGTCGTGTGGACCCAAAACGGGCAGTGGCATGAAATTCCGTCGAGCAACATCTCGCGTTCGGCAAAAAGATCTTTGATCTGCTGGGCGGATTTAAAACGTTTGCCGTCCTGGAGCATGAAGCTGGAAGGCTGCGCTCCGGTCGCGCCGGAAGCCTTTGCGTAGTCGAGAAATTCGGCAAGGGTTTTGTTGCCGTGTTGCGCGCCTTCAATGCTGGGATGGAATAGAGGTTGTGCCATAATTTTTAATGAGTTGAGTTGTTGGCGTTGAGCATTAACGAGGTCGCGGGCGGATTGCAACGGGAAATCTGCGGGAAATCTGCGTCGATTCGACTCCGCCAAATCCGTCAACGCAAACGACTCCCGTTATCGCTCTAGCCGCGTGAACTTCGTTCTGCTACAATTTTATTTGTGAAATCAATCAAAACGTCCGTTCTCTTCGCGATTCTGCGGACGTGGATTTTATTTTTAGTATTGATGTCCTCTCCGGTGTTGACCGCGCAGACGGGTTCGGTCGTCACCGTCAATGCCGACCATGCGCTCGTGATCAATGGGCAAAAAAAACTCCCAATTGGATTTTCACCCGGCCCGCCCACGAACGGAAAAACACCCACGGGTGATGACGCGCTGGATGAGTTTCGCGGTGCTGGCGCACTCCTGTTCCGCATGATGCAGACGAGTGATTGGAACAGCCAGATGATCGCCGACCAGCAAGCCGCCCTTGATTGGGCCTCCCAGCATGGGATGTATGTGTGGGTCAACTTGCGGGAGCTTTCAAAATTTTCGGCCACCGATACCAATACTCCGGCGAGCCTTCGCAATATCATTAACACGTTCAAGAATCATCCTGCGGTGGGCTTGTGGAAAAATTTTGATGAAGCGTGGTGGGGCGGGGTTTCGGAGGCGGATCTCCAACGCGGTTACGAGGTGATCAAGCAGGAAGACCCGAACCATCCCGTCGTGCAAACCCACGCGCCGCGCGGGACTTTGACGGATCTTCAGCCCTACGATGCGGCGACGGACATTCTCGCACTTGATATTTATCCGGTTGGCGTCCCGCCGGGCGCGAACTCGCTGCTCGCCAACAAGGAAATCAGCATGGTAGGGGACTATGCTCAATTCCTCGACCAAGTAGGGAACGGACAAAAGCAATTCTGGATGATTGAGCAAATTGCGTGGAGTGGCGTGACGCCTCCGAACAAGACGTTGGTTTTCCCGACGTTCACGCAATCGCGCTACATGGCCTATCAAGCCATTATTAATGGAGCGCGCGGCTTGATGTTTTTTGGCGGCAACATCGCCGCGACGCTGAATGCCCAGGACGCACCGCTTGGGTGGAACTGGACTTTTTGGAACAACGTCCTCAAACCAGTGGTTCAACAAATAGGCGACAACAGTCCGCTCGCCGATGCGTTGGTTGCGCCAGCTTCCACGCTGCCGATTACGATGAGCGGAACGACTGTTCCCGATTTGGAGTTTTGTGTCCGCGAAGCGGCTCCTTATTTTTATATCATCGCTAGCAAACGCGAAGGGACGACAACCAATGTAACGTTCAGTGGTCTGCCCACATTAGCGGGTACCGGAGAAGTGCTTTACGAATCTTCCCGGACGGTCACTGTGCAAAACGGCCAGTTCACCGATTCATTCGCGCCCTTCGATGTTCACGTTTATCGTTTCACACCCACCAATCAAAGTCCCTTCATTTCCTCCCAGCCGCAAAGTCGCACGAACTATTCTGGAACCACTGCAACCTTCAACGTCACGGCGGGCGGCACCGCACCGTTCGCTTACCAATGGAGAAAGAACGGTTTAAATTTGTTGAATGGTGGGAATGTTTCAGGTGCGACAACGTCCGGTTTAATTTTATCCAGCGTGACCCAATCCGATGCTGCAAGCTATGAAGTAGTTGTCACTGGTTTGGGCAGTTTGACGAGTGCTCCTCCTGCGGTTCTAACGGTAATTACTAACCAAAGCCCTATCATCAACTTCCAACCACAAAGTCAGACCAACATCCTCGGTTCAACCGTGATCTTCAATGTGACGGCGGTCGGCAGCGGCCCTCTTTACTATCATTGGAGAAAGAACAATTTAAATCTGACGGATGGTGGCAACGTTTCCGGCGCGTCATCTCCGAGTTTAACTTTGTCCAGCGTGTCGCAATCCGATGCTGCCGGCTACGATGTGGTCGTGACTGGCTTCGGTAGTTTGGCAAGTGTTCCAGTAACTTTGACGGTGATTACCAACCAAAGTCCCAACATCACTGCCCAGCCGCAAAGCCGGACAAACTCCCCGGGGACAACTGCTACTTTCAGCGTGACCGCAGGCGGCACGGCTCCACTCTACTACCAATGGTATAAGAACGGCGTTGATCTTTCGGATGGCGGAGGTATTTCCGGCGCGACAACACCTTCACTAACTTTGACCGGAGTGACGTCCGCCAATGCGGGCACTTACAACGTGGTGGTTTACAATGCGGGAGACTCCCAGTTTAGTTCTAACGCCACGCTGACGGTTATTTATCCGATGCCTTATTACGATCCGTTCAATTACGGAGCGGGACTGAATCTCGGGGGCCAGATCAACGGGAATTATCTTACCTGGTCGGACATTGGCACCTCGACGGCGGGACCATACGTTACTGTGCAAGCTGCTAGTCTCTCGGTATCTGGTTTGAAGCCTTCGACCGGTAACAGCATTCGATTCGGCGGGCTGGGCAAGAGCGCGCGCTTTTCTTTTCCGTCAGGAAACCCCGTCACGAGCGGAACACTTTATTATTCGTTTGCCTTGCAGGTGCTCGACACCAATGGGTTGGCCTCATCAGGAATATTTATTGGCGGATTCAATAACTCCGTTGGCACACAAACGAACCAGCCGACGGTCATCGGAACACGCGTTTATCTTCGTTCGACTGCGAACGGATACAACCTTGGAGTTGCCAAATCTTCCTCGACCGCCAGCGATTGGGTCTGGGACTCGCGCAATTTCACAACGAATGAAATGGTGTTTATCGTCGGCAGCTACACGTTCGGCACAGCTACATCGAGCGATGACATTTCAAAAATGTGGATCAATCCCAACCCCACCAATTTTTCTGCGGCGGTGGAACCGACAACGACACTCGTTACCGCCAGCGGTTCAGACATTTCATCCAGTCAGATCGCGAGTTTTATTTTTGTGCAACGCTCCACCACCGAGCCTGCCGTCATGCTGGCTGACGAATTACGCATTGGCAGAACGTGGGCAGACGTGACCCCGGTTTTATCGCCGACGCTGACTGATTTCGTAAAGCTCGGCCCCGGGACGTTTCAATTTTTCTACACCAACAGCAGCGTTCAAAGTTACAGCGTCTATGCTTCCACGAACCTGCTGAACTGGACATCCATTGGCACAGCCACGCAAATCTCACCCGGCCTGTTTCGCTTCACCGACGCCGCCGCGAATTCCTCGCAGCGCTTCTACCAACTGCGCTCGCCGTAAATTCCCTTTGCGACCTTCGCGCCTTTGCGTGAGAATTTCGCAATGGCAATTTTTTACGACACACACGCGCATCTCGATTATCCCGAGTTCGAAAAAGATTTTCCGCAAATCCTCGAACGCGCTCACGCCGCTGGCATCACAAAAATGATTTCCATCGGCACCGATTTGGAAAGCAGCGCGCGGGCGATTGCGCTGGCGGAAAAATATGATTCCATTTACGCCGTCGTCGGCTGGCATCCGACGAATGTGCTCGAAGCGCCGGACGATATTCGCGAACCGTTGCGCAGATTGGCCTCGCACCCGAAAGTCGTCGCGATCGGTGAAACCGGTTTGGATTACTATCGTTTGCCCAGTCAGAGCGGCGCGCACGGAGTGACGCGCCCTACCACGACGACTGAGGTAGGGCGCGTCACTCCGTGCGCGCCGTCTGCGGAAGATGAAAACTACAAACGCAAACAAGCCGAAATCTTCCGCCAACAAATGGAAGTCGCCGCCGAATTTGGATTGAACTGCGTGGTTCACCAGCGCGATGCGCTCGAAGACACGATCACGCAAATGCAACCGTTCGTCGGACGTGTGCGCGGCGTTTTCCATTGTTTCGCGAATGACGCTGCCGCCATGCAACGCATCATCGCGATGGGTTCGCTCGTGAGTTTCACCGGCATTTTGACTTTCAAGAACGGTCAAAACATCCGCGACACCCTCGCCGCCACGCCGCTCGATCAATTCATGCTGGAAACCGATTGCCCGTATCTCGCGCCGATTCCGTATCGCGGCAAACGTTGTGAGCCGGCTTACGTGAAAGAAATTTCCGAAGTCGCCGCGCAGGTGAAAAACTGTTCGTTGGAGGAATTAAGCAAAGCGACATGCGCGACGGCGCGGGAGTTTTTTAGGAAAATATTTTGAATTATCAGAGCAGCTTGATGAGATCGTCCGCCGTGATTTCGGTCTGCCGCAGAATGGCGCGAAGCGTGCCGCGATCGATTTGCCGATGATTGGGAACGACCGTTTGGGCAAATGATTGTCGCGGCGCATAATGATGTGACTGCCGTGTTGTCGCCGGACGGTGAAACCCACTTTCTGAAGAGCGCGCACGAGATCGGCGCCGGAAACCTGCGGAAGCTTGCTCATACCGCCACAAGGAGAGCATCGAAACGCTCCTTTGGCACGGGAAGCCCGTCGTCTTGCAGAGCCAGAACGTAACCTTCAATCGCCTCGCGAATATTGGCGATGGCAGCTTCCCGGCTTTCGCCCTGAGAGACGCAACCGGGAAGACTCGGACATTCCGCCACCCAAAAGCTATCTTCGCCGGGATAGATCATGACCTGTCGCATGTGAAGAAAATAAGCGAGGCCACAGGAAAGCTCAACTTAAACAATTTGTTAGATGGTTGAAATTCATGCTGGAAACCGATTGCCCGTATCTCGCGCCGATTCCATATCGCGGCAAACGATGCGAACCGGCTTACGTGAAAGAAATTTCCGAAGTCGCCGCACAGGTGAAAAACTGTTCGCTGGAAGAATTAAGCAAAGCAACGTGCGCAACGGCACGGGAGCTTTTTAGAAAACTTTCCTGATTTAAATTCGCTAGTGACCAAGGCCGATTCATTGATAGAAATATTCCAGCGGCACCTTAATAGATTTCGAGGTGTCGATCTTCCAAGTGCTACCGTCCTTGATCAAGGTCAAGAGCAACGGGCTATCACCAACAGGCACGCGATATGTGATAGTCTTGGATTTTGAATCATCAGATGGTTTGCTTGATCGAAGAACCGGCATCGCCTCAATCACACCCTCATATACGTCCATATCGCCGGAAGGAGGAGTGTCTTTTGGGCCAGTCATCTTCACTTTGCTGGCATCCGTTGTTAGCCTCTTAAGCAGTGCTTCGTCGTGTGTAAGGCTCGCGTAGATAAACGTTTGAATCAGTTTGCGGTGTAAGTTGTAAATCCCGTCCAGATTGAAAGCGGGATCAATTCGGCCATCGCGAACTTCTATAAAACTAATTTCGTTGCGAACCATTGCGGTAAAAACACCCTTGTCCTTCAACTTCATAGACGCAACTTCAGCGAGGGCGTTAGTATTCTTAGCCCCGCGCAGCATCCACAAATCTTCGGATGGGACACATATCTGAGCGATGTCGATTCCGTCGGCTCCGTAAATGTATTGTAAGAATTGTTTTGCTAATGGTTCTTTGGAGAACGCGGTTTGCGAGATCAGCGCGAACAATAAAAAAATGTGGATTGTCGGATTAGTAATTGAGCGAACCATGGGCGCACCATCGCAGAAACCTATTTTGCCGCAAGCGCGTTCTCACAGACATTCAAAACGTCCTCCAACCGTTTGCCCTTCGATCCAAACCGTTTTGTGGCGCGAAGTCTGGCCGCGTTTTTATCCCGGAGGGATTGCCGAAAATAGCCCGGCGTTTTAACGTCGGGAAATTGTGAGGAAAATAAAAAAGTCCCGAAGGGACGGCTGACGCTTGCCGCGCGTTTTCGTCCGTCCCTTCGGGACTAACTTCCTTTGGTGAATTGACCCGGCGTTAAAACGCCGGGCTATTCTCAAATGTCCCTCCGGGACTTGTGGAATTATCTACTTGGATTTTAGGTCGGTCAAAACTTCCTCAACTGTTTTCCCTTCGATCCAAACCGTTTTGTGGCGCGAAGTCTGGCCGCGCACGATTTGGATTCTGCCGCGAGAACAATTCAACTTTTCGGCAAGCAAATCGACCAGAGCCTGATTCGCGGCGGCATCGACGGGCGGCGCGGTCACTTTGATTTTTAATTCGTCGCCGAGCGGTGCGCCGATTTCGTTGGTCGAAGCGCGCGGCTGCAATTTCACGGCGAGATAAACTCCGTTGGCGTGCAGGCGAATGAAACCGGGTTGCGACATTTCAGAAAAAAAACAGGAAACGACACGAATTTCACGAATTATCACGAACTTTCGGAAAACCGTTTTGAATTCGTGCCAATTCGTGAAATTCGTGTCTGTCTTGTTTCCGATTGTTGCTGCCACTCGACTTTCATCTGAGCTGATGGCAAATTTTCCGTGGTGGAAAATAAACTCGAACAACTTCGCGCGCTGTTGCGCTCTTACGGTTCCTGCCTCGTCGCTTATTCCGGCGGCGTGGATTCGGTTTTTCTCGCGCACGTTGCCCACGAAATTCTCGGTAAAAAATCTTTGGCGGTGATTGCGGATTCGCCGAGCTTGCCACGACGTGAATTTCAGGAGGCCATGGAAATCGCAGAGAAATTTTCGTTTCCAGTTCGCGTTGTTCAGACCAATGAATTTCAAAATGAATCGTATCTGGCGAACCCGAACAACCGCTGTTATTTCTGCAAACACGAATTGTTTACGGAATTGGAGCCGATTGCGCGCGACGAAAAATTCGCAGTGATTGCCTATGGCGAAAACGCGAGCGACATCGGCGATCATCGTCCGGGCGCGAAAGCGGCGTCGGAATTTCAAGTGTGCGCACCGCTCAAGCAAGTGGGTTTGACGAAAGCGCAGATTCGCGAACTTTCCGCGCAACTCGGTTTGCCGACGGCGGACAAACCGCAGATGGCCTGCTTGAGTTCGCGCATTCCCTACGGCGAATCGGTCACGCCGGAAAAGCTGCGGATGATTGAAGAAGCGGAATATATTTTAAAGGATTTAGGTTTTTTTGACGTGCGGGTTCGACACCATGAACTGGGTTCAAAGTTTAATGGTCAAAGTTCAAAGTTGCCTGTCGCTTCGGGAGAACTTGAAACTTTAAACCTGAAACCTGGAACTATCACGCATCTGGCTCGCATCGAAGTTGGCCCAAGCGAAATTAAACGACTTTTCGAAAACGACGCATTTTCCGAGATTGCGAATGCATTAAAGAAAATCGGTTACGCCCACGTCACGCTCGACCTGCAAGGATATCGTCGCGGCAGCATGAACGAAGCCCCAATTCAGTTTGGCAAAGTCAAATCTTAGAGTGTATTTGAAAAATCCTTCAAACCGCGTAGCAGCCGGGGTAACGAGGCTCAAATATTCCGGTGCTCCACAGAACGCCGCTGAAAAATTGGAGCCTCGTTACCTCGGCTGCTACTTCTCATGTTGGCGGTCCATTTCAAATCGGAAAGCTTGAAACCTTGGCAAACCTGTTTATTCTCCGCGCATGAACTTTTTCTTGGCTTGTCTCGCTTGGATTTTTATTGGCGCAGTTTTGGGTCTGGGCATCTGGCTTTTCGCCGTCAAAGGCATCGTCTGGCTTTTTGCCATCAGCGTAGTCGCCTTTATTGTTGCCGTCGGAAAAATCGGCTGCGCGACGCATTAATCGCCGCCGCCTTCTAATTTCTGTCTGCTCCCTTTTCTATCGATTCGGCTGCGGCGTGTAGCGGAGATACGGTTTGATTTTCCGCATTCCTTTTGGGAAAAGTGTCGCAGCTTCGTCATCCTTCACCGCTGGAGTGATGATGCAATCCTGTCCATTCTCCCAATTCGCCGGCGTCGCGACTTTGTGTTTGGCGGTCAGTTGCAACGAATCAATCACGCGGAGCAATTCAAAAAAATTTCTGCCGGTTGAAGCCGGATAGGTCAGAGTCAGCTTGATCTTTTTATCCGGCCCAACAATGAAAACGGAGCGCACCGTGAACGTATCATCGGCATTCGGATGAATCATGTCATAAGCCGTCGCAACTTTTCGATCTGGGTCTGCGATGATTGGGAAATTCATCTGGGTATTTTGCGTTTCGTTGATGTCGCAAATCCAGCCGTGGTGCGATTCGATCGGGTCAACGCTGATCGCCACGACTTTGACGCCGCGCTTGTCGAATTCTGATTTAATTTTCGCGACCGCGCCGAGTTCTGTTGTGCAAACCGGTGTGTAATCTTTCGGATGGGAAAAAATAATTCCCCAGCCGCCGCCGAGCCATTGGTGAAAATCAATCGGGCCTTCCGTGGTAACCGCCGTAAAATTTGGAGCTTCGTCGCCTAATCTTAGTGCCATAAAAATTCTTTTGCTAAAATTCCGAGCAACATTGCTCAGAGGAGGGGCGAGAATACAAATCGCCGCGATGGACGACAAGATGGATTTTCACGACTCCAACAGGCGATCGGCTGGCGGAGCGGGCGGGTTTTTCTTTCGCATCGAAACAACGAGCGCAACGCATCCCGTCCACGTCGGCAGCATATCGGCAACAGGAATAAATTCCACGGCAAACGTCGGCAACAGCAACCAGTGAAAGCCGAGCAGCGCGATTTCGAGAATCATCGCGATGACATCGATGATTTCGTCAAAGAATGTCCAGCCAAGCGGGCCAAGCAATAATTGTAATCCGTCGGCAACAACGGCAACGGCGAACGCGAGGCCGATGCGGAGCGGGGTGAGGCGACGAGGTTGAAAAATTTTTAAGCCGCGGACATTCATTCGTGGTTAGTTTGATAATTTGAAAGAGATTGGAATCTCGACAGACGAAACGATGGCGTGATTGTCAACCTTGGCCGGTTCAAAACTCCAGGCGCGCACCGCTTCGACCGCTGCATTGTCCAACAGCGAAAACCCGGTTCCTTGTTTGACTTCGACTTTTTCCGCCGTGCCTCTGACATCGACAACCACCAGCAAAATCACCAATCCCTCCTGGCGTTTGCGGCGCGCTTGAGGCGGATAAACCGGCTGGCGATTTTCCCGGTAACGAGGCTCAGCGTTCACGACAACGTTCGGAGGCGAAGGCGAAGCATTATTTTGCGCGAACGTTTCCGGGCGGGGCAGGGGAGTAATTTCGATTTGCGCAATGGATTTTGAGTTCGTGGTTGAAATCGGTTCTGCCGGAGTTGGGAGAATGACAGTCGCTGCAACCGGTTTCGCTGACTGTGGCTCATCCGGTTTTTGGACCGGCTTGATTTCTGCGGGCGGCAAACTGTTCTGAATGTTTTGAACGATTTTCGGAACGGGAAGAACCGGTTCCGGGACAGGCGCTTGTTCCGGTGTGCTTGCAACCTCCTCATAACGCCGTATCGAAATTAAAACTCCCGAGTCCGACAGGTCGGGAGGGTCTGCGGAATAATGGAACGCGAGAGGGATGGCGGCGCAATGCACCACCAACGAAATCAACAACGCTATTTTCCAACGCTCACTCACAACATCAATCTGCCGATAAAAGCTAAACCATTTTGCCGGGACACATTCGCATTCTGCCCGGTTCCTAGCATAAATTTCCAGAAAACTTCTTGTTTCGCGGTCAGCCTACCTCTAAAACGCAGGCTTGTTGCCGATTAAAATCTAAATATGAAATACATTTCCATCTGTGTTGTTGCTTTTGTGACGGGTTCATTTCTCTTTTCTGCCTCGGCCCAAACCAACGAATCCGCAACCGGTTCGTCCACTTATCGACTGCCAACGGTGACGGTTTTCGGGGCGGTGGCCAATTCCACGCAAGCCGTCACGCAGGCGGGGAACGCGGTAACCGTGCTCTCGGGCGAACAGGTTCGGCCCGGTGCAATTACGGCCACGCGTGAGTTGGGAACTTATTTGCCAAACGTCACGGTTTTCGATGGGAACAACGATCGATCACCAAAGTTTTCCATTCGCGGCTTGCGTGAAAATAATTTTGGCGCCGGCGATCCTGCGGTTGGCATGTATGTCGATGACATTCCTTACACCGATTTGAATTCCCGTGGGCTGGCGTTGTTCGACATCGAGCAAGTGGAATTTTTGCGCGGCCCACAAGGAACGTTGTTTGGCGCGAACGGCCCCGGCGGCGTCATCAATATTGTGACACGCCAGCCGACGAATAAATGGGAAGGGCGCGGCGGTTTTACTTACGGCAACTACGACGAGCAGATTTATGAAGCCAGCCTGCGCGGCCCGATTGTCGCCGACAAATTGTCACTCGGCTTGTCCGGGATTTATTCAAGCCGCGATGGTTTCGTGCGCAACAGTTTCAATGACAATCATCCTGATGACAAACAAACCAAGGCCGGGCGGGCGCAACTGCGCTGGACTCCAACCGAGACGCTTGATTTTTCGCTCGTCGTGCACGGCCAAAGTTTCGACGATGGCTATATTCCAACCTACTATAGAGGCCACGATAAAAATCTCTTTTCCGTGCAGCGCGATTATGACGGATATGTCGATACCGACACCTGGGGCACGGCTTTTAAAGGCAGTTTTGAAAATGAAGTAGTCAAGGTGACTTCGGTTTCCTCTTATCGAAATTGGAAGCAGGATTTAAAGCAGGATTTCGATTTTAGTTCCGCGCCGATTCGCATCGGCTTTGCCCAGCCGGATCTCGATCAATGGAGCCAGGAAATGCGCGTGCAATCGGTTGATGAAACGAAAGATTTCAAATGGCTCGGTGGCATTTTTTATTCTAACGGAGATTTGGAAAACGACACGGGTAGTGTCGAGCTTGCGCCCAATCCGCAATTGCCTTTGCCCCCACCCACAACGTTTCGCACGGTGTCGGATTCTATCGCCAAATCTTACGCGGTTTTCGGGCAGGGGACCTACACGGTTCGGGAGAAATTGGATTTCACGGCGGGACTTCGCTTCACCTATGACGACCGCTCTGTGCATCGCACTCGCAGTTTGGAAAATGGATTTATACCGGGCGGCTCACAAACTTTGGGAGCGTGGGATGCTTCAGAGCGTTTCATCGATTTGTCGCCCAAGTTTGGATTCGGTTATCATTTCACGCCCGAAGTTGAAACCTACGCCAGCATCGCTCGCGGTTATCAAAGTGGCGGGTTTAATGTTGCCACGGATGCAGAAACCGATGCGGATTTCGATCCGTCGCATTCCTGGAACTATGAGCTTGGTTTAAAATCAAAATGGCTCTCCGACCGCCTTTTCGCCAATGTGGCCGTTTTCTACACAGACACTCATAATTATCAGGTCTATCAGATCAACCCCGCCAATCCCTCACAGGCTTACATCGTCAATGCCGACCGTGTGAGCAGCTATGGCGCGGAGTTGGATTTGACGGCGCGTCCGTATAAAAAATTGGACCTAAGCGCGGCTTTTGGCGTGACGAAAGCGACGTTCAATAACTTCACTGATAAAAACACCGGGGTAAATTTTGATGGCAACGACGTGAATTTCGTTCCTGAATTCACCGCCAACCTCGCCGTGCAATATCATTTTCCGTGCAACATCTATGCCCGGGTGGAACTGCAAGGAGTGGGTAAATATTATCTCGACGAAGCAAACAGCACCGACCAGAGCGCCTACGGTTTGTTGAATGCCCGCATCGGTTACCAGCACTCGCATTTTGAAATTTACCTTTTTGGCAGAAATCTTTTGGACAAGGAATACGTCAACAACGCACTTGATTTGCGCAATAGTTTTCAACCCGATTTGCTCATCCGGCAACCGGGCGATCCCATGACCATTGGAGTTGCGCTGAGCGCGAACTTCTAGTACGAACGTGGCTCCCAGATGAATGAGCCGATCGCATTTTTAACCTTCGCGCTAATTGGCGTCACATGCTGGATTTCGTACCTTGGATTCAAGAGCGCCGCTTTCGAACGGAAATACATCTTTTGCCCGGAGAATATTCTCAGGCACAAAGAATATTACCGGCTGATCAGTTCAGGTTTTTTACACGCCGACTGGCAGCATCTTTTTTTCAACATGCTGAGCCTCTATTTTTTTGGAGAGGCGATTGAACTTTATTTCGGGAGACTGATTCTCCTGGTCATTTATTTCGCGGCCATCGTCGGAGGGAATCTCCTTTCATTGTATCTCCACCGCCATCACGACTACCTTGCTTACGGAGCGTCGGGCGGAGTTTGCGGGGTGATTTTCGCGCACATTTTTTTGTTTCCCGGGGGAAGTATTTCGAGTGGCTTGCTTCCGATTTTCATTCCATCCTGGCTCTACGCGGTTCTGTTTATGGCTGGATCGTTCTACCGGATGAAGACGCAAAAGGACAACATCGGCCATGACGCTCATCTGGGCGGCGCGATCATTGGATTATTTACCACCGCAGCACTAAAACCCGGGATCATCGGCCAAAGTCCTTACCTGTTTCTGACGATTACACTCGGATCCATCCTGCTGTTCGTTTATCTCGCAAAGAATCCGATGTTCCTCCCGCTGGCGCACGTGATGTCGATGCCGAAACGGAAATCGCTTTTCAAAATGTTTTCGAAGTCACGGCCGAAAAACTTTCAGGTGGACGCGCTGCTCGAGAAAATTGCCGGGAAAGGAATTCACAGTCTGACCAAAGAAGAGCACGCCTTCCTCAGCGGCGTTTCGGACAAATACAAAAGACGGGCGGAATCCAAGAAGCCCAAGTCCGGGTTGATCATTTAACATCGCAGTCCCTTTGTTTCGGACTGATATGTGGTCTGACTTTCCCCAGAGCGATGTTCTGGTGTAATTCTTCAAGGATTAACGCGAGATGAGAACCAAGATTTTTCTTTTGAGTCAAGCAACTGCGGTAGATTGAAACTTAGGGTACAACTAATATACGATAGTAGCGTTGTTCTGTAGCGCCCGCTAAAGGATCCACTTTGTAGCCGGATTCGTCCGTCGCTGTCACATCTCCGTCGAGGTTGGTCCACGTTGGATCGGACACGGTTGCTTTAAACTGGACCCGATATGTTTTGCCGGAAACAGCACTCCAGAAAATCTGCACCGGTCCAGACTGAGGCGATGAGAGTGTGATAACCCGCAGAATGGAGCCAGCGTTGGTCGGGTCTGTTCCTGCTTGGAACTCCGCTGCGTCCGTTAGTCCGTCTTCGTCGTAATCACTGGTGCCATCGCGTTGAAGACCGTTGAAGTAGGCCAATTCCCAATCATCTGGGAGTCCGTCGTGATCAGAGTC
Source organism: Verrucomicrobiota bacterium (assembly GCA_043775015.1). Classification (GTDB taxonomy): domain Bacteria; phylum Verrucomicrobiota; class Verrucomicrobiia; order Limisphaerales; family CANJXF01; genus CANJXF01. The sequence goes on from JAYVSV010000047.1 coordinate 105,280, forward strand.
AGAACGACTTAGCCGCAGAACCATGACATCCCGGGAATCGTTATAGTCGCCGCCTGTGGTCAGATCCGTAGCGTAGGTTTCGAAAAGCACGGTGCTCCCGTCCATGCTGATCACCGGATTGCCTGAAAACCGATTGCCAGTTCCGGATCCGCCCCGGTTGATGCTCAGGAGAATAGTGCGGTTCAAGACCAGATCCCGCAGAAAAACATCACTCAGTCCGTTCGTATCGTTCGCGACCAGGTTTGAGGCACGACTCCGGAAGATCACGTAACGTCCGTCTGGGGTGAGCAAAGGGGAAAGCGACCGGTCGTTCCCGGCTCCTGTGCCATTTTGATTGACGCTCACGAGTGATGCTTGTCCGTTCGTTCGATCAATGAGATATACATCCGTAGTCAGGTTGGTATCCAAAACTGAATAGCTTTTGCTCCGCTCGCAGGCTACGAATCGTCCATTTGGGCTTAAGACAACGTTGACCGCATCAGTGAGAGTCGTAAGTGAACTTTTACTCGCCACATCAAACAATAAAGTGTTCGTCCGGCGCTCCAAGGCGATCAAAGTATCGTTGGCCGCAAAGGTGGGATCCCGAGTGATAGAATTGGGGCCGCTTGAGCCGCCTACAAAAAAATTCGACGAAGATACGGAGTCCCAAAGGAAAGCAGAAGTGGAGCTAGCATTTAAGTTGGTAACCAAGGCCGAATTGCCACTTCCAAGATAGGTTACATAACGTCCGTCAAGACTGATAGCAGCATTGTATGAGGCGTACGATCCTGCCGCTGTCCCCTGATAATTTCGGCTGACCAGTCGATTAGTTTCTTGAGCCATATCCCGATAGTAAATCTGCCCGACGGTAGTGGCATAACCGCCCACCCCTGTTTCGCTACTTTGAAAGGCCAGGAAGTTACCCTGTTGACTAAACACCGGCAGCGACGGCGCGCTAACCTTTCCAACGCCGGCAATCAACACATTCGTCTGCGCTAAACGGTCGAAAGTGTATAAATTGAAACGGGTTCCCAACCCTGCCAATGGCGTGCTGTCAGGAATCGCTTCGAACGCAACCCACCGCCCATCACTGCTTATGACTGGGCGGCGTGATGGACCGCGCGAGAAACCGTTGAGGATTGTATTGAGCCGAATCCAACTATTTGAACCTGCATTGAGGTCACCGATCATCACGTCGCTATCCCGGTTTGTATCTCCGGAGCTGAGGTCGGAAGCATAACTTTCCAGGACGATGAATTGGCCATTGGAACTGACGCCGCCGGAAGTCAGTCGACTCGAAGCCGCCCCGGTGTTCACATTCAGGCTCGGTTCACGCACGGAAATTAGTTCAGTAATTCCACTTAGCCGGTCAAAGAGATAAATGTTTCGGGTTCCGTTCGCTTCCGGCGCACCAATGAATGCAATCCAAAGTCCGTTGTCCGTCATCGTCGCGTCCGTTACAGGCGTGTTCGTTGTCACCGTCGTATTGGTGCCAGCGACTGCGTCGAAGAGCATCAGGTTTTTGGCCGAGTCTTGATAAAGCAGAAACCGCCCGTCGGATGAAAGGACCGGAACGAAATTTAAGATCGGTCCGGCGCTGTTTACCTGTGCAACTCTATAAGCAATCAGGGTCGTCGTTCCAGTCGTGAGATCACGTCGAAAAAGGTCGGCTCCAGATGAATTCGTGTCGTATTGCACCAGATTGTTGGACGAACTTGAGAAAACCACCACACTACCTTGCCTGCTCAAAACCGGAGATCCAGAACCGGAGGCGGAGTTGACTCCAGTGGCATTCACACTGACTAGGGTTGTTGTGCCGAGTAGGTTATCCCGCAGGAATATGTCCAGCTCGGTGTTTAGGTCGTTGGTGGTGAGGTTCGACGCAGCGCTTTGAAATGCCACATAACGTCCGGTGCTGTCTGCGGAGGGGTTTTGCGAATCGCCATTGCCCAATGTGCCACCCGCACTGACACTGACCGCTAGATTCGATGAGCTTTGGAGGTCGCGAATAAACACATCGAGTTTCGCGTTTAAATCTCCTGCAACCAAATTCGCCGCCAAACTTTGGAACGTCACCCATCTCCCGTCATCGCTGATCTGTCGGTTACCGGCCCAAACCACGGAGGTTCCGGCAAAACTGGAGGTGTTATCTGATTTTCGAGTCACAAGCAGGGTGGTTGCAGAGCTCGTATCCCGAACGAATAAATCAACGGCGTTGTTTAAATCATTTGCTGCGAGGTTGCTCGACTGGCTGGCAAAAAGCACGTAACGTCCGTCGGGCGTCATGTCGGGTGCGCTCGAATCAAGGTTTCCTGGGCCTACACCATTGGTATCGACGCTCACCAACGTAGTGGTTCCAGCAACGAGGTCTCGAAGGAAAATATCGGAAGCGTTGTTCGTGTCGTTTGGAACGAGATCACTCGAGGTGCTTTCGAAAACGACGAACTGACCGTTGGAACTAATCGTAGGCGAATGCGATGCGCCGTTTCCGCTTTTTGTTCCAGTTGCATTCACGCTGACCAGGACTGTTTTGGAGAGCAGGCGATCCCGCACAAAAATGTCGAACGCACCATTGTTGTCGTTCGTGACCAGATTATCCGCCGTGCTGACAAAAACCACGAAACGGCCATTTGCACTCACGCCGGGATTATGGCAGTCGCTCGCAGATCCTGACGACAAAGCCACGGGCGAAATTAGTGAATCGACTAATGCATTCGCCAAGATGGAGGTGGCGATGCTCATTGAGGTTAACAGAAATGCGAGGTAGCCAATCTTCATATTTAGTTTTCCCTCAAGCAGTTCACTACTTAAGATATGCGGCTGCGGCTTGGATGCGGGCCACATCAGGATTATTTGGTGATGCGACGTTTAGGAAAATTTGCGCCCCTATAGGAAGCATAGTTCTGGGGTCGGACCACTGCCAATATTCGATATGTCCGTCGGCCATGGAAAGATTAGCTCCGCCGAGATGAAAGGAACCTGGATAATCCACTAAGCTTTCTTCTGGGGCGTTGGTAAAAAACTCTGCATCGTTGATGCTATTGGGATGCTCGTCTAGGAACACGAACATGCGACCTGGCTGAGAGATTTCAGAAATTTTAGTCATACTTCGGTAATTCTGGCCCCATTGTGAGCCTGTAGATCCCATAAACGCATTCATTGAATAGCTTCGCACTCGCAGTTTCGGAACTCCCCCAATCAGCAGAGTGGATGGATCAGCAGGGCATCGAAACAGCGATGAGGAATTCACATAAGGTCCGATGGCCGCGTAAGTCGCGTTCGTCAAATTCAAGGTGTTGGTATTGGCAGAATTCGAAACATTAAAGTCTATGTTGCCGCTAACCCATGGTTTATTATTAGATCCCAAAGAGTTGGAAATGAGGTTGCCGGAATAATCATCAGAATACATGTGCCAGGCGACCATCAAGCGGCTGAGGTTATTGGCGCATCGTGCCCGGTCTGCGGATGTTTGACTGTGGGCCAACCCGTTCAAAGAGAGCAGCCCCAACAGGGTTACAACGGTCAGCACGACTAAAAGTTCAATGAAAGTGAATGCAGGCTGATTCCTCCGATCATTCCTCGCTGCGGCCCAAAGTGGATTCATGGAGCGACACTGGGTTAACATGCCTCTGAGGTCAATTCGAAAATCAGGTGAAAACCTGGCCAATACGTGAGTGTTTTGGCGGCGAAAGGAATTCACAGTTTAACCAAAGAAGAGCACGCCTTCCTCAGCGGCGTTTCCGACAAGTACAAAAGACGGGCGGAATCCAAGAAACCGGAATCCAAGTTGGTCATTTGAAGCCGAACTGAAACCGGTTCGCTCGTCTTATCTCTGACTTGTTCTTGACCCGACTCAAATTCCGCTCACAAATTAATCCCATGAACTATTTCTCTAAAGCGTCGTTCGCCGCACTTCCAACTAAAGGTCGCGCGCGAATTTTTCTTTTGCTCAGTCTGCTGGTGGTGCTTTCGGTGGTCTCCGGTTGCGCGACGCGTTCGGGAACGTTCGCCCCTCGCCAGGGTGATGAAATCATCGTGGCCGGAAAAATGGTTCACACCGGGACGCGGGTTGTGACCTGGATGGACCCGGGTGGCTACGACGCCTATCGCACCGAGCGCCGCTTTGCACCGTTCGAGGAATCCGACTTCACGATTTCAAAGGAAAAGGTTGCCGACCTCAAGTCGCCTAGTCGTTTCAATTTGCGCAAAGCGGGGCTTTCGCCGGAAGAAATCGAGCGCGTCCGCGGCGGTGGTTGGGATTTGCCATTGTTGCAACGGGTGGTGGATCAATTCGTATTGCACTTCGACGTTTGTGGAACGAGTCGCCAATGTTTCAACATACTGCACGATCATCGCGGGCTAAGCGTTCATTTCATGCTCGATGCGGATGGGACAATTTATCAAACGCTCGATTTGAAAGAGCGCGCCTATCATGCGACCAGTTCCAACACCCGCTCGGTGGGGATCGAAATCGCCAACATCGGCGCTTACAGTTCCAAGGAAAATGACCCGTTCGAGCAATGGTATAAAAAGGAACCGAACGGCCAGACTACGTTGATCTTCCCTGGAAAATTCGTGGGAACGAACCGCTTCTACACTCCGAAGTTTGTTGGGCATCCCGCGCGTCCCGAGCCTGTCGTTGGAACTGTGCAGGGACACGAGATGCGCCAGTACGATTACACCCCGCAACAGTATGAAGCGCTGGTGAAATTGACCGCAACGTTGTGCAAAGTCTTCCCAAAACTAAAATGTGATTATCCGCGTGATGCGGAAGGGAAACTGGTCACCAAGAAACTCGCTGACGATGAGCTGAGCAACTATCAGGGCGTTCTCGGGCACTACCACATCCAGACCAACAAAACCGATCCCGGCCCGGCCTTGCAATGGGACTATCTGATTCAAAATGCGCGACAAATTCTGGAGCCAGCCAGTAATGTTCGCGCCGCGACGATGCAAATGGAAAACCGTTTTCCGAAAAAATTATCCGTTGGAAAATAGAAGTGGTTTGCCAAAATTAATTCGCATGCGCCGGCGCACGTTCCGAAAGCTGAAAACGGCGGGCGAATCAGGCTTTCACCACCATGTCTATGTGGTGCTGCTTGATCCCAGGGCGGCAAAGAATCGTAAAATCATCGCTGCCAACCCGAAGCGGGATCGAAGCAAGCCTTGTGTTTATGTGGGGATGACCGGGCTTACCCCGGAGCAACGGTTTCAGAATCACAAGAGAGGAATCAAGGCTGCCAGTATGGTGCGGCGCTTTGGGATCCATTTGCTACCTGAGCTATTCGAGTTCCTCAATCCAATGCCGTTCGATGCTGCACTTGCCATGGAGCGGGAGCTGGCCGAAGAACTGCGCGAGGCTGGTTACACCGTGGCAGGGGGAACCTAGTGATTCGCGGGCTGGCGCGCGTGTGCCTTACGCGGCGGTGTCGGAGTAGGTTGTTCCATGCGTCACGCACGCTCCACCATCCGCCCTTGGCAGTTTTAATATCATTTTTCAGTGCCCAACTCGACTGAACCGTTTCTGCTGATGTCTGGAGAACCGCGCGAGAGGTCTCTGCCTACGCACAATCACAAAACGCCTTGACCGCTTGTCATCTAAAAGATAACAGTCATGGACAAACTTTGGCATAGTCGCGCCGCAAATTAAAAACCTGTGACAACCAACTTTCCAGCAATGCCATCGAATTCTGTCTTGCGTCGCCTATGGTTCCTTTTTCCATTCGTTCTGCTTCCACTCGTAGAAACCACTGCGAGGGCCAGCCCAACGATCATGCGCGTCAATCAGAACGCGCCCGTCAGTTCCAGGCGTGACGGGACTTCGTGGGCCAACGCTTACGTAAACCTATCCATGGCCATCAGCAACGCCAATCCGACGGCCAACAGTCCGGTTGAGATTTGGGTCGCTCAAGGCACCTATAAACCGACCGCCAGCACAAATCGAAATGCCACCTTTGGGCTCAAGAGTTACATGTCAATTATGGGAGGATTTGCCGGCATTGAAACAACGCCCGAACAACGTCTGTTTTTTCAAAACGCCACCGTGTTGAGTGGTGACATTGGTCAGCCTCAGATAAACCCGATCAAAGACAGCACGAACGCACAGCCGTTCTACAACTCGGTTTATCCGGTTGACGTGGAAGATTCCGGTCTTCGGGATAATTGCTACAACGTTGTCACCGCTGTGGGCGTTACCAACGCAGCGCTGGAGAAGCTCATCATTGCCGGAGGCTGCGCCAATGGACTCAACACCAATGGACAACCGTATTCTCCGACACAGATTGAGGACATGGCCACGATGGCACTCACCGAGGAAACTCAGGGCGCTGCTTTCAACGCTTTCATGGCTGGCAAACCGATGGCCGAGCTTGGACGCGCGATTGCTGGCGGCGGCATTTTTGTTTCAGACCGTTTCGAGCGATCCAGCGCGGAGCCGACTCTGGTGGTGGAACGGTGTATTGTCATGGGCAATTACGCTCTCGGCTATGGTGGAGGGATCGCGGTGCAGCAAGCCGACATTTTCGTCCTCGACAGCTACATTTCCGGCAATCGATCCGGCGCTGAAGGAGGTGGCTTTTGGGGACAGAACCAACACTCGGCTTTTATTGGTTGCGAGTTTCGCGCCAACACAGCTCTACTCTCGGGCGCAGGCATCCATCAGGAATCTTGGCCTTCGACAAAAACTGTTGTTCCCAGTCTGTCGGATAGTCAATTCAAGGCACAGACAACCCTCTCGCGGCAGGAATATCACAACTTCGTCGCCTCTGGCCTGGCCATGTTCAAACTCTCCGCCCTTTCCAGCTTCGTTCCGCTCGATGATGTGGATCAGCGCGAGGCCTCCTACCGGGAATCCGAGAGATTCCAAGCGTATGTCGTCGAGAAGGATATGATTATGGGGCGGACCGCTCTGGCTCTTATGGCGGTCAAAGGCCTTTATACTGCCTATGAAACTGGACAAGGCTCCTTGTCCCTTGGTCTCATCAAATACAAATCCGGCGGGGCGATGAACGCTTATGCCGTGGTCGCCGCCGCCGTCGCGCTGGTAGATGCGGGCTTTGCTATTGCGCAATGGGCGGGTGTCAGTCCCGACAATCAGCATGTAAAAAATTGGCAGGCTTTTAGCGGCCCTTTCAATAAGTACGCCACCATTAATGGCCTAGCTATGACCATTTCCATCGCGGCGATTTGCCATTTTACGGATTGCAACGAAAGCATCGAGACCTCTGCCTGGGACGTCAAACACTGGCAACGGCTGGCGTTCAATAGATCCGATCCCCGTACCATCACTAACTGCCGGTTCATCGACAATTTAGCTGGCAGCACCGGCGGTGGCGTTTTTGTGCTCTACGATAACGTCGATATCGAAGGTTGCGAATTTACCGGCAATCGTGCCGATGTTGGCGGAGGCGGACTTTACCAGGGAGGTTGGAATTCATCCTTTGTTCTCAATTCCGCGTTCCGAAATAATCACTCCATCCTTGGAGAAAGCGCCATTGCCAATAAAAGCCATTGTCTCGCCGAAATCGTCAACTGCACGATCATCAACAACGGCTCCGAAGACACCAACGGTTATGCTGTTTCCAGCGACTCTGGCGCTGAAGTTCAAATCGCCAACTCGATTCTTTGGGGTAACACCAACGCTCTTGCCACAAACTCGCTCGGCGGAGCGGATGTTTTTGTGCCTACTCGCGCCTCAATTATCCAGTCAGCGCTGTCGGCTACTCCTCCCGATACAAATACTATTAAAGATCTCAAAAGCGCGGGCGCGAGTTATGTGGATTACATCGGTTTGTGCGAAATCAGCCATAGTTGTGTTCAAAGTTTGAAGCGTCTCCCCATCGGTCAGGATCATTTTGAGAAATTCGTCCTAGCTGCGGGCGATCTGGAAAAAGCCCGGGGTTTGGCCGCGGATTTTGATTACGGCGAACCACGCGGACTCTTGCGGCTCTTCTCTTTTTATAATACCGGCGAAGGCATCCGCCCGAATTTGCTCAAGAATGGAAATATCAATTCCGACCCCATGCTCACCGTCCATTTTGAATCCCGGTTTATAGGTTTGCAGCCGGGCGAATTCTCGCCGGTGATTGACGCCGGGACCGGGTTGCGACTGGACAACGGCTGGGTCGATAGCGGCACGGGAACGGATATTGTCGGCGAAGCGCGTGTCAAAGGCGGCAGCATTGACATGGGCTGCATTGAAAGTCAGCTCCCGCCGACGATGTATGTTCGTCCCGCGTTTGTTGGCGGAAATGGCAGCGGCGCCAATTGGGCCAATGCGACAACCAATCTGCAATTTGCTTTGAATTCCGGTGGTAGCGTTTTCGTTGCGGCTGGCACCTACAAACCGCCGGAAAATAATCCCGCCAATCGGTTTATCCTGAAGAACGGCTGCAAAGTCTTTGGCGGTTTCAATCCCGCTGCCGGAATCACAAACCTGGCGCAGCGAAATTTCACGACCAATAAAACCATCATCAGCGGGGACATCGGCGCGATTGGAAATGATTCAGATAACAGCCGCACTCTTTTTTATGCCGAGGATGTGGATGGGCCGCAGGAGGATATTTCCGAAGGGCGACTGGAAACTTTCGTGGACGGATTTATTTTTACCAAGGCAAGAGGACTGGCGGTAGGAGGTGTGCCAGATGCTGCCATTGTGGCGATTCGTTCCGCTTTCGAAATCCGAAATTGCACCTTCGAGGATAACCGTACGGCAGGACGTGGGGCCGCCGTTTATTCCACGGGAACCGCCTATGGCCCCATCCTCACTAACTGCGTTTTCACGGACAACCACGCGACTCAAGATGGCGGCGCGATATTTTATGGCTCGCGCTTGTGGGCGCGGAACTGTCAGTTCCTAAACAATAGCTCTGGTGGTTCAGGCGGCGCGGTCTGGCTCGACTCCGCTTTTGGTTACTTCTGGAATTCGTTGTTCGCAAATAACGCGGCCACCAATAACTCCGCGAATGGCGGCGCGATTTATTCTTCCGAGGCGGACCTCGTGCTTTACAGTTGCACGCTGGCAAATAACCAGGTCCGTTCCAGTTCACCGACGACACGCGGCGGGGCCGCTGTTTATTTTGTAAATAACGGCGCGAATAAATATTTCTCAGCGAAGGAATGCATCTTCTGGCAGAACCGGGTCTTGAATTCCTCCGCCAGCCTCGAACGCCAGCAATATAGTTACGTGGTTCCAGATTCCCAGAAACTGTTTTACGTCCGCGATAGTATTGTTGAAGGCGTTCAGCCGGCGGCCCCTTATCAGCCTGATCCGCGCAATCTGGATCTCGACCCGCAATTCGTCGATGCCACGGGCGGAAACTTCCGGTTGCGACCTTATTCACCTGCGATTGATGCGGGCCAGCGCGAACTCGGAGGCAGCGATCCAAATATTGATTTGGACGGTTTCCCGCGAGTGGCCAATGTGCGACTGGATTTGGGCGCGTACGAATTTCAAGATGCTCCCATCTTCATAAGTGCTGATCTGAAATTGACCCGTGAATGCAGATCTGAGGGGTCGATCATTTATCTTACATTTACCAATGCGTCGGCGTTGGGAACGAATGGAGTAGGCCTGAGTTTTCAATGGCAATTAAACCGCAATGATGGAAATGGATTTCTTCCGATCACCAATGGATCAGATTACGCCGGAGTGACGACAACCAACCTGACAATTCTTCATCCGTCATTTGAGAACAACGGTTATCGCTACCGAATTTTTGCGACCAATCCCAACCTGTCCTTTTCTTCCGGCAGCGCTTATCTGTTCGTTCAACCTTCCCGACTGTATGTCAAAGCCGACGCCACCGGCAAAGGAACTGGCCGTGATTGGACCAATGCTTTTCCCACCTTGCGCGCGGCGCAAGATGCAATTGATTTATTTGAGCCGGAATTGATTTGCGCTGAAGTGTGGGTGGCAGCGGGAACCTATCTTCCGACGAGCGACGGCGATACGAATAAAACTTTTTACCTCCGTCCCAATGTGGCTTTTTACGGCGGCTTCGGCGGTTGGGAAACTACTCGGAGCCAACGGAACTGGCGCACGAACCTCACGATTCTGAGCGGCAATCTTGGAAATCCCGCCAGCATCAGTGACAACAGCCTGACTCTCTTCCGCGCTCCTTCTCAACCACCCGTTGATGCAACGGCGATCCTCGATGGATTTATTTTGAGGGACGCGCAATATCACGCGCTCGATTTGCTCGCGGGCAGTCCCATAGTTCGGAATTGTGATTTCGTCAGCAACCTGTGCGACTCGGCCGTGAGCAGTTGGCAGTCAGCCCCGCAATTTGAAAACTGCAGATTCATGGATAACGTTTCCGTGTTTTCCACATTCCGCAGCTTCAGCGCCACGAACACATTGATTAATTGTCTTTTCGCGCGAAATCAATCGCCTCATTTAGGCGGCGCGATTTCGTCCTATTCCTCGAAAATGATTTTGCAGAACTGCACCATCGCAGATAATCACTCGGAGAACGACGGCGGCGGAATTTATCTTCAAGGAAACGGCGGACAATTCACTCTGATCAGTTCCATCCTGTGGGGCAATCAATCGGGATCGGACGCGAGTGCGTTCGCCGCGCAAATTCATAACGATCACAACGCCGCCAGCGTTACGCTCTCCAACTCGATTGTGAGCGGTCTGCCTTTGCCCGCGATCAACGGCAATCAAGCTTTCGATCCATTGTTTGTTGGTTCTGCCAATTACCAACTCACCGCTTTCTCGCCTGCAATCAACGCCGGCGGGCCAACGAATTCTTTGACCGTTCAAACTGATTTGGCGGGAACGAATCGCGTGACTGGCGGCGCGGTGGATTGCGGCGCTTATGAATTTCAAGGCACGCCGGCAATTACTCCGGCGCTGCTGGTGCAATTGCCCAACCCCGTGACGACGTGCGTGGGCGCTGGGCCAGTCGGTTTCACGGTGGTGGGCACAAACAATCCCGAGATCGTTTACCAATGGCAGGTTAATTCCGGCGGCGGCTTCGTGACTTTATCCAACAACGCGACCTACACGATTTCGGTTTCCAGCAACAGCTCGACGCTCACCATTCCAAGTCCGACACTGGGCCTGAACAGCAATCTTTATCGCGTTACCATTCCCGCAATCAACTACACGAATCCAGCCGTTTCCCTGACCGTGCTTCCGCCGAGTGTGTTGTATGTGAATGCGTCCGCCAGCGGTTCCACCAATGGAAGTTCGTGGGCCAACGCCTTCACGCAATTGGAAGATGCGCTCGATATTGCAAACGGCTGCAATGAAATCTGGGTCGCGCAAGGAACGTATCAAGCGCGCACCGACCAATTTAATTTCCGACCTAACGTGCCCCTCTATGGCGGATTTATTGGAACCGAAACATTGCGCAACCAACGAAACTGGACAAACCATCCAACCGTGCTTCTGGCAAAAACCAACTCCGTGATTTTTCGGGGCAGGGGCGATTTGCAACTCATCGATGGCGCTTCCGTGTTGGATGGATTCAATTTGCACAGCGCGCAAATTGTTCCCGCCATTTCGCTCTATCAGGCCAGCCCAGTCATCCAAAACTGCACCTTCGAAAATCTTCCCGGCTCGGCGATGGACAACAGCTTCTCCAGTCCGGCGATCAGCAATTGCGTGTTCACCGCCTGCCAGGGAGGCGCGGTCCGTAATAGCCGCTGCGCACCGACGTTCATGAATTGTTTGTTCGCGCGAAACACAAACGGGAGCATCGGCGGAGCGATCTTCAACAACGCCGCCAGTCCATCGATTGAAAATTGCCGATTCGAAACCAACTCTGCGACGTCGGGCAGCGCGATTGAAAATGACAACGGCTCCAGCCCTGTTATTTCACGCAGCGTGTTCGTTGGAAATCGCAGCAGCAGCGGCGGAACAGTTTTCAACAATGTCGGCACCTCCGTTCAACTGATCAATTGCCTGTTCGCGGCTAACCAGTCAGACCATCTCGGCGCAGCGATTGCCAACAATGGCGCAGAACTCCTGCTGCTGAATTGCACGATGGCCAACAACCAGGCTGCGCGCGGCGGCGGTGGCATGTTTGTTTACGGCGGCCACGTCACCAGCGTGAATTCCATTTTTTGGGGCAACAGCGTGCAAGACCTCACCTTCATTCCAAACCGCGAAGTCGAACAAATTGGAACAATGCCGGGCGCAACTTTGTCCGTCACCAACACGTGCATCGAAGGATTGTCCGCTTACGTCGGCAACGGCAATGTTCGTTATGATCCACTCTTCACTGACGCTGGCGGCGGAAACTTCCGGCCCGGTGCCTCTTCACCCGCGTTAAACAGCGGCAACAATAGTGCGGTCGCCGATGTCGCCGCTGATCTCGACGGCAGTTCTCGCATCTTCGGCGGCTCGGTTGATCTGGGTGCTTACGAACGTCAGTCCGCTGCTGGCTCAATTGTCCTTTTACTTGCCGCGCCAAAATCTCAAAGCGTCTGCATCGGAGAAACTGCAACTTTCACCGCCATCGCGGAAACAAATTATGGCGGCGCGTTGCAATGGCAGGTGAACACCGGCAGCGGATTCATCGATGTCGTGGCCGATAGCACGCATCAATTCACAGTCAGCAACGGCGTTTACACGCTTCAGGTTTTGAACACGACGGTGCTGATGACCGGGCGTAATTACCGGGTCAAAGTTGCGGCAGCAAATTATGAATCATCGAGCGCGATGCTGATTGTGTCACAGCCGGGCGTGATCTACGTGAAGGCCAATGCGGTTGGCGCGAACAACGGTTCTTCCTGGGCGGCGGCCTACACGAATTTGCAGCAAGCGTTCGCGCAGGGAAATCGTTGTTCCGAAATCTGGGTCGCGCAGGGAACCTATCCCGCAACGCAAGCCGCCGATGGCACTTACTTTTTCTCGATGAAACCGGGCCTCGAAGTTTACGGCGGATTCGCGGGAACAGAAATTAATCGCACCGACCGAAATCCCGCTCTCTACAAATCCATTTTGGTTGGAGTCGCCGGTGCCGAGGCGGTGGTCGTGAGTCGCGGAGATTTTTGGACGATCAACGCCAGTTCCGTTTTGGATGGTTTCGTCATTCATGCGCCCGACAGCCACGGCATCAAAAATTTTCGGGCAAGCCCGACTATTCGTCAGTGCATGATTGATAGCCAAAAAGGCGTGAGCGTCGCCGAGGCCATAGCCGGCGCGGGAATTTATAATCTGAATTCGTCCTCGCCGATTATCAGCGATTGCGTGCTGACCAACAATTCATCCGGCGGCATTGTTAATTTCAACTCGTCTTCGCCGCAGATTTCGAACTGTGTTTTCCAGGCCAATAATAATTCCGGAATCATCAACGTCTCTGACTCGAATCCGACGATCAACGGTTGCGCATTCGTGAACAATCACGCGATGAACGGCGCGGGGATTTTCAACCAAAACTCGTCGCCGCTCATCCGACGCAGTCGTTTTGAAAGCAACGTCGCCACCAATGAAGGCGGCGGCATTTTCACCATCTCCGGCACGCCAGTGTTGGAACAACTCGTGATGCTAAACAATCAAGCCGTGCGCGGTGCAGCGATGTCGCACGCCGGTGGCCTCGTGAAATTGGTGAACTCCACGCTCTATGCAAATCAAGCCAGTGGCGAAGCCGGTGGATTGTTTGGCAATGGCGCTGGCATCCAGGTGTTGAACTCAATTCTCTGGGCCAACACGGCCGGAGTCTCGGGACCCACCGTTGAACAAGCCCAGATTCAAATCAACGCGGGCACAGTGGCAATTTCAAATTCTTGCGTGCAGGGACTCAACGCCTTCGCTGGCAACGGCAATATTTCGACAGACCCGTTGTTCGTTAATCCGCCGTTGGGAAATCTATCGCTCGCGCCTCATTCGCCCTCGATCAACATCGGCAACAACAGTTTTCTCACTTCGGCAATGGCCATCGATTTCGCAGGCAACCCGCGAACTAACGGCATCGTGGTTGATCTCGGTGCTTACGAAGCGACATCGGTTTCACCGCCCGTCACAATTTTTTCCACACCAATTTCAACGACGGTTTGTTCCGCCAGTCCCGCGAGTTTCACGGTCGTCGGCGCTGTTCCGGGAACAAATTTTATCTGGCAGGTTTACGACGGCACAAATTTCGTGGATGTGATTTCGAATTCCACGTATCAAGTCACCAACGGCACCAACAGTTCGGTTTTAACGGTCAGTTCTGCACAAGCCGGATCGAATTACCAAATTCGTTTTCGTGTCAGCGGCACAACGTTCACGTCGGTCCCCGTAACTCTGCAAGTGAGTCTTCCACAATTGTGGTACGTCAACGCGACGGCGACCAACGGCACGGGCGACGGTTTGTCGTGGTCGAATGCCTTCACGGACCTGCATCACGCGATGGAAGAAGTGCCCGATTGCTCGGAAGTTTGGGTGGCGGCGGGAACCTATATCGCCATGCAAGGAGAAATGTTTCATCTGCGTTCGGCCGTTGCATTTTATGGCGGCTTCTCCGGAACGGAAACCAATCGAAATCAACGCGACTGGGTTCAGCATCAAACCATCCTGGCCGCCTCGCCCGATTCGGACATGATGCATAACAACGGCGGAGAAACGTCGGTTGACCGCACGGCCATTCTGGACGGTTTCGTTATCAGCAATGCAGGCAATGTTTCTGCCGCGATTCAAAACCACGCCGCTTCACCTACCATTCGGAATTGCGTCTTTGCAGGGAACAATCAACGAGCCGTGCTCAACAGCGACGCGTCGCCTGCGTTCGTGAGTTGCGTTTTCAGCAACAACTCCGGTGGCGGCGTGTTGAACTGGGACAGCACGGTGGAATTCGAGCAATGCGTTTTCTCCGGCAACGGCATCAGCGACGGCACGGTCGGCGCGGTTTACAATCAGACATCGTCCACCCAGTTCCGCGATTCCATTTTCAAAAACAATGCGGCGTTGCGCGGCGGAGCCATTGCCAACGTTTTGAGCAGCACGTCTGTCGTGGAGCGTTGTTCGTTTGAAAATAATTCAGCGAAAGTAGAAGGCGGCGCAATTCTCGGGCGGCAATCCAGCGTCAGTGTGCGGAACAGCGTGGTGGCCAATAATCGCTCGGCGGGTTACGGCGGCGCGATTGCCAATCTCAGCGGGCAACTGGAATTGGTGCAATGCACGCTCGCAGAAAACACGGCGGCGTTCAGCGGGGGCGGTGTTTACGGCAACGCTTCGCAAAGCACGGCGAGAAATTCCATTCTCTGGGGTAACCGGGTTAACACCCATGGCTCGACGTTGCAGCAGGCGCAATTGCTCGACGACAACGGAATTCTGAGCGCGACAAATTCCATCATCGAAGGATTTACTGCCGTGTCGGGCGCAAACAACTCCGCTGCGAATCCAATTTTTGTGAATCCCGTCGCTGGTGATTTTTCTCTGATGAAAAATTCGCCGGCGATTAATTCGGGCAATGCTACGGAAACTCTGGCGGGTTCCATTGATTATCCCGGTCAACCTCGTTTGGTTGGTGGCGGACTCGACCGCGGCGCTTTTGAATTCCAGAGTGCTCCCGGTGCTGCACTGCTTTTCGCCCGACTTCCGCAGTCGCAAACAGTTTGTGAAGGAAACTCGGTGAGTTTTGAAGTCGTGTCGCTCGGCAGCAGCAACGGCGCGCTGCAATGGCAGAAATTTTCGGGCAGTGTGTTTACGAATATTTCGAACGCTGGAAGTTACGCGATCACAACCAACGGGCCGACCAATTCGCTCGCGATTTCTCAAGCCACGTTGAGCATGGACGGAAATTTGTTCCGCTTCGTTATTCCAAGTTCGGATTACACGTCGCCGGAAATTACTTTGCACGTCAACGCGGCTTCGGTCGTTTACGTGAACGGCAGTAATGCGGTTTCTGGAAACGGATTCACCTGGGCTACTGCCGTCAAAACATTGCCGGAGGCCGTTGCGCTTTGGACGCCGTGTTCTGAAATCTGGGTCGCTGCCGGAACGTATGTGCAAACCAACAACGCCGGTTTTGGTGTCTCGCTCGCTTTGCCGTCGCCCATGCGAATTTACGGCGGATTCGTCGGCACGGAAACCAATCGCAATCAGCGTAACTGGCCGGCCAACGTGACCCGCCTCGCCACCTCCAGCACTCGGCCATTGTTTGAAAATTTCGGAAGCCTCGCGACGATCGACCATTTGGCCGTGCTGGACGGGCTGACTTTTTCTGGCGCAAAAGGCAATGCGATTTTCAATCACCTGGCTTCTCCCACGATTCGCAACTGCACCTTTGAAAATAATTCGGTAGCGATATTTAATTCGCAACAATCCAGCCCGCTGATCGCGAATTGCGTGTTCCGCAACAACACGAATCTTTTTGGCGGCGCGGTTTACAGTCACGCTTCGTCACCGACGATTGAGGATTGCGTGTTCCAGAATAATCGATCTCTCGAACGGGGCGGCGCCATGCTGATGATCGGCGGCAACGCGGTCGTAACCCGATCTCAATTCCTGAATAACCGCAGCGAAAAATTCGGCGGCGCGATTTTCGTCGAAGGCGACGGTTACATGTCGGTGGCGCAATCTTCATTTGTCAGCAATAGCGCGGCGGATTGGGGCGGTGCGTTTACCATCTCCGAAAGCGCCGGGATTATTTCCGATTGTTTGTTCGCGCGGAACCGTTCGGATTATCGCGGCGGTGCCATCACGGTTTTGGCATCGGACGTTGCAGTTAAAAACTGCACGATCGTGGAAAACGAAGCGGGATGGACTGGAGGCGGAATTCAAGTTTACGACCCGGGTTTGACCATCACGAATTCCATCCTTTGGAGCAATCGCCAGGGCAATACGCAGGAAAGTTTGGAACGCAGGCAAATCGCTTATTCGTTGAGTGCAACTCCTGTTGTCGTCAACACAGTCGTCGAAGGACTCGATGCGCTCAGCGGAAATGGGAATCAAAACTTTGATCCGCTTTTCGTAAATGCTGCGTTCGGAAATTTTCGACTCACACAATTCAGTCCGGCGATTAATTCGGGCGTTGGCATCGCTGCTGGAACGACTGACCTCGATGGCAATCCTCGTGTTGTGGACGGAACTTTGGATCGCGGCGCTTTTGAGTTTCAAACCGCCACAGGAACTGACCCGCGATTTTACCTCTACCAAATGCCGCAGTCAGCGACGGTCTGCGTCGGCGATTCCGCCTTTCTGTCGTTTACGTTCCTGCCAAATCCGGTGTTGAGTTACATGTGGCAACTCAACACGGGCAGCGGTTGGTCCACTGCGCCGATTAACAACGGAACGTATTTCCTCACCGTCACGACCAATTCGTCCACGCTGATGGTTTCGAACGTGACGGTAGGAATGAGTGGAACGCAATACCGGTTTATTGCGTCGTCGAATAATTTTCCAAGCACCTTCGCATCGCCGCCCGCAACGATCACCGTTTCTGTTCCCGGCGTTCTGTTCGTAAAACAAAACGCCGTGGGCAATAACTCCGGCACGGATTGGGCGAACGCCTTCACGAATCTGAATCTCGCCATCAACGCGGCCAATCGTTGTTCAGAAATTTGGGTGGCGAGCGGCAATTATCTGCCTTCAACAAACGGCGCAGTGGCGATGAAAGACGGCGTCGAAATTTACGGCGGATTCGCTGGCGCAGAAACCTCCGTTTCACAACGCAACTGGACGAACAATCCGACAATACTCAGCGGCAACAGTGCGAGCGGCTACCTCGTCAACAACGGATTCTATGCTCCAGTGACGCGCGCCGCCGCGCTCGATGGATTTATCATCACCGGCACGAACCTGACTACCGGCCTTGTGAACACACACGCCAGTCCGACCATTCGCAACTGCCAGTTTATCAGCAATCGCTACATCGCTTCGTCTGTCACCAGCGATTCTCATCCGTTGTTCGAAAATTGTTTGTTCTACAGCAATAATTTTGGAGCGATCGATATTCGCGACAACAGTTCGGCCGTCATCACAAATTGCGCTTTCAACGGCAACACGACTGAAGGACAGGGCGGCGCGTTGAGCGTTTTGAATTCCACAGTGGTCGTGGACAGAAGTAGTTTTGCTTCCAATTTCTCGGCATACGGCGGCGGCGCAATTTTCCTCAACCAAGGCGGCGGTATCACTGCGCGGCACTGCATTTTCACTGGCAACTCCGCCAATGGCGAAGGCGCAGCCCTCCTCGCTGAACCGGGTGCGAGTGTCGTCACAATGACCAACTGCCTGATCGTTCGGGGTTCGGCGTTCACGGGCGGCGGCGTTTCCAGTTACGCACCGATTACGGTGGTGAACTGCACTTTCGCAGCGAACACGGCTTACGCGCGTGGCAGCGGTTTGTTCATCAGCGGAACCACCGGCTCAGTGCGCAACACAATTCTTTGGGCTAACTCCGACACTTACTCCGCATACGGCAATTTGGAACTGGCGCAACTCGAAGCGCCCGGTGCCACAATTTTAATTGCGAATTCAGTTCTCCAAGGTCTGTCGAATTACGTCGGCAATTCCAACGTGCCTTACGATCCATTGTTCGTTGATGCCGCACAAAATAATTTTCGATTGCAGGACAATTATTCACCCGCCGCGAACGCGGGAAATAATTCTTACATCGCCGGAGTCGGTTCAGATCTCGACAACAACGCACGCATTTTCTCCAGCACAGCCGTGGACATCGGCGCTTATGAGTCGCTGACGTTCAGCGGCACGCCGGTTTACATTTTGAAACAGCCGGAGTCGGTCGTCACTTGCAACGGCGAAACCGTTAACTTCTCCGTCACTGGCGCATCCGGAATGGGAGCTGGATTTACGTGGCAGAAAAAATCGCCGGGCGGAATTTTTGAGACGGTGGTTGCTGGCGGAAATTACAGCATCGCGACAAACAATTCTTCGTCCACGCTCACGATTCAAAATGTCAGCACGTCGCTCAGCGGTTCCGAATTCCGAATTCGTTACCTCCCGCCTTCCGGTCAATATTTCAGTCCGCCCGCGCAACTCACGGTCACTGCGCCAAAAGTTATTTTCGTCAAAGCAACCGGATACGTTGATGGCGACGGCGAAAGTTGGTCCACCCCTTACACCTCGCTTCAAACCGCCTTGGCCGCCGCCAGTTCCTGTCGCCCCGAAATTTGGATTGCTGCTGGAACTTACTATCCAACCGCCGGCACGAACCAATCGGACAGTTTCGACATTCCAAATGGCATTCGTGTCTATGGCGGTTTCGCCGGAACAGAGACGTTGTTGTCTCAACGCAATTGGACGAGCAATCAAGTGGTATTGAGCGGCGACATTGGCGCGATTGGAAATACAAACGACAACAGTTCGTATGTCGTTTCGTTCAATGGATTGGGGAACCCGATCAATCAATCCACGATTCTGGACGGAGTCACAATTGAACGAGGTCAGAGCGCCGGCCTGATTATCTTTTACGCCAGCCCGACCGTGCGCAATTGCGTGGTCCGATCCAATAACGGCTCCGGCCTCAACCTTACCGGCGGCGGACCACGGGTGGAACAATGCACCTTCCACTCCAATCGCGGCGCGAGCGGCGCCAACGTGACCGACGCGGTGAATGCGGCGTTTGTGAACTGCCATTTCTCGGGCAACACGTCCGCATCTCTCGGCGGCGGCATTTCTTTGGTGAACAGCACAGTCGGTTTGACGAACTGTCTTGTCTCCGGGAACACCGCCTCGTTTGGTGCCGGTGTCGGGTCCTTCGGCGGCACAGCCTCGATGATCAATTGCACCGTCGTGGGAAGTGCTTCGACGGGAAGTTCCGGCGCGGGCCTGGGTGCGTCCAGCGGAAATTGGTCGGTGCGCAACAGTATTCTCTGGGGCAATCGTGCAGGCGCGTTGGAAACCGAAGCCGCGCAATTATCATTCTCCGGCAGCTTCAGCGTGAGCTACACGGCGATCCAAGGATTGTCCGGTTTCAACGGAAATTTCAATCAAGGTGCCGATCCTATTTTCGCCGCCCCGGTTTTAGCCACCCTCGCTCCCACACTGCTTGGCGACTACACGCTCGGAACTTGCTCAGCGCTGCTGAACGACGCCGACGCCAGCGCTCTCGCCGGGATAACCAACGATCTCGCCGGGAATCCACGCCAGGCCAACGGAGGTCCTGATCCGGGCGCATTCGAATTGCAAACACTCGGCGGCGATCCGGTCTATATCGCTTCTCAGCCAACCAATATTATTTATTGCTCTTCGCAATCGAATTTTTTCCAGGTGACGGCCTCGTTTTCAAATCTCAATGTGCTGACTTACCAATGGAAAATATTTGATCCGAACAGCGCGACATTTCTCCCCGTGACAAACAGCGCGGTATTCTCAGGCGCGAATACGCCGAAGCTCGATGTCCAGTCGCCCACGCCTGATCTCAGCGCCGCACAATTTCGCGTTACCGTCACGACGCCGATTGGATGCTCCGCTATTTCGCAATCCGCCCAATTGCTAATTCCCTCTCAGCAAACGTACGTGCGCGCCGGCGCTCCTCCTGGTGGCAACGGACTTTCGTGGGCCACCGCCTACACCAATTTGCAGTCAGCAATTCTTTCCACATGCGCCCCGGAAATTTGGGTGGCCGAAGGCACCAACTTTTCGAGCACTGCTTTTACATTGCGCAACGGCGTGGCGGTTTATGGAGGGTTTACTGGCACGGAAACGAACCGAAACCAGCGCAACTGGATAACTCATCCCACTAAATTATCGAGCAGCGATTGGTATGTCATGGACATCATGCCTTCTGCTGGAAATCCGATGGATTCCTCTGCGCGTCTGGACGGCTTCATCATCGATGGTGCCGACAATGCTCTTAACATCTGGGGCCTGGAAGCGTCGGCTTCTCCGGTCTTCGCCAACTGCGTGTTTAAGAACACCCGGAACCCCGCCATCTACCTTCAAGACTGCTCGCCGTCCTTCCAGGACTGCACTTTCGATAACAACAACACACTCGGAACTTCATCCAGTGGCGGAGCTCTTAGTGCGTGGAACTGCACCGTGAATATCGACCGCTGCATGTTCCGCGGAAACCGAGCTTCTTACGGTGGTGCCATCGCCGGTGGCGGTGGTGCCTTCCATATCGCGAACTCTCTGTTCAGCGGCAACCGTTCCACCTACTATGGTTCCGCTCTCAGCATCAATGACCCGTTCGTTCTGCGTAACTGCACCGTCACCGGCAACCGTTCTCTCCAAACTTACGGGGCGGTTTCTGGCGGTACGGTTACCCTGATCAACTCAATCGTCTGGAATAACCAAGGTAATTCTGGCTTTGATTTTCAGTCGCAGTTTGACGTCGGCGACTCACTCACGCTCAGCAATACCATTGCGCAAGGTTATAACCCTGATGACTACTGGTGGGTCCAGGGCAGCGGCATCAGCAGCGCAAATCCGCTCTTCCTTGCGGCAGTGAATCCAGCGAGTGCGCCAACCACCGTCGGCGACTTGCGCGTTGCTTCCTGCTCGCCAGCCATCGACAGCGGGATCAATGCGGAAACCGTTGGGCTGATCGACATCGTCGGCAATCCGCGAATTGCGGGAGCTGCTACGGACATGGGTGCATACGAAGCACTCCCCAGCTCGCTTTTGATGGTCACACTTCAACCGACGAGCACCTTCGGTAATGGTTCCACTTCTGTACAATTCTCGGTAGTCGTCAACCAAACCAACGTTAATTATCAATGGGAAAGTAATATTTCCAACCTCTTCACAGCACTGTCCAACGGCGCCGGTTACTCAGGCGTGACGACTGCAACATTGACGCTGACCAATCCCGCTCCTTCTCTGAACACAAACGAATATCGCTGTCGCATTCAGGACTCGTCTGGATGCGTGGTTTACTCTCAAGCGGCGCGCTTCCATTTTCTCCTTAGCCCCGTGATCTCCACCGCGGTAATTGCCAGTGGTCAATTGAAAATCGAATTCACCAGTTCACCTGGCGCGACTTTCACAATCTTCGGAACGACGAATATTTCCCTCCCGATAAGCCAGTGGACCCTGTTAGGCGGTGCCGCAGAAATTTCTCCGGGTCAATTCCAGTTCACAGAATCAATCGTCATAAACCGTCCCGCGCAATTTTATCGAGTAAGGTCTCCATAATGATTTTTGTGGCCAGCTTTGTCTTGCAACGAAAATTCATTCCCCGGTTCTTAGGTTGAGCGATCTGAGTGAGGATTCGCTTCTCTTCACCCACTCTATTAATTATTTTAGTCATTCGCGGGCTGGCGCGCGTGTGCCTTACGCGGCGGTGTCGGGGTGGGTTGTTCCATGCGTCTCTCACGCTCCAGCTCAACTCTTGCTCAAATGTTTTCTCCACCCCTACCGCCCGGCTGCGTCGGGTATGCGAGCATCGCAGGTCGTATTTCGGTGGGCTGCCCCTCCTTGCCGCTCCCACTCGCGCGCCCGACCGAGCGGCTCTCTTCATCCACGCGGCCGACAAATCAAACTGTCCTGGTTGTGCCAGCCACCACGGGCGTGCGAGGAGAGGCACAAGGACAAGAAGCTTGCCCCGCTTCGCGGGATGGCGTAACAAAAAAAAAGCGCCCATCTTTCACGAGGGCGCTTTGGAACTGGTCGATAACAAATCAGCGTGGCAGGGACGTTGAGAGAACCACGTTGCTCCCGGAATCAAGCAGTGAGAGAGAACGCAAATCCAAAACGGAAGGAGCCAGCGCGGGCCAGGTGTCGATCACCAGTTGGCCATTGGCATCACTGCTGACCGCCTCAAAAATATTCGATGAATTTAACGCCAGATGGTATTGATTAGTGGCTGAAAGTCCGCCCGCCAGCAATTTGAATTTCGTATTCGTCGAATTACTTTTCAGGCTGATTGATCCAGCCGCCGTATTATTTGTACCAGAATTCGCCAAGTTCTTTTTCACGAGATATTGATACGAGGTGCTGGTGTTGATCCATGCGACCAAAACCGTTTGCGAATTCGTGTCGGTCACGCCAATTGCGCGAACGTTGAACAACGGGTCAATTGCTGCGGGAAGCGACTTGTTTTTTCCGTTCCCATTTTTGGAATACAGCACAGTCGCTGTCCCTCTGCTATCAGTGGTGAATTCACCAATCGGAACACTATTGGTATCTTCCCCGGCGATGGCCACGAGTTGATAGCCGGTTTCAGCGCTCAAACCCGAAACCTTTAAACGGAATGTCTCTTTGGACGAGTTGCCTTGCATATTGCTTTGCAAACGCAATGTCCCGACCGCCGCAGGTGCAATCACGGTCGGCGTTAAGTCGTTGCGCGTCTGGTAATGCGAAACCATGGTGCCACGACGGGTGACGGGCGGCACGGCGTTGCTCTGCAAAGCAAGAACGGTTGACGCTATCACTGTAACCAATAAAAGGAATTGTGTTCTTTTCATAATGTCACATTGCCTATTTTTAAATCATTATCAAGCTAAAAAGTGGCCATTAAAAGGACATCATGCGCTGACCATTTTCTCTCCCAGCTCCGGTCGGGCTGGTCCTCCCTCCGCTGGGGATGGACAAAGAACAAACAAAAACATAACCTCAACCTTGTCCAAGGACTATAACACATGGACTGGACCAGAAAAGTGACCCGTTCAATGAAAATAAAATTGAAAGCAGCATTTCTATTCGTGGTCTTTTGCGCGGTCAGCCGTATGTCCGCTGATGAAATTGCGCAACCACTTTCTCAGGCGCACGCTCACAACGACTATTTGCATCAGCATCCTCTCTCCGACGCGCTGGCACATGGTTTTTGCAGCGTGGAAGCGGACATCCATCTCGTCAACGGTGAGTTGCTCGTGGCGCATGATCTCGCGAAGACGACACCGGAACGCACGTTGCAAGCGCTGTATCTGGAGCCACTTCGTCGCCTCGTAAAAAAGAATGCTGGACGCGTTTACCCGCACGGCCCCGAATTCACGCTGCTCATCGATCTCAAGACCGATTGGCCGTCCATCTACCCGATTTTGCGGGTGGCTCTCACCAATTACGCCGACATCCTCACCACTTTTCGCGGCCCGGAAAGGCAAACCAATGCCGTGGTCGTCATCCTCACAGGAAACCGCAATCGCGCCATGTTTGACGGCGAGACCGTCCGTTACGCTGCGTTCGATGGCGAGTTGAGCGATCTGGAGAAAAATTCATCCGCTGCAACCATCCCGTGGATCAGCGCCAGGTGGAGCACTCATTTTAGCTGGCGCGGGATTGGCACAATGCCAGATCAGGAGCTGCAACAATTGCGAACCATCGTCGGAAAAGCGCACGCCCAAAAGCGACGCGTTCGATTTTGGGATGCGCCGGACAATGCCGTTGCCTGGCAAACGATGCTCGCGGCTGGAGTCGATCTGATCAACACAGATGACCTGCCGGGATTGGAAAAATTTCTGAAGAAATCAGCGCGTTGAATCTTCGTTTTTATCGAGCTGTTCGCAGGCAATGATAGGGCTGATCCGTTGCGCTTTTTTCCGTCAGCCTGACCGCAAGCGGCGCGCTTCGGTCACGTAAAGCTTGACCCATGTCGCGGCGATGCAAAAGACTTGAGCGATAATCTATGAACCAATCAACCAACATCGTTAGTATTCATCCTTACTTCAAAGTCGGGCCGGGAAAAATGGGTGAAGCAAAAGCTTTGCTCCCCGCGTTTGTGGCCCGGACTGCAACGGAGAAATCGAATCTCCATTATGATTTCACGATCAGCGGTGATGAAATCCACTGTCGCGAATTATATGTCGGCGCGGATGGTCTTCTGGCGCACCTCGACAACGTTGGTGCGTTGCTTGGGGAGATGTTGAAAATCGCTGACCTTACTCGAATCGAAATTCACGGTCCCGCCGAAGAACTGGCCAAGCTCCGAGGCCCGCTAGCGCATTTGAATCCGACGTGGTTCGTGTATGAATGCGGTGTGAACCGGTGACGCTGGGTGAAATTTTTGAGCGTGAGATGTTCGACTCGATTTTAATTAAGCTGCGCGGTTTGAAGGCATGATGAAATTGTTATCTGCTGCAACACGAAACCTGAACCGGCGTCGATTCCTGGCAACCACCTTGAACGCGGCCGTCGGAGCGCAAATGGTTGGTTGGGGTTCAGCAGCCGCAGCGGGGCAGGGCCAATTAAATAAAAATAGTGACACGCTGATCGACAGCCACACACATTTCTACGACCCCACACGAGCCCAAGGAGTGCCGTGGCCACCTCGCGAACACAAATTGCTCTATCGCACGGTGCTGCCCAAAGACTACCGCGCCGTGCTCGTGCCGAGACCGATGGCGGGCACGATCGTAGTCGAGGCCAGTCCGTGGCTGGAGGACAACCAATGGATTCTGGACCTCGCGGCCCGCGAACCTTTCATCGTCGGCTTCGTCGGGAACCTGCCGGCCGGAACAAAAGAATTTCGTGAGCAACTGAAACGATTTGCGGCCAACAAAATCTTTCGTGGCATTCGCTTGCACGGAAGCAAGTTGGAGAGCGGTTCAAATACCGACGCACTCGTTGGCGATTTAAAATTACTGGCTAAACGCGATCTGTCACTGGATTTAGTCGGTGGTGCGGAAATACTTCCGGCTGCAAACCGGTTGGCGAAAGAAATTCCAGACCTTCGCATCATCATCGACCATCTCGCTGGCGTCGTGGTTGACGGCAAAGCGCCTCCGGCAATATGGCTGGAGCAGATGCAGACGCTGGCGCGACGGCGCAATGTTTTTTTCAAACTCTCCGGTTTGGTGGAAGGCACTGGGCGGAGTGACGGATCGGCTTCGACGGACGCGGCATTCTATCGCCCGGTGCTGGACGCGATGCTGAAAATATTTGGTTCCAGTAGGCTGATCTACGCGAGCAACTGGCCCGTCAGCGAGATGTTCGCGTCGTTGGACACGGTTCAAACGATCGTGCAGGATTTTACCCGCAGCCGTGGACGCGGGACGGAGGAACAGGTTTTTTCGCAAAGTTCCAAAGCGGCGTACCGATGGACCGCTCGGAAGTGCTGCACAGGTCTGGAAAGAGATGGGGAAAAATGGTGCGCCCGCCGCGACTCGAACGCGGGACCCTCTGCTTAGAAGGCAGATGCTCTATCCAACTGAGCTACGGGCGCAAATGATTGACCGGCATTCACGATTGGCCTGAACCAAAACCAATGGGGCTGCTTTTGGAAAGCAACGATTCCATTGTGCGGAAAAGCGGTATTCCAAAACGTGCCGTCAGGAAGCATTTTGCGCAGATTCGAGTTTCCGGCAAGTTGATTCGTCGCAGGCGGAAGACCAAAGTTCTGACTGCCGCCTAACTCCGCCTTTGCGTCTGGGAGAAAGAAGTGCGAAAAAATGACGAGAATAAAATCATCGCACGCAGGTTGAAATTTTCCTTATTCATAGGCGCGATGCGTCGTTATCAAGAACTGATGATCCCTTGATTGATCAAGGTCGAGTGGCGGCGCACAAACTCATCACCAAGAAAGCTGGCGGAAGAAGAATTTTCCCTGAACCGTGTAGCGACAAAGCAAATTCGTTTCATTTGCTTCGAACGATATGACTCTGGGGGCGCATCTTGACACCACCACCGTTTGGATTTCCGCCTTCAGGCGGTTGGGGTGCGCCGGAACCGCCTGAAGGCGGAACTCCAAACAGAAATGCGCCTCGCCTGTTTGGTGGTGGTGTCAAGATGCGCCCCGCCTCTAACTGGATTAAGCATTTGACACACGCGAAGCCACCCGCTCTGATGCGGTGCGGACATTGGGTCCGCCAAACACAATTACCTTGAACCAAACCCTCCAACTCTCGCTGGCTACGTTTGCTTTTGGTATTGCTTGGGCCTCGCTGAGTGACGGAGCCGAGTCAAGCGTGACCGCACAGTTCTGCCGGATCGAGGTCGTCGAGAAAGTCAGCGGTTGGCCGGTGCCGCTGGTCGAGCTGCGCACCACCCACCAAGTACGTTTTATCACGGACAATGCGTGCGTGCTAGCCTTCGACCTGCCGGAGTTGATGGGACGTGAGACGTGGTTCGAGGTCCGTGGCAACGGTTACGAAGTGCCCAAGGACAGCTTCGGCTACCACGGCCTGCGTCTCAAGCCCGAGGCGGGTAAGACGCTCCGGATCGAGGTCAATCGCACCGTTATCGCGAAACGTCTGGGGCGGCTTACAGGCGGCGGATTGTTCGGCGAAAGCCAGAAGCTTGGATACGACCTCGACTGGAGAGAATCCGGCGTTCTTGGTTGCGACAGTATTCAAAACGCGGTACATCGCGGAAAACTTTTCTGGCTCTGGGGCGACACGACGCTGGCACGCCATCCGCTGGGCATCTTCGACAGCACTAGCGCCACTACCGCGATTCAACCACTGGGAAAATTTGAACCACCGCTGCGTTTGAAGTTCGACTATTTCACCGACACCAATGCCGCACCTCGCGGCGTCGCCAAAATGCCCGGCGCAGGCCCTACTTGGGTCACCGGCTACCTCAGCCTGACGGATACGAACGGCAAGCCGCACCTGGCCGGTTCGTATCTGAAGGTCAAGCCGCCGATGGAAGGTTACGAATGGGGGCTGTGCGTGTGGAGTGAGGCGACCTCGAGCTTCGAGCGACTGCGCGTCCTGTGGACAAAGTCGGATGCCACGCTGAAACCATCGCCGGTGCCGGAAGGTCATCCCGTGTTGTGGAAAGATGCCGCCGGCCGGGACTGGGTGCTCTTCGGCAACCCGCTGCCCACGCTGCGTTGTCGGGCCACCTTCGAAGCGTGGCAGGATTCGGCCACCTGGGAAGTGCTCAAGCCGCAGGAAACCCTTGCGTCCGCCGCCGATGGCAAATCCGTCAAGCCGCACAGTGGCTCACTTGCCTGGAATCCGTGGCGTCGGCGTTGGGTTACTATCTTCATGCAAGCTTTCGGCCAACCGTCAGCGTTTGGCGAACTGTGGTACGCGGAAGCCGACGCGCCCACCGGCCCGTGGGGTCGCGCGGTAAAAATCCTGAGCCACGAGAACTACACTTTTTACAACCCCAGACTCCATCCTGAGTTCACCGTTGGCGATTCGCCCATCCTGATTTTTGAAGGCACCTACACGCAGCAGTTCGCCGACAAACCGCAACCCACCCCACGCTACGATTACAACCAAATCCTATATCGCCTCGATCTCGACGACCCGGCGCTGAAGCCGGCGCAAGGCCACTGACAGTTCGTCTTTCCCGGTCGCATTCAAAGGAAGGTAACGAAACAAACCAATCCGTGCCGATTCCGTTCACGGTGGTCGGCGAGCACGCCCTAGTTCGTAGGACCGGCGTCGCGCCAGTCTCCTGCATCCCAGACCTAGATATCTGGGCTGAATGTGCTGGCAGGGCCGACGCCAGCCGAACCGGAGCGGGGCCGTGTCGCAGACCAGCCGCAGTGAGTGAGAGTAATGAATTTTGGGTTTCTTCGATTTTGTGAACACGGGAGGCGAAGTGGTAGAAAAAAGAGAGAGAAACCTTATGCCGCGAACACGCTATAATCAGAATTGCTGATGGACAAGATCCTCCGCTTGACATTCAGACTCAGCTAGTCAACCTCGTAAGATGAAAATCCCAGCGCGCCAAAATTTTGGCTCCACCCTGCAACGCGTAGGATTCCTGCTGGCCCTGCTGCTTATGGTCTGTCGTTCGCACGCCGCGATCCGCGACGGTGGGATTGACCCGCAGAACATGGGCCGCGGCAGTTGGATCTATATTTTACCCGACGCGATCAACGGCCTCAGGGGAAATGTTCCGTCGGTCAACAGCCTTTCAAACCTGATGACTTACATGAAAAACCAAGGGTTGCAATATGTCGGAATCAAGGCCGCGCAGGCGGACACGGTCTTTACGGTCAGTGGCAATCCGCAGTTCACGTCAGCCGTCGTGGCAGCGGGACATGCCGCCGGGTTGAAGGTTTTTGGCTACATTTACACCACAGGACAAAACGTCCCGGGTGAAATCGCCATGGTGGATTACATTTTTCAACAAGGCGCAGATGGTTTGATTTATGATGCCGAAAGCGAATGGGAGAGCCAGAATCTGGCCAACAATGCCGCCTTGGCTGTTCAACTTTGTTCCACCGTTCGTTCCAACTGGCCGAATAAATTCATGGGGTTATCCACCTGGCCCTATCGGGAGTTTCACAGCAGCTTGCCGTACAAGGAATTCGCCTACTACTGCGATGTGATCATGCCGCAGGCCTATTGGATAGAGTTGGGAGACACGCCGACAGTCTGTGTCACCCACGTGAACGATGTGTGGAATAGCTGGAAAAGCACCCTGACGGGAGTCTGGACCAATGCCATCAAACCTTTCATCATGACCGGGCAAGGTTGGAGTTCCGTGAGCGGCACCGTCACGACGGCACAAATTACCGAGTTTGAAAATGCGTTGCGAACTATCGCCAATCCGGTGTCGCCGGGCGGCTTCAAGGCGGTGGATTATTGGCGGGCAGAACTCCATCCTGCGAGCATTTGGGATGCGATCCGTACCAACTTTCTGGCAAACCTTTACACCAACGCGCCGGTGATTCAGGTGGCGCCGGTAATCACAGTCAGTGCAACCACGGCGGGCATTTCCTGGCCGACGGATCAAAACTCGGACAGCGTCGTCGAATACGGACTTTCAACTAGCTATGGCAACGCCACCACCAATGCCACTTTGCTTTGGTATCACACGGTAAACTTGAGCGGGTTGGCGGCGGACACGACCTATCATTATCGCGTGAAGTCAAAGAACGTGACGAACCAAGTGGGCGTTTCAGCGGATTACGTTTTTACGACGCTGGTCACGACGGTGGGCGACGTCATCGTGGAAAGCCGGCTGGCGGACGGGAGTTTGAATTCTAATCCGCCCTACGCCGATTCAATTTTTGCTAACTCTACCCTGAAGAGCACAGTGGTCGGCTTGACAGGAAGCGGGTCGCGCTACGCCTTCAATTCTGCGTCGTCCATCACTGTGAAACCGGCACTGGCAGTTGCGGGTGGCACTTATGATGTTTATCTGACCCACGGAAGCGTCAACGCTTCGGCGGATTTGATCATGGCGGTCGGCCAGAGCGGTTGCGCTGGGCTTCCGGCCACGACAGTCGGATTCCAGCAGTCGCACGCCAATTCCTGGGAAAACGTTGGAAGAATGACGTTGAATTCCGGCGTCACGGTGCCAACGATCACATACACCTACTCCGGTGGCACATTGAATTCCGGTACCGCCCGGATTTACAGTGACGCCTTCAAATTTGTTTACGTCCCGCCGCTGCCGACCGCGCCTCTGATTGCGACACCGCCAGGCAGCCTGACCGTGAACCAAGGCAATACCGCGACATTCTTCGTTAGCGCTTCCGGCACCGCGCCGCTGGTCTATCAATGGAAACATGCCGGGACCAATCTCCCTGGCGCCACCACGAGCAGTTACACCAAGCTCAACGCGCAGCCCGCCGATGCCGGAACCTATGTCGTCACGATCACCAACAGTTTTGGAGCCACTAACAGCGCCAACGCCACGCTCACCGTCAACCTACCACCGAGTATTTTCGCCCAACCGCAGAGCACCAACGTCAACCCCGGTGTGACCGTCGCCTTCACCGTCACCGCCACTGGCTCTCCCACGCCCACTTATCAATGGCGCTTCAACGGCACGAATCTCGCGGGTGCGATCGGCACGAGCTACACGCTGAACAGCGTGCAACCCACCGATGCCGGCAATTATTCCGTCGTCGTCTCGAACATTGCCGGCAGCATGACAAGCGGTGACGCCGTGTTGACGGTGATTCAATCCGCGCCGCCGCACATAGATTCCATCACACTCCTATTAGACCGACGCGCGCAACTGCAGATCAGCGGCGGCCCTGGTAATTTTGCCATCGAACAGGCGCCATCCCTCTCCGGTTGGACGCAAGCCTTTACAACCAACGTCATTAGCGGTGTTTTTCTCTACACGGATCCAGAAACCAACCAGCTCCAGCGCTTCTATCGCGCCCAGCGTCTGGTGCCGTAGGTATGCTGCGGCTGCGGCGGCCAAGAAAGGGGTTACCCATCTGGTTCCTGCGTGTTGCGTCCAATCCGGGTACCGGACTGATCTGCCTCTCGTGCCAATGGGTGACCACATTCAAAGTGCCTGTCGCGATTTTAGCAGTTTGTGCTGGTACTGCTATTGTCTAGTCAGGGTCTGATTGTCGGTCGTGAGCCTTACGAGATTTTGAAATAGCGACACACTCCGCACGTCGCATGACGGTGCGCTCTCCCGGTGCTTCAGTATTAAATTTTACAGGTTGCCTAGTAGCAGCAATACATTATCATCTTAGTGCTGAGAACTTAACTGGTTGCTGCGGGTCAGCGGACCGCGATTGTGACCTTGGTCGCCAAAACAAATTATTCAAATGAAAAGAAAAATTCTATTGCTCCTAGTTGTGTTGCTGGCTTGCGCTGCGGAAGTCCGGGCCGCTGAGCGATTGGAAAACTACACTAACAAAACGGTCCTTGTGTTCACGCCGCATCCCGACGACGACACGTTCGCCGTCGGTGGCACACTTGCCTTGCTGGCCAGGAACAAGAACCGCGTCGTCATCGTCATTTACACGAACGACAACAAAGGCAGCTATGATCAAGACATGACGTCCGAGCGACTGGCTCGCATCCGCAAATCTGAAGAAGAGGCTTCGTGCGCTGTCTTGGGTATTCCCAAGGAAAACATCATCTGGTTGGGCCACGATGACGGTGAGTTGGAATATGTCCCGCCGAAAATGTTGTGCGGCCAAGTGACGAAAATCATCCGGCAATATCGCCCGGACGCAATTCTGTCCGTGGACCCCGGCGAGTGGTCGGAGCGCTGGCACAAGACCGATCATCGCATGGCTGCATTCAACACCATTGACGCCGTGCGCGCTGCGGAGTTCCATCTTTATTACCCCGAACATCTGCTCGTGGACAAATTGCAGCCGTACATCGTGCCAAATCTATATTTCTTTTATACAACCACCAACGATGCCAATTACCGCATCAACATTGACTCCACGTTCGAACTGAAGCTGGATGCCATTGCCAAACAGGTCAGCCAGTTCGAACCCGCCGTCACGAAATACCGTCCGGACTGGGAACCGAAAATCTTAGCGGACCTCAAGGAAACCTATCGCAAGAATGAAGAAAAGAAGGACGGTCATTACGTGGAGTCCTTCCGTTTTGCCACTGAGTTTAATCAGAAATAAAGTTTGGAAAACACATGCGAGGTTGTGAAGACCTTGTTCATAATTAATTCAAAGTCAGGTCGTGGCAAACTATCAATTCACCAGACGAGTTTCATTGGATGGCTGAAGAATCCCACGCGATCAACGTGCAAAGGAGTTGGGTTAGCTCGCCAGAACGGTGGGGTTGCAACGTTGTAAAAAACTGATATTTATTGATCCATGTCCATTACCCGTCGCAGGATGATCAAGGCCACAATCGCATCTGCTGTGGCCGTGTCTCAATTTCCACTAGCCCAATTTGGCGATGCTGAAACGGCAAGTGTTGGTACCCCAGTTCCATTTCTGGACCCGCTTTCCACCAGTCCCAACCGGCCAATGATTCGTTGGGACCAACTCACCGAATGGATTACACCAGATAAAGATTTCTTTTCCGTGCAGCATTACGGTGTCGCAAATGTCGATGTGAGCAAATGGGCGCTGGAGATTAGTGGACTCGTCAACCAACCTAAAATGTTCACACTGGATGAGCTTAAATCAATGGCGCGCCGGGAGATTGTTTCTACGATTGAATGTTCGGGAAACGGTTCTTCCACGACGTTTATGGGAGCGGTAGCCAATGTTCGCTGGACAGGAACACCGCTGGCCCCACTTTTAAAAAAGTGCGGCTTACAGAAGGGAGCTGTAGAAGTGGTCTTTTTCGGCGCGGATGAAAAAATGGAAAAGATCAAAGAGGGTGAGTATCCGCAGAATTTTGCACGCAGCTTGTCCGTGCCTGATGCGTTACAGGACAAAATTCTGCTGGCTTATGAAATGAATGGCAAACCGTTGCCGGTTGCCCACGGTTTTCCACTCCGTGTGATTGTGCCGGGTTGGTATGGTGTGGCCTGGGTCAAATGGCTAAAGCGGATTGAGGTGCAGGATCGGCGTTTTATGGGACGTTTCATGGCGCGTGATTACGTAACAATCCGTGGCGAAGAACGGCCAGACTGCACCATCTGGCGAGAAACCAGCGTTACCCGCATGAACGTGAAGTCCATTGTCGCCCACGTTGTCCAACTGGCTAATGGCACAATGCGCATCACTGGTGTGGCCTGGACTGACGGCACGCCGTTGCAACGGGTGGAACTAAGCATTGATAAGGGCGGATGGCTACCGATGAAACAAAGCTTCAAGCAAAATTCTAAATACTCCTGGACATTTTGGACTTACGATTGGAAGAATCCAGAACCGGGCGAGCACACCCTCGTTTCTCGCGCTACAGATGCCAAGGGAGTTATTCAACCCTGCACCGAAGATCCACAAATTAAGCTCAAAAAAACCTACTATGAAGCGAACGCCCAATATCCTCGACGGATTCGGGTATGACACTTCCGAGAAACTTCCGAACCTCTCGAATTCCTAACTTCTACTTCTTCCAATGATGACATTGAACAATACTTTGTTTGCTTTCGTTTTGAAGGTTCATATTGCTCTTACCGTCAGGCATTGCGTCGGTGAGTCGATCAACTATTGGTCAATCAGAAACGAGCGGGTGAAGATGCGCGGTATCTTCTCTGTAGGGCATTCTAGCTTCACTAATGTAGCTCTGCTAAATCATTCGTGGTTTTCAGATTTTGATAAATCCCGTTAGTAGGGGACGCGGTGTCTGAGCGTTGATAAGGACTCCGTTGCGAGTGTCATTGTTTAAAAAGCACCTAATCTCACTTCTTCAGCCGGAAGAATTTCTTCAGCCCATTAGCCGGCACGTCCACGTGGTTGAGCGTATTGCTCACACCGGGTGTAAGCGCCACCGCCGTCCAACTGCCAGGAGCTAGGGTGTCACTTGATTCCAACAGGAAACCGCTGGGCGCGGTTGGCCAGGTCAAATGCATGCTCCCGCTACTCAGCTTCAGAGCTTCCAACGCCGGTGGGGTTCTTGCTAGGCGGAAGAACTGGCATGGATCCTTTGGCTCGATGTAAACCCAGCATTCCGCATTTGTGACAATGGGGGTGATGGCGACCGGGTACCAACGTTTGGCCGACAGACTGTCCGCGCATTCCAAACGATACTCCAACGCGTTAGTGGGCCAGCGAATCAGTAGGCCGGGATTTGAAGTCTTCGTTAACGCGAGTTTGGGGATTGCAGGAGTCTGAACCGTGATGGTTTGCGATTGGATGGAAGAAACATTGCCGCAAGCGTCTGTCGCCTGCCAAGTGCGGGTTACGGTATAAGTGCTGTCGTCGATCAAGTTGGTGGTTGTGCTCACCACGTTAACAAACGCCACGCCGCAGGTATCGCTCGCGGTGGGAGTGTTAAACACGAGCGCCGAGTCAGAGCTGATTGATTTATTGGTCACGGAGGTAATCGCCGGCGGCGTAGTGTCGCGCACCGTGATGGTCTGGATTACGTTGCTGCTATTGCCCCACTCGTCGATTGCGGACCAAAGGCGGGAGATGACCTGTGTGCCGCCACACATATTGCTGATCGTGTCGCTGTAGTTGACGATCACCGAGCCGCAGGCGTCTTGGGCAAGGGCGACGCCGGTCGCATTGGTGCTGGTGTCAGCTGGGCATTCGAGAACCACACTCGCTGGACCAACGATGGTCGGCGGTGCAGAGTCGCGTACCGTGAATTGTTGAACGCAAGTGCTTCGGTTGTTGCAATAGTCTGTAGCCGACCAGGTGCGGTTAATCACACTCACAAGGCGACCCAGGGGCGTCGGTGGTTGTGGCGGTTGCGGCGGTAACGGGGGCTGGGCCTGCGGTTGCGGCAGTGCAGTCATCTTGTTGAGATTACCGATCGAGATAGTCTTGCCTCCGGTCGTAATGGCCTCGGGCGGAGTCAGAACCTTCTGCGCCGAGACGAGGTCCGAGGCGATGGTGCCGCCAACATGATCCGGTTGAGTGGACATGAGCACCACCCAGACTTCCACGATCACCCGGTCGCCAGAGTCGATGCCGGAAACCCGGAATGTGCCTAGAATTTTTTCGTCAATAGTCCCGGTGCTGACCATCACCGAACTGAAGGACTCCACCTTGGCATTATTGTGAGGATCCACAGAACCCGAATCGGCGGTATCCACGAATGCACAATAGACCTTGTAGTTTTTATCGTATCCGAATTCGTCATTGGAGGTGGTGTGCGTGCTCCAACTGGCCTTAAATTCAATCGTGCCAAGTTCTGGTCCGGTACCGCCGCTGGCTTCTATGACTGCCTCAAACGGTACAATCTGCCCCAGCGACATCGGCTCGCCTCCCAGTGAAGTCAACGCATCCAACTGACTAGAGGTTGGCCCATAGGCGACTGCATTCCGCAGCGGATCAGCCGCTCGTCCGCCGCTAGGGCAGGGCAAACTGGACGGCGCAAGTTTGAGATAAGTCGGCAGGTATGGCGCGCTGCCGCTAACGGGATCGGCGGCATACCAATTGATGTTATAAGAGCTGGGGACGATAGTGTCGATGTAAGTGACAACTACGTTGGTGTCGCAGTTGTCAGTGGCAATGGCACGGCCGGTAATCGCCGGATCCAACGAGTCGCCGCATTGAGTCGTCATGCTTGGAGCGCAGGTGAGGGCCGGCGCGATTGTGTCCTTTACGAGTATTGTCTGAGTAGCTTCGGAAAAGTTGCCGCAATCGTCGGTCACTCTGTAAACTCGGATTACCGTCCCGGGACAACTGCCTGCCAAGCCACTTGCACTGGTAATAGAAAACGTCAGTGTTGCATCGCAATTATCGCTCGCGGTTCCGCCTGCCGTGCGAAATGCTGCCAAATCAGTGTAGGCCGTCGGCACGTCGCCTGCACACTGGACCGAGATGGTAGGGCAGGTGATTATGGGTTTCTGCGTGTCAACGACTCTGACAGTCTGTAACCCGTTGGTTGTGTTGCCGCACTGGTCAACCGCTGACCATAGACGCAGGATTGTTCGAGTCGCACCGCAACTATTGCTGACCACGTCACTGTAACTGATCGCGACGGATCCGCAGCCGTCCACAGCAGTGGCAACACCGGTCGCGTTCGTGCGCGTGTCGCCAGGGCACTCAATCACGAGATCGGTCGGCAGCTTGAGCGAGGGTGGAGTGATGTCCCGGACCGTGATGGTTTGATCACAACTCGACTTGTTGCCGCAGGCGTCGGCAGCGGCCCAGGTTCGCGTGATGATTTTCGTGCCACCGCAAAGGTTGGTTGCCACATCGGTATAAGTGACAGTTACGGAATTGCACGTATCCAATGCGGTCGCTGTGCCCGTTGTGCCAGGTAAAGTGCTCGTTCCGCACTCGACGATGATGCTGGGCGGGCACGTAATTATCGGCGGGGCGATGTCGCGGACTGTGATG
The DNA here is from genome assembly GCA_043775015.1 of Verrucomicrobiota bacterium. Classification (GTDB taxonomy): domain Bacteria; phylum Verrucomicrobiota; class Verrucomicrobiia; order Limisphaerales; family CANJXF01; genus CANJXF01. Next base: position 141,633 of record JAYVSV010000047.1, read on the forward strand.
GTTTGAATACAGGATGAAGTGTTGCCGCAAAAGTCCGTGGCCGTCCAGCGTCGCATGATGGTTCTGGTGTTTCCGCAGCCATTTGTTGTCGAGTCAACATAGGTGACTGAAACAGGGCCGCCAGCATCCGTGGCTGTCGTCACGCCGGTCGCATTTGTTGTTATGACGGCGGGACAGTCGAGCGTGACGCTGGTTGGGCAGAGAACGACAGGAGCGGTTGTGTCGCGAACCATGATGATCTGCGTGCAGCTTGAGGAATTGTTGCATTGGTCGGTCGCGGTCCAGCGACGAGAGATGGTGAACGTGTTGCCGCAATTCGTGGTGGTGGTGTCGGCATAGGTAATGGTAAAAGAGCCGCAAGCATCCGAGGCCGTGGCCGCTCCAGTGACGTTCGTCGCAGTGGCGGCGGGATATTCCAGCCTCATGTTTGTCGGGCAGTTGATAGTCGGTGCCGTCGTATCTCGAATGATGATCGTCTGTGTGCAACCAGAACTGTTACCGCAAAGGTCGGTAGCGGTCCAGCGACGCGCTATGGTTTGGCTGTTGCCGCAGCCATTTGTCACAGAGTCAACAAAAGTGACGGAAACCGATCCGGCGGCGTCCGTGGCGGTGGCGACGCCGGTGGCATTTGTCGTCGTAATAGCCGGACATTCCAGTGTGAAATTTGTAGGACAGATGATGACCGGCGCCGTCGTGTCCCGCACGGTGATAGTCTGGGTGCAGCTTGAACTGTTGTTGCACTGATCTGTTGCGCTCCACCGACGCGAAATCGTGTAAGTGTTACCACAGTTGGTGGTCGTGGTATCCGCATAGCTGATGGTGAGCGAGGTTCCCGCGTCTGAAGCTGTGGCCGTACCCGTAATGTTGGTTGTCGTGACTGCAGGAGCTTCCAGCGTCATGTTCGGCGGGCAGGTGATAACAGGTGCCGTCGTGTCCCGCACGGTGATGGTCTGGGTGCAGCTTGAATGGTTGTTGCATTGATCGTTTGCTGTCCACGTGCGCGAGATGACCAGGGTATTCCCACAGTTTGTCGTGATCAGGTCGCTGAACGTGACGATGGTTGAGCTACAAGCATCCGTGGCTGTAGCCACGCCGGTGTTGGCTGGGCTGGGATCGGCGGGAAATTCCAACGTGCGATTGGCCGGGCAGTTAATCACCGGCGGGGCGAGGTCTTGCACGGTGATGGACTGGACGCAACTTGCGGAATTACCGCATTCGTCGGTCGCCGTCCATGTGCGCGCAATGACTTTGGTCGGGCCACAGCCATTTGTTTCCAAATCACTGTAAGTGACGATGGCGCGGCTGCAACTGTCCGTAGCCGTGGCCACGCCGGTTACATTTGTAGTTGTAATGGCTGGACAATGTAGGAGCAGGTCTGGCGGGCAGGCGAGCACGGGTGCTCCGGTGTCCACCACTGCCACATCCGCAGAACAGGAAGCCGTGCAGACGTTGGTTCGCATGGCCAGCGCGAGCGTGTAGTTTGCGCCGCAAACCAGCCCAGCGACAACCTTGACCGTTGATTGATTTGTTGGGCCAGAAATCGAGCCATTCCCGGTTACGGTCCATGAATAGGTGTTCATTCCCACCGGTGCGCTGAACGTATTGGTGGTGCGCGGACAGGCGTTCGTTACACCAATGATTGCACAGGCGGGCGGGGATTGCACAGTAAGGATGACATCGTCTGTTTTCACGCAACCGTTGATCTGAGTAACCGTGAGACGCAACGTGGCACTGGCTGTGGATACGCGCGCAGTCGTTACGAGGAAACTTGGATCATCAAGGATCGCGTTCCCGCTGACGACGCTCCAACTGATGCTGCCGACGGCTTGCAGGCCGCTGGACGCCACGCCTTGGAGGGCGAATGCAGTTTCTGTTCCTTCGTTGCAACGAACCTGGTCCGGACCGGCGTTTGCGCCTGGGCCGATGTTCAGGCTAAATTGTATCGGGTTGATGAAATCCTCAATGGAAGCGCTGCTGGAAGAGGATGCTTTGGTCTTGACCATGATTGTCTTGAAACCGACGGAGATGCACGAATCAAAGTTGCCGAGCAAGGCGGTGAGGTCAACGGCTGCTTCGGCAAACGCGTTCGGCGCGTAGCTCATCTGACCGAAGGCGCTATAAGGAGTGGGGATGGTGTTGCTGTTCATCGCAACGAATACGCGGCCAACTGGCAAATTCGCTGTGACGTTGGAATAGGCAAAACCGCTGCCGCTGGACTGCCAGCGCCACGCCAAAAAGTCCGCTACCTTGCCGCCACCAGTGAAGCCAACGCTTAACAGAATGTCATTTGTGGAGCGTCCGCCATTCGGGCCACTGGAGTTGAACGTTCCGCTCCCATTCAGCGTGAGAGGGCTTTGGAGGAATTCGAAATCAATATAGGAATCGCCGGCAGTGCTCAGGCGATCTGCAGCGATCACTGCCCAAACATGATCATTGGTGTCAGAGCTGATGTGGAGTAAAACGTTGTTGATGTCGGTCTTGGAAGAAGGTTTTCCCGAGGTCCAGCCCCACGTGTTTGGATTGTCCACCCACTTGGCGCCGCCGTTGAAAATATTGTCTGCGGTGTCATTGTAGGCATCCACGAAATGAAACGTGCGAATCGGATTGAGCGGCACGCCAACTGAATCCAGCACGCTAAGACCGCCACCGGGTGCGCCATTCGTGTTTGGCACCCAATCGCCGACGTTCAACAGTGGTGTATTGGCGACCAGGTCACCATCAATATGGAAGCCGCCGAAGGGAGGCTCGATAGGTGCCGTCCCGCCTGGTGGAGGTGTGGCACCAGCGGGACTGGCCGTCAGAATGATGCCGAGAGTCGCCAGAATAAATGTACGGTTCCAATTTGTTTGCATAGTTGATAGCGCTTTCTCGAACGATTGTCGGAGTCCTTTCGTTCAAGAATCAAATCTGCCATCAGCAATTGGCTAACCAAGCAATGGAAACGATCGATTTCTCACCGGTGAGAACCATAATTAGCGTGCGATTTCCACCGGCTATGCTTCATGTTCACCGAAATTAGAAGACGCGCAAAGTCCTTTGCTTGAGGCTATTGTGCATGGAATAGAAGCTGGTGGATCAAGTGTTTTTTGCTCTGAATCGAAAAATGGTTGTCCTTCTGCAAGCATTGCTGTTTTCTGAAAACAAAGAATCTGTTTATCCGCAAAGCTGAATCCCGGAGCGTGCCATTAGAAAGTATTTTGGGCGGATGCGAGTTTCCGGCGAGTTTGGCTTACTTCGAAATAGTGAGCAGACAAGTTGCTACATCTGGATAGGTTAAATGGTGGCGACTTCAACTGTTCAACGCGTTACTCCAGCCGTGGCGGATGGCGGCGGCAGTGGATCATGAAGAGACCATAAGATTCCGTTGAGCAGCAGTCGTTGAAACGCAGGCAAGGCGAAATCTTCACGGCTCCCCAGGGACGTGTAGAAAACACGCCGACCTTGCGCGGTGTTAATCCAGGCCACTGGTTCGAAGTTGTCTTTGCCTTCAACATGTCCGCGTAGTAGTGGAACGCAGGTGTCAGTTAGATTGGTGTTGATATACAGGTGAGAGGTAACACGAAATTTTTCTGGCATCACTCCGGTAAGGATCGGGTGGGACGCATTGGATTTCACTAATTCGATAATGGTATGGGGCGATGACGTTGGTTGGTTACTGTAATGTCCGCCGTAGTGGCCGCCGAAAACATCCGAATCAAATCGGGGCCACGAGGCAAAGGTGGCACTTTTTGGCTCTGCATCAAACGCGTGGCTTGCCGTTCTGATTCCGATCACCGGCTTGCCCGAGGCAACGTGAGACCTAAGCAAATCCATCATCGCCTTGGGCGGCGTGCGACGCCGTGCGCTCACCAGAACCAAGTCGGCCTTCGCGATCGCAGTGTAGTTCGTAAAGTTTGCATCACCTTCTTCTGGAGTGGCACAAACATAGGAGACTTGGTAGCCACGGTATTCCAGTTCCTTCCGCGCAAATTCCGGCAACGTCTCCCAAGTATTATACTCATTCTCACCGATAATGATGACGATTTGTTTCTTGATATCGGCCTGAAAGTGGAACGGTTCACCTTCCACGAAGTCGGTGCTGGTGATGCTTGGGCACCAATATTGTTCGATATGTTCCACGACCAGTTCCGTGCCGCGGAAATGAGAGACGAAAGGCCGTTTCCGGTGGTTATACATCGAGTCGGTCAGGTCGCGCATCAGCAAGACATTCTGGCCTTGCGCCACCATCTGCCGGATGGCAAACGGACGCCCGAGAACGCAGCGGTTGATATGAACGCCCATGACGATGACGCTGGTGATTCCATGCTGGCGCATGAGGTAGAATGCTTCGGCGGAATCGGTAATCGCGTCACCCTCGATGATTTCCAGCGAGGGATGTTGTCGCGTCCATGCTTTGAACTCCGGGCAGTCCGGGCAACTGTCGCATCCGCTATCGGAATCATCAATGGGCAGCGCTGGTTCCTTGACGCCATTGAGAGAACACCAGCCTTTGAGCGGAACTTTGGTTTCGATCTTGGGTGCCGCCTGGGCGAGTTTTCGACCGGGATGATCTTTGTAAAAAATCATTGTATCGCTTGGGCAATGGATAATTAACATGCCAAGGCGGCGTGCGGCCTTGAGCACTTCATTCATGCGTGGTGCCATTTCGCCGACGCGTTGAGTCGCGTCTGGACAATGGTGTTGATCCCACATGTCACAAACGACTACAGCCGTGTGCAACGTATCCCATTGCACTTGCCCTGCGAGGATCTGTAACGTCGCTGGTTCTGAGGTGGTCATAGATCGAGAGCGGGTGTGTAACGTGATGGTTTCTTCCGCTTGCACTGGAAAGGAACCGGTAATGATCGACAGCAGAAGTGCGAGAACCGTGTAGAGCTTTCGTTTCATGGTGTAGGATCAGAATCTCCCTTCTTGCCAAGCATGACAAGGGGTAAATCACGGCCGATTGCGGGGCTGCGGTCACGCCGAAGCGCGGCCTAATCCCATCAAAATCCACTTAGCCGTCCATTGTGCCATCGCCTACCAAACGAATGCAGCGACACTCCTGAAAGAAGCGATGGCGACCGGAAAGAGAAAGGGCGCTGAAATAGCTCAGCGCCGGTGTTAACTCCCGTGTTTTCTAATGGCTAGCCCTCTTGCAGTGTCGGGGCGGGAACAAAAGGGGACGGCTGCGAGTTCAAAATGGGACAGGTGGATGTGGCGGTTGGAACGGTCCGTTGGGCGAGGGGTTGAGGAGGCCTGAGCGTAGCGAAGGCCGACGAAAGCCCTCGCCCAAGGGACAGCGGTTGGCTCCCAGCTACGACGAGTTTGCGTGGAACAGCGTGCCGACCCGGTTTTACGCCGTGCAGTCCAACACCAATCTGCTGAACAGCGCCGGTTGGACGGACGTGGCCACGTTCACTCTCGCGGGTGTCAGTGCGACGGCGTTTTATGATTACACCGGCACGAATAATTTTTACCGCATCCGCGCGTATCGTCCGCTGACGCCTTGAAACGTCGCCCCTTGAATCCACGGCGTTAGACCAAATTGAATGATCATGAAAAAAATATTTCTGCCCGCCATTGCGACGCTGCTGGTCGCGGGAAATCTTTCGGCGGTGGCCGCCACCAACGCCCTGTTCACCGGGCGCATCGAGGCCGCGCTCACTGGTGGCGGCGAAGTGCAAAAGTTGTTTTACACCGCCGGCACGAACTGTGTGCGCATCGAACCTGCTGCGGATGGCCAGCCCAATCCGGTGGATTTGGTAGATCGCGCTTCCGGCGCACTCACACTGCTCTTCCCGCACAACCGCAGTTTCGTGCGGTTGAAAAACGAAGCAACGATTCCCCTGTCGCCGAACGGTCTGCCACCAATGACACCGCCCGCCGGTGTCGGGAGCGGGACGTTCTCGGCTGCGCCCGGTGTGGGCGCACCCCCCGGAATGCCCGTGCCGCCACAGATGCCGCCGGGCGTAGGTCCGCAGCCGGGTGGCGGTGGAATCCCCGTCGCCATGCCGATGATGCCAATGGAAACCGCCAAACTAACGGCGACCACCGACACGACCAACCTGCTTGGCTACGCTTGCACCCGCTACGAATTAAAACAGCGCGGCGAGGTGATGGAAATTTGGGCGACTGACAAGCTGATGCCGTTTCAAGCTTATCAGCAGAACCAGCCGCATCGCTTCGGGCCGCGCATGATGGAAGAGCAATGGGGCGAAATGCTGAAGTCGAAAAAACTGTTTCCGCTATTGGCCGTGTTGAAATTTGAGAACGGCCCGGAGCGGCTGCGGTTTGAAGTGCGGTCGGTGAAGCCGGAAGCAATCGCAGACAAGGACGGCAGTCTCTTTCAACCGCCGACGGATTATAACGAACTGAATCCGCTGCCGTTTTAGGCGGAGGGCGCAAATCCCGCCAACTCGGCCAATGGGTCGGCCAGCGGCGGCGTTGACGGCCAGCAACGACACCAATTCGCTCAACATCAGCAGCCCAAGTCAGGTCGGGCTGTAAACCTCCGCGCCCTTCTCAGCAAACTCTTTCGACTTCGCTTCCATACCTTTCTTCAACGTCTCTTCCTCCGCGATTCCTTGTTCTGCCGCATACTTCCGCACGTCCTCCGTAATTTTCATGCTGCAGAAGTGTGGCCCGCACATGGAACAGAAGTGAGCCGTCTTCGCTCCTGCTTGCGGCAGCGTTTCATCATGGAATTCCCTGGCCGTCACCGGATCAAGCGAGAGGTTAAACTGGTCTTCCCACCGGAACTCGAATCGGGCTTTTGAAAGCGCGTTGTCGCGGTATTGCCCGCCTGGATGGCCTTTGGCGAGGTCGGCGGCGTGCGCGGCGATTTTGTAGGCGATGACGCCGTCTTTCACGTCCTTCTTGTTCGGCAGGCCGAGGTGTTCCTTGGGTCCCGCTGGCGCGGGATAGCAGAGCATCGCGCAGCCATACCAGCCGATCATCGCCGCGCCGATGGCGCTGCTCCTCTCGCAGCGAGGTCGGCAGGGCTGACGCCTGCTGGCGGGGAAAGCCTTGGGTCAGAATCCAATCAAGGGTAGCGCAGGCGATAGGAACGTTGCGGCCCTCCGGGGGCATTGGTGTCGGTAAAAAGATACCGGGGGGTGGCCGGGCCGAGGGGCAACCAATGCGTCAGGTTCGTGGTGTATTCCACCGTGTAAGCGCCGAGAACGGAGTTGGAGAGCGCAAAACTCACGTTCGTCCCACCCAGGCCGGCGACATTCGTCATGTAAAGCCACGGGCTGTTCGTCACGTAGCGCGCATAGACCGCGTCGATCTCCGACTGGCTCACGAGGCCGTCGCCGTTTTGATCGCCGGGCGCGGCGGCCGGCAGGGTGACGGCCACGGTGCGAGTGGCAACGCCGGTGTTGCCGCTGGCGTCGGTGGCGCGGTAGGTGATGGCGTAAGCGCCGGGAAAATTCACATTCACGTTGTTGCTGGCGATCACGGAGAGGGTTCCGCCGCAAAGATCCAGCGCCGTCGCGCCGGGGTCCACCCAGATGAGGTTGGCGATGTTGGTGATGAGAATTGGATTGCTGCCATTCAACGTGACGATGGGCGGGAGGGTGTCGGCCACGATGATCGTGCGAGTGGTGGTGGCCAGGCCGCCGAGGACATTCGTGACGCTGTAAGTGATCCCATAACTGCCGGGCGGGTTTGTATCTACGCTGCCGCTCGCGGTAACAGCGAGCGAATTTACGCCCGGTGGGGTGTTCAACTGGCCCACGCTGTTATCACCCCAGCCGACGATCGTGCCGTCGCTCTTCAGCGCCAGGCTGTGAATACCTCCTCCAGAGATGGCCACCACGTTGGTTAACCCCGCCGGAACGTTTGTTTGGCCATAATCATTCTTGCCCCACGCGACGACCGTGCCGTCGCTCCGCAGCGCCAGATTGTGCTCACCTCTCCCGGCGATGGCTACTACGTTGCTCAACCCCGCCGGAACGTTCGTTTTGCCAAAAGCATTGTCGCCCCAAGCGATGATCGTCCCGTCACTCCGCAACGCCAAATTGTGATAAGTTTCTCCAGCGATGGCCACCACGTTGGTCAACCCCGTCGGAACGTTCGTCTGACCATAAGCATTGTAGCCCCAAGCGACGACCGTCCCATTGCTCCGCAGCGCCAGACTGTGAGCATATCCCCCCGCGATGGCCGCCACGTTGGTCAACCCCGCCGGCACGTTCGTTTGGCTATAACCATTCCAGCCCCACGCGACGACGGTCCCGTCGCTCCGCAACGCCAGACTGTGACCATTTCCCCCGGCCATGGCCACCACGTTGGTCAACCCCGCCGGCACGTTTGTTTGGCCATTATCATTCAAGCCCCACGCGACGACCGTCCCGACGCTCCGCAACGCCAGATTGTGACTAGTTCCCGCAGCGATGGCCACCACGTTGATCAACCCCGCAGGCACGGTCGCTTGGCCGTAAACATTGTAGCCCCACGCGATGACCTTCCGGTCGCTCCGCAGCGCCAGACTGTCAGCACCTCCCGCGGCAATCGCGAGCAGTGGCCAGGAAGCCGTTGCGCCGGGATCGGTAAAAGGGTAGTGACATTCATTGGTGACCACCGCACCGCCGTTGAGCGTAATGGCGGGCGAGCCGAACACGACATCGTTTCCGCGCGCGACGCCCACCACGTTCGAGGCCACCGCACGGCAATGGTAGACGACGCCGGGGGTGAGGCCGGGCAGGTTATCGCTCACTGCCAACGTTCCCGTGCCGTTGCCCACCGATATGGGCGTGGTTTGCTGCGAGTAATTAAAGCTGGAACTGCCCCACTCGAACCACGCGGCAGCCCTCCCCCCGCCGCCGGGATTTACCGAAGCATTGAGCACCGCATTGGCATTGCTGACGCTCGTGGCCGGCAGCGTGGCGACGACCGGCGCGAAGGCCGACGCTTTGTTCCACAAAAGGTCGTTGGTGGTGAATTGTCCCGGAGCAAAGGTGAAGACGCGTACGTTGTCCAGAAACCCTTCCCAGGTTTCCGTCCCGAGCGGCTGAGGGGCCGAGCCGATGGCGAACCGGCCGGTGGCCACATTCGGGGTGATGCCCAGCGTGCCCGCTGCCGCGCCGTTGACGTAGAACGTCCCGACGCCGCCATTGCGCACCAGCGCCAGATGCGTCCATTGATTGAGCGTGACAGGCACGGATCCGAACAAGCCCACCGACCCATACAGCGCTTGGAAATTGCCACCCGCGCGATAGAGTCCCCAGCCATTGGCAGAGGTAACGCCATTGAAGGCGACACATTCGTTGCCGTTGGTGCTCGTCGCTTTCACCCAGGCTTCGATGCCGAAATTATCCGTGGCGGTGCTCAGGATTCCGTTGGTGCCATATTGGCCTCCCACGAAGAAGGCCGACCAGGCGCTGTCCGTCCGGGCCGCGGCTTCTGCGGAAACGTGGTTCGTCCACACCGGTGATCCAACCATCGTCAAAGGATTGGTGCCGACACTGTCGAAGACATTGGTGATGACGACGCCCGAGGCGACGCCCGGCTCAATTTCTCCCAGCGGGTAATAACTCACCACCGTGACCGCAGCCCGCGCGGGGAAAGCGAGCGCCCAGGCCAGAACTATTGTTAGCCGCAGGATGGTGCGAATGTTTATGGAGCCGAAGCCAAGGTTATGCCGGTTTTTCAGAAGGGCACCTCCGGAAACTAAAACAAGAAAAATCTGAAAGGAAATTGTAGCTGGGAAAACGGCGGTGGATTATTCTCAGCCATGCCTACCAGCCAAGCCT